>NZ_JBEZDU010000019.1:0-229280 GCF_040648495.1 Nonomuraea sp. NPDC049129 | reverse complement strand
TCGAACATCACATGATCGACAAGCGGCAAGCCTCATCCGTCCTGCTGAGGACCGCTGTGGCATAGAACCGTCTCCACGTTTTCGGGGGATTGACAGTTCTCGCCCATACGAACGCTTAGCAGCCAACTGTTCGTATGGCAGTACGACTGCCTCCCAAGTCCGGCCAGCCGGTCAGCCCAGGGTGACGCCGTACATCGCTTTGATGATCTTGATGGGAATGTCCAGGTTCTTCGGCTCGATGTTGGTGTGGACGGCGACGCTCTGCCGGCCGTCGTCGGTGCTCAGCGCGAGGGTGAAGGATCCGGGCAGGGTGCCGCTCACGCCTCGCAGCGTCAGGCCGTTGGTCCCCGCACTGTCGAACTCGATCACGCCGAGGCCGTAGCGGGCGTGCGGCAGCCAGACGACGCTGCCGGAGGAGACCATGGTCCACATCTCATGGTGCTGGGCCGGTGGCAGCAGGCTGCCGGTCGCGATCGCCTTGAGGAAGCGGCTCAGATCGGCGGTGGTGGAGACGATGCCGCCGGCCGCCCATCCCCATGAGGTGTTGAGCGCGGTGCAGTCGATGGGCGGCAGGCCGGAGTCCTCCAGGTCCTCCGGGGTGAGCGATGCCGGGTCGACACCCTCCTTGAGGATATTGGCGACGTATGCCTGGGGGTGCGGGTCCGGGTAGCTGGTGTCGGTGATGGGCCGTACGTAGGTGCTGGTCAGGCCGAGCGGCCGGATGACTGTGCGTTCGACCTCGGCGGCGTAGCTGTTGCCGGTGACCTTCTCGATGATCGCGCCGGCCAGGTAGTAGCCGCCGTTGGCGTAGACGAAGCCTTCGCCCGGCTCGCCGACCGGCGGCTGGGAAACCGCGAGGTTCAGCAGGTCGGAGGTGGTCCAGACGCGAGCCGGCTGAGTGACGATGCTGTGCTGTAGCTCTGGTGCGAGGCCGGTGAGGAACAGGCCGCCGGTGTGGTTGAGCAGCTGTCGGATGGTGATCTTGTTGCCGTCGTAGCCGCCCGCGTCCATGACACCGGCCAGCCATTTGTTCACCGGATCCTCGAGGCTCAACCGGCCTTCGGCCGCCAAGGCCAGCACCGTGGCGGCGGTGAAGGCCTTGCCGGAGCTGCCGATGTGCAGGTATTCGCCGGGCTGACGGCGGCGTCCGGTGGCGAGGTCGGCCACGCCCGCGGTGCCGAACCACGTTCCGCCGGCGTCATGGACTTCGGCGACGATGCCGGGAATGCCGTCCTCGGCCACAGCCGAGTCCAGGATCTGCTGCACCTTTTCGTAGGTGTTGTCGGTCATTTTGCTGCCTTTCCGGAGGAGAACGATTCAGAAGAGACCAAGCGGGGTTCAGCGTCCTCTGCGCATGTAGGCGCGCAGCGACAGCGGGACGAACACCGCCAGCAGGACGGCCGACCAGAGCAGGACGGTGGTCGCCGGATGCGCGAGCGGCCACGCCACGTCGCCGGAGGGGGCGCCCGGGTTGCCGAACAGCTCCCGGGAGGCGGCGGTGAGCGCGCTGACCGGGTTCCAGTCGGCCAGGAAGCGCAGCCACCCGGGCATGCCGTCGGTCGGGACGAACGAGTTGGAGAGCATGGTGAACGGCAGGAACAGTGGCACCACCACCTGGGCGACGATCTGTTCGTTCTTCACCACCAGGCCCACGTAGACGCCCACCCAGCTCAGCGCGTACCGCAGCAGGAGCATCAGCCCGAACGCCTCGGCCGTGGGGATCAGGCCATGGTGCGGTTGCCAGCCCACCAGCAGGCCGGTGCTCACCATGATGGCCAGGAGCGGCAGGCCGACCAGGGAGTCGGCGCCGGTCTGCCCGAACGGCACCGCCAGCCGGGCCATCGGCATGGAGCGGAACCGGTCCATCACGCCGCGGGAGGCGTCGGCGGCCGTGCGCGCCATGACTCCTTGCAGGGCGGTGAAGGTCACCATCGAGAACAGACCGGGCATGAGGTATTCGCGGTAGTCACCGCCGCCCGGCACCTGGATCGCGCTGCCGAGCACGTACCCGAACAGCACCACCACTATGGCCGGGAAGAGCAGCGCACCGACGATCTCGCCGGGCTCCTGGCGCACCCGGCCAAGCTCGCGGCCGACCAGGGTGAGCCCGTCGATGAACGTCCAGCGCAGGCGGCGGCCCATCGGCGGGGTGAGAGCGGTCATCGGACGGTCTTCTTCGGGTTGGTACGAGCGGTCATCAGATGGTTGGTCTGGGCGGTCATCAGATGGTTGGTGTGGGCGGTCATTGGACGGTCTCCTTGCGGTCGGTCAGGCGTAGGAACACCTCATCGAGGGTGGGGCGGCGCAGGCTGACGTCGAGCGCGGCGACCCCGGCTCGGTCGAGCTCGCGCACGATGTCGGCGAGCCGGAACCCGCCGCCGGGCAAGGCGACGCTGAGCCGGTCGGCGTCCGTCACCGTCGGTTCGGCCCCGGCCAGGGCGTTCAGCGCGGTCGCCGCCGGGCGCAGCGCGGCGGGGTTTTCGACGACGACGTCGAGGCGGTCCCCGATGGTGGCCTTCAGCTCGTCGGGAGTGCCCGTGGCGATCACCTGGCCGTGGTCGATGACGGCGATGTCGTCGGCCAGCCGGTCGGCCTCGTCCAAGTACTGCGTGGTGAGCAGCACCGTGGTGCCGTCCGCGACCAGCTCGCGGACGCTGTCCCAGATCTCACCGCGGCTGCGCGGGTCCAGGCCGGTGGTCGGCTCGTCCAGGAAGAGCACCTCGGGGCGCAGGATGAGGCTGGTGATCAGGTCGAGGCGGCGGCGCATGCCGCCGGAGTAGCCGGCGACCTGGCGATCGGCGGCGTCCATCAGGCCGAAGCGTTCGAGCAGCTCATCGGCCCGCCGGTGCGCCTGGCGCCGGGACAGATGGGACAGGCGCCCGAACATTCGCAGGTTGCCGCGCCCGGTGAGCTTCTCGTCCACGGCGGCGTACTGGCCCGCGAGCCCGATCTTCTCCCGAACCTTGCCGGCCTCGCGGACGACGTCGTAGCCGGCGATGCGGGCGTGCCCGGCATCGGGATCGGACAAGGTCGCCAGGATGCGCACCGCGGTCGTCTTGCCCGCGCCGTTCGGCCCCAGTACGCCACAGACCGTGCCTTTCGGGACGCTCAGGTCGAGGCCGCGCAGTGCGTGGGTGTCGCCAAAGGACTTGTGCAGCCCCTCGGCGACCACGATCGGATCCATGATCCCCCCAATTGAGTACTTCGTACGCAGTTGCAACGCCCACAGTAAATTACTGGGTACCACGTACGCAACTAGAGGGTTGGGGTCGGTGATGTCGAGGCCGAGGATCTCTTCGGCGCGACGGCGTCGGCGTCGGCGTAGGTCCGGGCCGCGGACGGGCTGAGGAGCGATGGACCGCTTCGGGCGCCGGGTACCGAGACGGCGATCCTTATGATCCTTTAACATGTAGAAGCCTAAAGTACTAGCAAGCTAGATAAATGGAGAAGACAGTGATCGAGTTCCATCTGGACGGCAGGTCGGGTGTTTCGCCGTACCTGCAGTTGGTCCAGCAGGTACGGCATGCGCTACGGCTCGGACTGCTGCGCGAGGGTGACCAACTACCGACCGTCAAGGAGGTGGTGGCGCACCTGGCGATCAACGCCAACACCGTCCTGAAGGCCTACCGGGAACTCGAGCACGAAGGCCTGGTGGCCGCCCGGCCGGGGGTGGGGACGTTCGTGACGGCGACGCTCACCGGCACCTCGCTGGCCGCGCACGGCCCGCTGCGGATGGAACTGCAGCGCTGGCTGGTCAAGGCCCGCCGAGCCGGCCTCGACGAGGAAAGCATCGAGGCCCTCTTCATGACCACCTTTCGGACCACCGCTCAGGAGGACATAGCGTGAACGCTGTCCTGCAGGCCCAAGGACTAGGCAAGAAGTACGGCAAGCGCTGGGCGCTGCGCGAGTGCACCATCGACATCCCGGCGGGCCACGTCGTCGGACTGGTGGGGCCCAACGGGGCCGGTAAGACCACGCTGCTGAAGCTGGCCGGCGGCCAGCTGGAGCCGACGGCGGGCGGCATCACCGTGCTCGGCGGCCGGCCCGCGGCCACGCCCGCGCAGCTGGCCAGGGTCGGCTTCGTCGCCCAGGACACACCCGTCTACGCGGGACTGACCGTCGCCGATCACCTGCGGTTAGGGACGCGGCTCAACCCTCGCTGGGACGCCACCATGGCGCGGGAGCGTATCGAGCGACTCGGTCTCGATCCCGGCCATCGGGCGGGCAAGCTGTCCGGCGGGCAGCGCGCTCAGCTCGCCCTCACCCTGGGTCTGGCCAAGCGACCTGAGCTGCTGATCCTGGACGAGCCGGTCGCCTCGCTCGACCCGCTGGCCCGCCGCGAGTTCCTGCAGGGCCTGATGGAGGCCACGGTCGAGCACGAGTTCAGCGTGCTGCTCTCCTCCCACCTGGTCTCCGACCTGGAACGGGTCTGTGACTTCCTGATCGTGCTCGTCGACTCTCGTGTCCAGATCGCGGGGGAGGTCGACGAGCTGCTGGCCACCCATCACCGGCTCGTCGGCCCACGCCGCGATCCCGACCGGCTGCCCGCCGACCAGCAAGTCATCTCCGCGCGCCACACCGACCGGCAGAGCACGTTCATCATCCGTACCGACGCCCCGATCCACGACCCCGCCTGGACGGTCAGCCAGCTCAGCCTGGAGGACCTCGTCCTGGCTTACATGGAGAAGCGCACCGCCGACAACCGGCGTGTCCCCCTGGAGGTGCAGCGATGATCTGGCTGACCTGGCGCCAGCTGCGCGGCTCGGCCGCGATGATGGCCGCCCTCCTCGTCATCCTCGCCGTCATCCTGGCTCTGACCGGCCCGGACCTGGCCTCCGGCTACTCCACCGGTATCGCCGCTTGCACTCAGGACGACACCTGCGTCCGCTTCTACGACCGGTTCTTCGGCGAGTACGACATGCCCTTCATGGCCGTCAGCCTCGTCGTGCTGCTCCTGCCCGCTGTCGTCGGGCTCTTCTGGGGAGCACCGTTGATCACCCGCGAGCTGGAGACCGGCACGCACCTGCTGGTGTGGAACCAGACTGTCACCCGCGGCCGCTGGCTGGCGGTCAAGCTCGGGTTCACCGGCCTGGTCGCCATGGCCGCCGCCGGCCTGTGCGGCCTCGCGGTGACCTGGTGGTCCGATCCCCTGGACAAGTCGGCCCCGGCCGACCTGGCCTTGATGGCTCCCCTGGTGTTCGGCGCGCGCGGCATCGCCCCGATGGGGTACGCGGCGTTCGCCTTCGTCCTGGGCGTGACCGTGGGCATGCTGGTGCGCCGCACACTGCCCGCCATGGCCCTCACCCTGGCCGTCTTCGCCGCGATCCAGTTCGCCATGCCGCTGCTGGTCCGGCCTCACCTGATGCCCCCGGTCACGGGGACCTTCGAGCTCAGCGAGACGAACGTGAACGGCATCGGCATAAACCGGGAGCAAGGCGGACATGTGGAGATTCGCCTGAATGCGACTGTTCCCGGCCAGGCGGGCGCCTGGGTCTTGTCCAGCGGTCTCGTCGATCCGTCCGGACGTCCGGCTGCCGGCCCCGAGCCCGGAGTCGGGATCGTCCAGATCTCGACGACGTCGGGACCCTGCGCACCGTCGTCATCGACGATGGGCGCGTGCCCGGCGGAGATCAACCGGCTCGGCTACCGGCAGAAGGCGACCTACCAGCCCCTCGACCGCTTCTGGCCCTTCCAGTGGATCGAGACCGGGATCTACGCCCTGCTCACCCTCGGCCTCACCTGGCTCTCCTTCTGGTGGATCCGCAGGCGCCTGTCATGACCGCCATCAAGATCGCGACTGCCGGGCTCGCCCTCCTCCTGGCGGCGGCCTGCACCGCACCGACGCCACCGCGCAGCCAGGCGAGCACGGCAGCCAGTACGGTCTGCGCGTCGCCCCAGGGACCCCCCGGGGCGGAGACGGCCACCACGATCGACGTCATCGAGCAGGCGTACTTCTGCATCCTCGGCAACTACTACAGCGGCGCCACGCTGGACGCCCGCGCGCTGCTGACCGCCGGATTCGTCGCACTGACCCAAGAGCTCAACCGCAACGGCCGCGACCTGCCCGAGGCCACCATGCCCGCGCTGACCGGCGACCGCAAAGCCGACTGGACCGCCTTCGAGACCGCCTACCGCAAGATCACAGACCAGGCCCCCGACCTCCGCGACAAGCTGGCGATCGTCACCCTCGAGGCCATCGTGGCCGCCCTCGGCGACAACCACGCCCGCTGGACACACGACGTCAAGCGGCCGCCCGACTACTACGACGGCGACGGCTACGGCCTGGGTCTGCAAGCGAACGTCGAACGCTCTCAGGTGGAGGGCAACCCCGGCGTCGCCCTTCCCCCGCTGTTCGTCACCACGGTGCAGGGCGGCGCGGCGCAGGCCGCCGGACTGCGCCCTGGCGACATCATCGAATCGATCAACGGATCGGCGCCCTTCATCGACGACCGGCCCACCCCCGCGATCGCCGCCCTCTACCCGCAATACCCCGAAGCGCGCCCGGTCCGGCTGCGGCTCCTGCGCCAGAGCACCGGCCGCCGCTGGAGCATGACGCTCAAGCCCGGCCTCTACCAACGGGACCTGGCCGCCCTGCAGGTGGTGCAGTCCAAACTGCTGGACGACAGCATCGCCTACGTACGGTTGCGCGGGTTCGCCCCCGACTCCGCGGACCGGGTACTCAAAGCGATCTCCAGGCTGCGCACCGGCCGCACCCTCACCGGCGTCGTACTGGACGTGCGCGGCAACGGCGGCGGCAGCCCCACTGAGGCGACCCGGCTGGTGAGCGCGTTCGGCCACGGCAAGGTCACCGCCTACCAGTGCACCGTGGACGGCAGGTGCGAGACCGCGCGGACCGACGACACCGTCGAGCTGGTCAACCTGCCACTGACGGTGCTCACCGACCGCGGCTGCGCCTCGGCATGCGAGCACTTCAGCTCCGCGATAAAGGACCATCGCCTTGGCCGGTTGGTCGGCACCAGAACCGCCGGGGTCATCTCCGGCCCGGCGCAGTCACACCTGCTCGGCAACAACACCCTGCTGGGCTTCCCCGCCAGGCACCACCTGGGGCCCGATCGCGAGGTGATCGACCGGATCGGCGTGCCCCCCGACCACTACGTGCCCCTGACCCCGAAGGACGCGGCCACCGGGCGCGACCCCGCCCTGGCCAAGGCCCTGACCTTGCTGCACACCTGAACGGACCTCGCGATGAGACACCCTTTGGCAGTCGCCGCAGCACTGACCGTCCTGGCCACGTCCGCCTGCACGGCACCCGTACCACCCCGCTCCGCCGCCCCCTCGGCCACACCGACCGGCCCCGCCACCCTGCCCGCCCCCACCGGCGCCCACCCGGTCGGTACCACCGCCCTGTATCTGAAGGACTCCTCCCGCCCCGACCCCTGGAACCTCGACGCCAAAGCCAGAGAGCTCAAGGTCAACCTGTGGTATCCGGCCAAGCAGCGGGACGGGGAGCGTGCGCCGTACATGACACCGAAGGAATCGGAGCTCGCCATAAGGCGCTATGGGGTCGCGAGCGTCCCGGACGACACGCTGAGCAAGACCCGCACGTACGCCATCAAAGACGCGAAACCCGCAGGGGAAAAGCTCCCGCTGGTGGTGCTGTCCCCCGGCTTCACCAATCCGATGAGCACGCTCACGTCGCTGGCCGAGGACCTGGCCAGCCGAGGGTACGTCGTGGCCGGCATCGACCACACCTACGAAAGCTACGCCACGACCCTGGCCGACGGGCGGGTCGCCGAATGCCTCGCCTGTGACAGCGACACCGACCCGGGCTTCGGCACGGGAGTGGTCCAGGGCCGGGCGGCCGACGTCTCCTTCGTGCTCGACCAGCTGCCCGCGAAATGGAACGGCTCCACCGTGATCGACCGCTCCAGAATCGCCATGGTCGGCCAGTCGATCGGCGGGTCCAGCGCCATGGCCGCCATGCTCAAGGATCCCCGCGTGCGGGCCGGAATCGACATGGACGGCACCACCTACGCCCGGATCCCCAAGAGCGGGTTCTCCCGGCCGTTCATGTTCCTGGGCTCGGCGCAGCACGTCCCCGGCGGCCGCGACACCTCCTGGGACCGCGACTGGAAGCTGCTGACCGGGTGGAAGCGCTGGCTCGTGGTGACCGGCGCGGAACACTCGACCTTCACCGACGCCTCGCTACTGGCGGGCGCCCTCGGCATCAAGCCTGCGTACGGCGTTCCGCCTGCGGCGCGCGCCGCCGAGCTCACCCGCACATACGTGGCGGCCTTCCTCGACCAGCACCTGAAGTCCAAGCGGCAGTCCCTCCTGGACAAGCCGTCATCGCGCTACCCCGAGGTCAAATTCTGCCCCGCGACCTGCGGCCAATCCTGAGGGCTGGCACGTCCGCCGAAGCCATCGGGGATGGGACCACAGCTCGCCCAGGCTCAGAAGACGCCAGTAGACGGCGACACCGCGCCGCCCGCCTTGAAGGAACTCCTCGGGCAGGGAGCTCCAAGGCCCACAGGCCGACCACCTGGAGCGGTTCAGCACGACCACGGGCCCAACAGCCACGCGACGCCGGGGCCGGGTGCAGCCGCTGAACGACATTGATCACACTAGTCGACCAGCACTCAACCCCGGTCGACGTGCTTTGGCCTGCTGCCGCGTTACTATTTAAGTGTGATCGCTGAACACCTCTGACAGGCACTTGACGCTGAAGGCAGCTTGAGCCAAGCGGATTTCTGTAGAGGCTGCGAACATGACAGCCGGAATACTATGCAATGCACTTGCTTGGACAACCCTGTCTACTCCAGCTCCTACGAGGGGTGACACAGTCCGCAGCGTCCCGTCGAGTGCAACTGATGCCGTCTGGCCCGCATGAACAATTAAATTTCTCTGTCGATAAAGTCTGCGAAAAGCGTCTTCTAGTTGGTTGACAATGCGAGGCAAGATAGCACCAGGGTTGGCGATTAGAGAGCGGATGCGCTGTAGGGCGATTTGAGGGCCAGATCTCGCAAAGTCATCGACGACATTGCTTCGTATTGCTTCTTCGAAGAAGATGGCCTTCTCGCGGTCCGTGCCAATAGAGCGCAGCTTCCTAGAGACGAGATCGTCTCGCATGCTAGCATGCGCCTGCGCAAGTGATAGCAATTCGCTGGTCACATAACTGCACGCCACGATTCGAGCCATTCGGGTTGCGGCCACCACTCGATTGGAGGTATCTCCTGGGCCGACAAGGAGCGCTTCTAGAGCTGCCCAACTTCCAGCAATTGCAGCGGCAGGAGTGCCCCGATCTAGTGGTTGGAGGAGCTCGAGAGCCGCGTCAATTTGTGGATCAAGTCGAATGCGAAATATTTCCTTCGTCTGCTCAAGGGCGTGTACTTCGACTCGACGCGGGCCTCCAATATAGTCCAACGGCTCGGGTTCGCCGATCATGTAAAGCGTTGGATGAAACTCCAGCCTTTGACGTGCCCCAACTTGAAATCGGGACGCAAGCTTATCAACTTCGCTGCCAGCTTTTTTGAGGGCAGAGTATTTGTCCTTGGCATCGAGTTCGAGGAGCAAGCCGCCTGCTTGCCTAATGCTTGGCCTGGAGGGAAACCAGCACTGGAGCCATTCGGCCGTTTGAGATGAATCAAGCCAGCAGTCTGGTCTTGCCTCCGGAAGGGGCGGACACGCAGTTAGCGGCACTAGAATATCGAATCGAATCGGAAGCCTATTAATAAGCGACTGCGCTTCATCGCACAAATCACCCAGGGTTATCTTGGTCGTCCCGTACTTAATGTGATACGTTAGCCATTTGTGCGTTGCTTCCTGGCTGTACCCCTGATCTAACACGTGGCTGACAATGGCCCGGGCGGTCGGCTCGCAGTCGGCTTCCTCCTTTCTGAGGTGGTCAGCCCATCGGGAAAGATACCTGGGTCGACTTTCTTGTAGCAGGATGTTTAGTGCAACCCAGTCGTGACCACCCACCTGCATGGTCCTATTCACATGCTTGATAAGCTGACCGCGTTCAGCCGGGGAGCCCAATCCAGGGTCTCGCTGGATCCTCTTTGCAAGCCCTTCGCCTAGGTATTTAACCGAAGACTCAGCTAGTGCTCCCAGGGCTCTTGCGCTGACTGCCTCAAGGAGCTCAGTCAACTCAAGCACCGCCCCCAGCCGCCAGAGTCTTCGATGCCAAGGAGTCGCAGCAGCCGCGAAGTCAAGCATCCGTTTGGCGGTGTAGAGATGCCGCTGGTTGTCATCGAGCATCGGAAGAGGTAGTCTCCTTGACATACGGGAGGAAGTCGCTTCGGCCGCTTCCTCCCTTTCACGTGTTGCAGTATGCCATGCCTTGATCACTCGTTGTGAAGTTCTTTGCGGATGCCCCGAGAGATCTTCCCTGCCATGCCTTTTGCCGCAATTGCGGAGGATTGCCCGTCAGGGGCGACATAGCCGGTGAAGGTCGCTTGGGCTCGGACCGGCGGCGACTCGGAGTCAAGGGGTGAGGTCCTAGCCCCATGGCTACCGTCAGTGGTGGAGGGTGACTGCTCTCAAGATTCTCCGTGCAGTCTGTTGTCCTCCCATTTGATCTGATTGTTAGGGTTATCCGATTCGGGGCGAATACCGCGAGGGCCTGTGCCTCGGACGGTCCTTCTTGTGCTGCGGCTAAGAGCTGTTTCTTAGGTCTGACGACTATTCGTGGTGATGTTGTCACGATTGATGCATGGGCCGTGGCGGCTTAACGAATGCCGAGTGGGAGCGGCTCAGGCCGCTGTTGCCCGAAGGGGGGCCGTCGTGGCGGGCGGTGGAATGACCATCGCACGACGATCGACGGCGTGTTCGGCTCGGACCGGGTTGCGCTGGCGGGATCTGCCCGAGCGGTTCGGTTCGTGGATCACGGTCTACAAGCGGCACCGCCGCTGGTCGGCCGATGGCACCTGGCAGATGCTGCTGACGGCGATCCAGACCGAGCAGGATGGCGAGGGGCGGGTGGACTGGGACATCTCCGTGGACTCCACTACCGTCCGGGCGCACCAGCACACCGCTGGCGCGCCACGTACACCGCCGCCGGCCTCGCCGTCTCCCGCGCCGGGCCGCAAAAAAAGGGGACGTCGCCGGGACAAACCGGGGCGATCCGCTGCTGGCCACGCTGACGGCCCGGCTGGCCGAGGTGGTCAGGCTGGGGAGTGCTCAGGCCGCTCCCGCGGCGGGTTCACCACAAAGATCCACCTGTCGGCGGACGGCCACTGCCGGGTGCTGTCGCTGGTTCTGACGCCGGGCCAGTACGGTGACAGCCCGCAGTTGCGGCGGGTGCTGGGCCACATCCGCATTCCCCGGCTCGGGCCGGGACGTCCGCGCACCCGGCCGGACAGCCTGGCCGCGGACAAGGCGTATTCCTCCCGCGTCAACGGCGCCTACCTGCGCTGCCGCAAGATCCGCCACACCATTCCCGAACCACGTGATCACGCGCCCACCGGGCCGCCGCGGCTCGGCCGCAGGACGACCCACCGGCTCCGACGCCAACGCTACAAAGGCAGGAACGTCGTCGAACGGGCGATCAACCGGCTGAAGAACTTCCGGGCCGTGGCCACACGCTATGACAAACGCGCCTACATCTTCCTTGGCACCGTCACCATGGCCGCCTTGGTCATCTGACTGCGCACTTGATCTAAGAAACAGTCCTTAGCCGGCGATCCTGGCGTATTGGTAGCCGGTCTGGCCGTTTTCGTCTCCGGAGTGCTGGCGACCGACCATGACTTCGTAGTCGCCCGCCTTGGAATGGCTGCTGCCTTCCCTCTGTCCGGGGGTCCAGCGGTAGGAGGTCAGCTCGACGGTCCGCCCCCACGCGCTCAGGGAGGCGGTGGCGTAGCGCGTGGGCCCGTTCTCATCGCCGGAATGCTGCCGGCCGACCAGGACTTCATTCTGCGGAGCCGCGAAGAACGAGTTGCTCTCTCGCTGGGCTTCGCTCCAGGACGGTGCGCCGACCTTGACGCGTTGCCCGTCAATAAGGATCAGGCCGCAGTAGTAGGTGGTCTCGCCGTTCTCGTCCCCGAAGTGGGCGCGGCCGAGCAGGACCTGATCGGTCGGGCAGGCGACGGGGTGCGGGCCGATTCCCTCACCGTCTTGGCGTAGCCATCGATGATGGCGATCTCCGCCGCGTGGACGGCGGTCGCTTGTGAGACTCCGGCGACGGCCAGGGTGAGGAGCGTGCCGGTGAGGGCGGCGAGGGTTGCGCGGATCTGTCGCATGGGTCTCCGGTGCCCGACTGGCCATGTCCATGTCCAGTCACAGATAGTAGCTGGATAATTACCACACCCACAGTCGTCGAGCGTGCCCAGTCAGCACACGTCGCACGCTAGCGCCCATGGTCTGGCCGTGGCGGAGCGTGGGAACGCGAGGGCTTGCCCTCGCATGGGAGGGGCCGGAGGCCCCGGGGAGCACGCCGAGTCCCATGGGCGCGAAGCGCCTGATCGGCGAGCCCTTCTCCCGCACCACTGCGGCGGCGACCGTCTCACCCACGTCCATCACGCCACCGGGAAGCGCCCACAGACCGCAGTCGCGTCGGCGGTGCAGGAGTACTCGCCCGTCGTCGTCAATGACCACGGCCGATCCGCCAGGCACGATCAAATTCGGCGTGGGGAGAACTTGTGATCACGAGCAAGAGCCTGCGTCTGCGGTCGGCTGACCGGAATGCACTGCCACAACAGGGGGCGTACTCGGGCCCAAGCGTTACTAGCCCTCGCCCATACGAACACTTAGCAGCTAACTGTTCGTATGGGGAGCCGCGCGAGAACGCTTACGAAGTGCGGTAGAGACTGCTGCGTGCCTGGTTGCGCATCGCGCTGTGGACGGTAGCTGTATCGATCGTCCTTGACCGGGCTCGCGGTCAAGCGACCCGTACCGAGTGAGGCCCAACGCTGATCGTCACATCGACGTGGCCACCAAGGGCGGCCGCGTAGGGCGGATGAAAGTCCCACTGGCAGCCGGTCCGACCCTGGTAGAGGATCGCGTTGACGATCTACCTCATCACATAGCCGCCCTGGTGGCCGCTGACCGCGGGGTGCGTGGCCTTCCACGCCGCGATGACCGGTTCGATCAACACCCACCGCTCGTCGGATGAATCGCTCGGGTACGGTTTGCGCCCGCTCACACCGCTATCCCAGCGTCCAAGCCGACCAGCCTGGCATAACGCTACAGATTCATCTCATCACACTGCGACATGGCAGCCATCAACTCGGGAACCGCTCTACAGATGAAGTGCCATGCTCAGAGACCTTCTCGCTCAGGAGTCGGAGCGCGAGAAGAGCCTGCCAGACGCCAAGGATGACGGTGGGCATCCGCTCGAACAGCCCGGCCGGCAAGGTCCCCCCGTCCTGACCGTTGGCAGCCGAAACGCTGGCGAAGAAGAGCATGAAGAACGCGATGGCAAGGGTGCCCGTCACAATCGAGTAGGAAGTCCATCCGCGCCACTTGGCGCGAGCAAAGCGCCGTACCAACACGAAACAGGCGGCAGGGAGGGCGATGAATACGATCAGACTCGTGAGGTTGTGGATGGAACCGCCCAGGCTCGCGACAGCGGGCGTCGCCGTCGGGTAGCCGAGGATCGGGTCCGACACAAAAGGACCGATGGCGATAAGGCCGAGCCCGACGATGAAGAACAGGATTGATCCCCATAGGGAGCCGGCCCCAGTCCGCAGAACGCGCCTGAGGCCTGCCGCGAAGCACAGCGTGAGTAATCCATAGAACATGAAGTTAACGATCTGTATCCACCCTTGATCGCCCAGGCTGAGCGTACTGATGGTGTGGCGCCAGGCACTGTAGCCGGGACGGGTAGCCCCGGCGATGAGATACACGGCCACAAAGACCACCGGGCCGATCGCGCCGCAGAGCAGAAGAAGTTTGGTCGTCAGTCGATGATCCGTGGTGCCAGCCGATAACATCGCCATACCGGTTCTCCTTTTGAGTTGCCGTACCAGAGCGCGCAAATGTGTTGCCGGCCGAGCAGACACCGTTGCCGCGAACGCCTTCCGGCAGCGGCTGGGCGCGCCGATGACAGACAAGCAGCGTCACCATCGGTGCGCGACAGCGGTGACAACGGTTGGTGCCCGTCATCCGACATGTGCGGCATGGGCCCTTTCAAGGCCCGCAGGAGTAGTCTTCAGCCTCAACTTAAGTTGAGGTCAACCTGACGATCAGCCCAATCCTGTACTAAGCCCGCCGACCAGCCATAACGCCGTAGATCCACCCGATCACGCTACGACAGTTAGGGCATCAACTCGCGAGCCGCCCTCTCAGCCGACTTCGCGGCGCGGTACCCGCCCTAGCGTGCCTTGGCCCGCCTCCCCATAACATGAGGCTCATGCCCTTGGTCTGGCCGTGGCGGAGCGTGGGAGCGCGAGGGCTTGCCCTCGCATAGGAGGGGCCGAAGGCCCCGGGGAGCACGCCGAAGCCCCATGGGCGCGAAGCGCCGACTGCGAGCCCTTTGTAAAGCTCAGCCCGGCTCGGCGAAAGAGAGTTCCGGGGCGCCGTCCCGGTCGAACGGCAGCACGAACCGGCGTGGCCAAGACAGTACGCCTTCCAACCACCCAGCCCCCATCGTCTGCCCCACATGCCGCAACCGCGACGACGGGTCGACGCCGATCGCGACCGTGCTGATGTCCCGCTGAACACCCTCGCTCTCGTCGTCACCCAGAATGACCCGCCAAGCCAGCGCCCTGTTGTGGTCGACCTCCATCGACAGTGGGTGGTGGCGCAGTGCCTTGGCTCGGTGGCCGAGCAGTTCCGATTGCAGGAGTTCGGCCGAGCTGCCGTTGGGCGCGTTGCGGAACAGGGCGTACTCCATCGGCGGTGCCGGGCTGCGCAGGTTCGGGGCCGGCTGGCCGTACGGGAAGAGTCTGTCGACCTCGTGCAGCCAGCGCACCTGCGGGATGACCCATGAGGCGCCGGGGCGTTCGCCGCCGCTGTCCACGGCGGCGAGGAGGCGGGTGGCCGTCTCGGCGGCCTTCTCGGTGAGCAGGGCCGGGTCGAACCAGCTGCGCAGCGACCAGGCCCGGCGTTGTACCGAGCGTTCGATCAGGGTGGCCAGCAGGCACTCCCGGCGTCTGGCGGGCAGCTCGGACCAGGCGGCCGTCAAGGCGCGCGGTACGCCGGGCAGCGGCCGGTTGCTCACGAAGGCCAGGACGACCGTGTCGCACCAGATGCGCAGCCAGGCCCAGTCGGGCGCGTCGGCGAGGACGTCGGCCTCGCGGAGTTCGACCAGGGTGCACGCCTGGCCGGTGCGGCACTGGCTGCCGCAGGCCGCCGATCTTCGGCCCCGGATCGGCGGGGCCGGGCTGGCAAGCAGCTTCTCGCGGGACTCGCCGAGCGGCACCCGGACGCGCAGCGGGCGGTCCATCCCGTCGGCGAACACCGCGGCGGACCCCGGTTGCAGGGAGACGACGTGGCGGGACTGTTCCTCGCTGAGGTTCATGGCCCCGCCGACGAGTTGCCGGTCGTCCTCGGCGGGGAGCCGGTGGACGACCTTGAGCGCGGTGTTCTTGACCACGTCGGTGACGAGCTTGGTGGGGATCTGCTCGGCCACCACGATGCCCTCGCCGTACGCCCGGATCTCGGCGAGCATGCCGGCCAGCAGTTCGACCGCGTGGGTGGAGGCGCGGCCGGTGCCGCGGTCGCGCAGCAGCCGGTGGGCTTCCTCGATGACGATGACGTGGCGCAGGCCGGTGGACTTCTCCTGCCGGGCCCGCATCCGCAGGTGCTCGACTATGCGGATGATCAGCGTGCCCATCAGGAACGCCTTGTCCTCGTCGTTGGCCACGTCCTCGATCGCCAGCACCACGTTGCGCTCCAGCAGGCCGCCGATGTCGGCCGGGTGGCCGCCCTCGAAGAAGCGGCCGGCCGAGCCGACGCGGAGCGAGCGCAGCCGCAGCGAGATGAAGCCCTCCACGTCGGCCTGGACCTCGCGGCCGTAGCCGATCTCCCGGATCACGTCCATGGCGTGCTGCTGGAGCAGTTCGAGGGTCGGCACGCTGGGCGGCACCTTGGAGCCCGGTACGGCGCCGCCGGTGACCACGTCCCACCCGGTGGCCTCATAGACGCGCTGCAGGGCCAGCGACATGATCTGCGGGAACGGCTCCTCGGCGTCGAAGGCCGCCATGAACAGCGCCCTGACCATGTCGATGTGGGCCTGGACCGGGTAGCCGGGCTCGGGTTCCAGCGGGTTGATGCTGAACGGCACACCGGCAGGGGCCGACGGGTTGATCACAGTGACCGTGCCGGGCTCGATGCGGCCGGCCATCGCGGCGTACTCGGACTTGGCCGGCTCGATCGCCAGCCACGGGATGCCGGCCCTGCTGAGCTGCTCCAGCAGGTGCCTGACCGTCTGCGACTTGCCCGAGCCGGTGGCCCCGGTGACGAAGGCGTGCCGATTGAGCGTGCTCAGCGGCACCCGGAAGGAGCCGACGCACCGGTCCTGCCCGTCGAGGATCTCCCCCAGGTCCAGCTCGCCCTCCTCGGCCTCGGAGGTCACGTCGAAGAACCCGGAGTCGAGCACCCGTACGCCCGGCACCTCGCGCCTGGGCAGCCCGGCCAGCGCCGCGAGGGCCCCGGCGGTCGCGGCGAAGGGCGCGGCGGCGCCGTCGGCCGGGTCCTGCATCGTCAGGGCGAGCGCCTCCGACAGGCCGTAGACGGCGCCCTGGGCGCTGCGCAGCCGGTAGGGGTGGTGGCTCATCTCGACGGAGCCGACCAGGACCGGCGCGATCTGCCGGAGCTCCTCGGCCGTGGCGCCGCCGGCCAGCACGCGGACGTTCCAGAGCCCCGCCTCGCGGAAGGCGTCGAGCTCCTGCATGCGGCGTTCGGCCCGCTCGGCGTCGAACCTGCTGCGCTCGGAGGCGTCGCCGTACTGCCTGAGCACGTTGAGCTGCGTACGCAGGTGCGCGACCTCGGCGTCGAGCAGGTCGGTCGGCTCGGCCACCACCAGCCACGCGAACGGCCTCGACATGAGCGTGACCAGCGTCGCCTCGAACAGCGTCGGCCGCTTCAGCTCGTCGGGTTCGAGCCCGCCGAACTCGCGCCGGCCGCCCAGCGGCGGCGCCTGCCGTCCCGGGCACGGCGTCCACACCAGGTCGGCGAGGTCGGCCAGGTACTCCTCGTCGAGCTGCACCCCGCGCGCCCCGCCGGGGAACAGCAGCGGCTGCGGACCGGCCGGCGCCCCCGGCGCGTCGGTGGCGCGGCGCGGCTGGCGCGGCGGCGACAGCGGCCCGGCGTTGGTGATGAGCTCGAGCGGCGCCCCTGATCCACGGGAGAGCCACCCGATGACGAAGGGCCGGTCACGTTGGGCGGCGGACAGCACGGCGGGCAGCACGGTGACGAAGTCCCACTCCGCCGACGAGCTTCGCGAGGGTGCCGCGATCGACTGGATTCGGTACCAGGGCCCGCTCAGCGAGACACTCGACTGCATTTCATTCCCCCACAGACGGTTGCTAGTAAAATCCGCCTACCGTCAGCGCGCCACGTTGACATTTGCCATGTCATTGCCTGTCCTTGCGCCAGTCCAGGCGTGACGGCGGGGGGCCGAGGTTCGGCGGCGGCTCTCCGTCGCCGTCTCCGCCCTTGCCGTCGATCGCGAGTACGGCCTCGCGGACGTCGTCCAGCTCGCCGAGCGTGGTCTTGGGAAATGTGAGGATGGCCGGGTTCGCGTCGGCCAGGCGGACCCGGCGGCCCTGCGCGGTCGCGTCGGTGACGATCACGGACGTCGTGGGCAACTGCTGGAGCTGGTGCGGCTCGACGAGGAACTCGCGCGAACGCTGCAGCACCCGCTCCTTCTCGGAGATCTTGTCGGCCGTCCTGCCCCACTCCGTCGACTCCACGAGGTCCTCCGCGAGGTCCGTACGGTTGTCGTCACGCTCCCCCGTGGCATCCTCGACCTGGGAGATCGTGGAGGTGTAGCCGCCGTCGAGGCCGGGGATCGAATCGCTGATCGTCTCGGTGAGCTGGGCCAGCTCCAGCCGGTGCTCGGTGCCGACGTGCTCACTGGCCACCCGGGCGTCCTCGGCGTTGCCGAGGCGCATGAACGCCACCGCCGCGTGGCCCCTGCCGAGCCGCTCCCGCACGGTCGGGGTCAGACTCCGGTACGTCAGCACCAGGCCGGTCCTGGACGTCTCACAGGCGTCCATGAGCCGGTCCAGCACGTCGCCACGGAGCTTGTCGGCCCCCGCCACGATGATCGTGTGATACCAGGGCCGGTCGGCGGCGGGCGACTGGCGCAGGATGTGCGTGAGCGCGGTGGCCACGTAGGTGCCGAGCACCCGGTTGCCGAACACCCCGGCCTGCCGGTCCATGCTCACCACCCGCAACCTGGCCGGCGGCAGCCGTACGGCCTCCGTACCGAGCGTCTCCAGCTTGCGCAGCTGGGACTCCAGCGCCCAGGCCCGCTCGATCACCACGCGGTCGCTGACGCCCCGCCCGAACAGCGTGCCGATCCGTTCGAGCTGCGTCGCCGTGATCAGCCCGAACCTCAGGTCGTCGCGCGGGTCGCCGACCTGGGCGAGTGCCCGCAGCGCGGCGGTGACCTGGTTGATCGTGGCGTTCTCGCCGAGCACCTCCAGCACCCGCTCCAGGATCGCGTTGTCGAAGCTGAGGTCGCGCGTGGTGCGGTGCTCCTCGCTCACGCTGACCACGTGGGCGAGCACGTCGGCGAACGCCTCGGGCTTCAGCGTCGCGCCCAGGTCCAGCCGGGGCAGGTCCGTCGGCAGCACCCAGACCAGCGGGTCGTCGCCACCCCGGCGGGCCAGCTCGATCAGGTCCTTGGCGATCGCCCCCTCGGACAGGTCGAGCACGGTGAGGTGGCCGCCGCTGTAGAGGCGGGTGGCGCCGAGCAGGGTGATCAGCGCCGACCAGCCGGGCAGCGTGCCGCCGGCCACGTCGATGCGGTCGATCTCGTCGGGTACGGCGACCGCGTACCAGGTGAGCTGGCGGTCGTGGCGTTCCTTGACCTCCTGCCACTCGCGGTAGCGCTGAGCGTGCTCCTCCTGCGCGCGGAACAGCTCTTTGTCACGTTCCCGTCGCTGCCGGTCGTCGCGGGCCTGCTGCTCGCTCACCCGGTAGCGGACCGCCCGGTCACCCTGTACGAGCGCGTAGCTGCAGATGATCGCCACGCCGCCGGCCGCGACCAGACCCAGCAGCGCGAACGACCACTGCAGGTAACCGGCGACGGCCAGCCCGAGTATCAGCACGGTGAGGATGACCATGAACACCCTGAACACCCGCACGGGCCGGTTGAGCAGGTCTTGCTGGAAGCGTTCGCGGCGCAGCAACTCCTGGTCGGCCTCCGCGGAGGCGGCCTCCCCTTCGCCGGGCGAGGGCCGCTTGGGCGGCGGTCCCGGATCAGGGTGCAGCAGGATGTACTGCCAGCCCAGGTAGATGCGGTCCGCCTGGAGCTGCGCATGCTCGGGATGCACGTCCGCCACGTGACCCTCCGGCCGCGATATGTCGTTAGTGGGGGCTGACCCTCCGCTCCGTGACAGCGTATGAGCTAGACCCCCTGCTGCGGCAGGGTTCTCGGCAATTAGACCAGCCAGATGGGAGGCTAGCGGCAGATGGGGCAAGCGTGACCTATTACCATCCTTACCCATGACGGAACCCTCCGGCGGCAGCAACAAGCCCAAACGCCCGGTAGTGGTGCCGGCAGTGGCCCTGGTGGCAGTCACCGCCCTCGGCATCACCGCCCTGCTCGGCGGTTTCGCCGAGGTTCCCGATCCGGCCCCGCCTCAATACGGGGAGGGGGCGGTGCTCGACCAGGGGCAGTTCAGTACGCAGTTCGTGACGGCCAAGCTGGCCACGCAGAAGGCCAAGGCCGACTGGGACACCGACAAACGCTTCGTGGAGCTGACCTTCAAGGTGACGAACCAGGGCAAGGCCACGGCGATGGTCGGCCTTCCGCCCAGCAAGCCGGAGGGCTCGATCTCGGCGACGAGCTTCGCGGGGTCGCTGGTCAAGGTGACCCCGCAGGTTCAGGCGAAGGGTGTGCCGACGGTCTACAGCCTGTCGAAGAACGCGCAGAGCGGCCAGCTTCAGCCGGGCGTCCCGACCACGGTCATCCTCCGCTACGACCTGGACGGCGCGGCCAAGCCGCCGCAGAAGGTGACGCTGGACGTGGCGGGCTTCGAATACGAGCCGGGCTTCAACGACCCGTCCTTCCACTGGAGCCTGATCTCGGAAGAGTCCGACTCAGAAGGGTCCGGCTCGGGAGTGCCCGGCAACGGACGGCGTCCCGTCGTCCAGGCCCAGGTGACGCTCCCGGTGCACGGCGCGGAGGCGACATGACCGCCACCGCGTCCCGCCGCCCGCCCGGCCGCCGCTCCCGCGCCCGCCGGCAGGGCGGCTCGCGCGTGCTCGGCGCCCTCGTCGGCCTGGCGCTGCTGGGCGGCGCGGTCGGCCTCCAGACGCGCAACCTGACCCCGAACGAGATGGACGCCCCCATCACCACCGTCGGCGCGAAGGGCCAGGAGGTGAACACCGGCAGGTTCGCGGTCCGCGTCAACTCGGTCACCGTGGCGCGGGCCGTACAGGGCGCGCGCGGGAAGGTGGAGACCGAGCAGCTCTTCCTGATCGTCCAGGCGTCCGCGACCTCCGCCACCAAACCCCTGCACCTGGGCACCCCCGCGCTGCTGACGCCGGACGGCGTCAGCTACGACGCCACGGACAAGATCGAGGCATCCGAGACGCTGGCCAACCCCTGGATACAGCCGGGCTTCTGGGTCAGCGGCAACTTCGTCTTCGAGATCCCCGATTCGGCGCTCGAAGGCGCGCGGGTCGTGTTCAAGCTGCCCGGATCGGCACTGGTCGAGCCGTTCGAGCCGGAGGCCGAGGTCGATCTGGGCATCGACGGCCCGGCAGCGGCCCAGCTCAAGTCCGCGCCCAGCGACGTCTACATCCTGAAGAAGAGCTGATGAGCACAGACGACCGCGGCTGGTTCTCTCCTCCGGCCGGCCAGAACACGGACCAGCCCCAGCCCCAGGCGCCGCCTCCGTCCCAGCCGCCACCTCGATCTCAGAGGCCGCGGCCGCGGCGGCGCCGTTCGGCCGCCACGCGGGTGGTCCCTCCCGATCAGCAGGTGTGGCCGCCCAAGCGGACGGAACCCTCGGTGGACACCTCCACCCAGCCGATCCCGGCCATCCCCAGCGCCGGGCCACTTCCCCGGCCGTCCGTCCCGCCCCTCCCTGTCGTCCCACCCCCTCCCGAGGAACCGGCGGTTCCGGTCGCCGCCGAGGTGCCGGTCGCCGCGACTCCGCCGCCGCCGCGCCGACGCCGGCCCGTGCTGACGGCGCTCGGAGCCGTGGCCGCGCTGGTCGTGGCGGTCGGGGCGACGACGTACGACCGCTATCACGTCTATCTGGTCAGATCAGGGCAGCTTCCGGCGAAGCAGGAGCAGGTCGTACCGGCGGGGCAGTCCGTCACGGTCAAGCACGTCAGCTGGAAGTCCACGATGGAGACCGTGCCGCAGATCCCCGGCAGCAAGCCCCAGCCGGGGTCGGCCTACCTCAAGATCGACATCACCCGGTCGGCCGTCGACGCGGACGGAGCGGTCAAGACGGCCAAGCCCAAGGACCTGTTCGTGACGGATCGACAGGGCCGTACGTGGGTGGCCCTGGTCGGCGACGACACGACACCGGCCGAGAAGATGGAGGTGGGCGAGTCGTACCAGATGACGGCCTACGCCCGGGTGCCGGCCGCGCAGGCGGCCGAGGTCGAGCTGCTGCTCACGCCGAGCAACTACCGCTCGGACATCCCCACGGCCCAGCTCATGACCGCGAAGACGGAGCCGGAGCTGGACGTGCTGCGCTTCAAGCGCTGACGCTCCTCCGACCGACCGACCGACCGGGTGCGGCGCGTCAGGCGTTGACGCCCATCTGGCCACCTCGTACGGCGGGCGATTGCGGCGCTTCGGGCGCCGGAGCCATCCGGCGGCCCCGCGTGGCCGCGATGTCGAACGCGGCGGCCAGCAGGGCCATGGTCAGGATCGTGACGAGCAGGTTCTTGACGAAGTCGACGGGGGTGCCGACGAGCATCCAGAGCCACTCCACCTTCGACCCGATCAGCGTCCGCACGCCGCGCATCGCGTACTCCGCGCCGACGTGCAGCGACACGTAGCACAGGCACATCATCCCGAACAGCGCCACGCCGCCCGTCAGCGTCTGCCTGAAGGAGTTGGCCAGGGGGACCCAGCGCTCCTGGAAGCCGCCGGTGATCCGCTCGACCGACTTCTGCGTGATCGAGTGGGTCGAGTAGAGCTTGTCGATGCCCTTCTCGAAGCGCGTGTCGCGAAGCATCGTGCGGGCGTCGTCGGCGTACGTACCGAAGACCAGCACCGCCACCGTCAGCCAGGTGAGCGGGATGAAGACACCGTCCACGATGTACGGCCAGATTTCACCGACCGCTCCCCAGAACGCCTCCCAGCCGGGGATGCTCTGCTCGGCCTGGGTCACGAGCTCACCCGAGGCGGACACGGCGAGGCGGTGCGAGACCCAGTCGGCGCGCGCGTTGGCCAGCACGAAGGTGGCGTTCAGGCCGAAGAACACGAAGGCGAACTCGGACAGGGCGGTGCCCAGCCCCGAGATCTTCCCGTCGCCCCGCTCCACCATTTTGCTGAACAGCGCGCGCAGCAGGAACGCCACGGCCATCAGGCCGAGGGAGATCCGCCAGTCGAGGTCGATGAGCCCCCGCCCGACCGTGCTGCTCCTGCCGAGGAAGCTGTCGCTGAAGAAGTCGTCGATGTTGTGCAGGAAGTCCGTCTGTACGAAGTCGCGGGCGTCCTCGACATGGAACCCCCAGGTCAGGTAGATGACCGCGAAGGCGGGGGCGACGCGGTTCATGGAGACCCAGTAGCGCTCGTCCTCCTCACCCCCCGCCCGCCGGGCGTTGATCTCCCAGAGCGCGCCGCGTACCGACCACAGCATGCCCGCGGTGATCGTCATCGACGCCATGACGATGAGCGTCAGCACCGCGATGGTCGCGACCAGGCGCAGCTGCCGGGCGTCTCCATGAGAGATCTCCGTACCGAGGTACAGCAGCCCGAAGCGCACCGCCTGACCGGCCGAGAACCAGGCGATCAGCGGTAGCGCGCACTTCCCGGCGATGCGTAGCGCGTGCAAGGGCAGAGAGAACGGCGACGGCATCGGTCCCGGAACGGACACGGGCCGGGACGGGGCCATCACTCCTGACATCGCGGACACCCACGGGATCCTACCGACATGTCGAGACATGCGACTACCAGGCGTGATGATCGCCGCGCATTCATGGCGAACCTGAAAGGAGATACCCACAACAGACCAGAGCGCCCGGCGCAATCCGGCGAGATGTGGGGGAACATAGCGACATGGAGGCACGGCCCGCGCTGGACACAGATCCGGTCATCGTCGGGCAACGAGTGCGACTGCTGCGCCAGGCGGCGGGCGTCTCGCTGTCCGAGCTGGCCAGGCGCGCCGACATCGACAGGACAACGCTGCTCGAAGTGGAGACCGGCCTGGCCAAGGCGACGGCGGAGATGCTCTGGGCCATCACCGCGCAGCTCGGCGTGCCGATCGGCGCGATACTCGACACACCGCCATCGCCACAGGTCGTGCATGGCACGGCGATCGAGGCCGCGCTGCTGGAGGTGTTCGAGGACGGGCGGGTGACCTATGAGCTCTACCGGCTGCGGATTCCGCCCGGCATCACCCAGACCTCCCTTGCGCATCTGGAAGGGGTGACCGAGCACCTCACGGTCTACGCCGGCACCCTGATCGCGGGACCGATGGACGCGCCGCTGACGGCGGGCCCCGGCCACCACATCTCGTGGCGCTCGGACGTCCCGCACGGCTACCGCGCGGTCGCCCCGGACGAGGTCAGAGCCTCACTGCTGATGCGCTACCCAACGGAAACCCGCACCTGACCGAGCACCCGTACCTGACCGGCGCTCAGGGCGCGCCCTCAGGACGCGCCCTCAGGACGGGCGCTCAGGACGAGCGCCTCAGGCGGCCAAGGCGGGCCGGCAGGTGCGGCAGGGCCGGTAACCGGCCTCCTGGGCCTGGGCGATGCTGCGGAAGCCGTGCCGGTGCGCGGCGGTGATGCGCCGGGCGTTGTGGCAGGTCGGGAAGCACACCACACCGGTGGTGTCGCTGGCCAGGTAGAACACCCGCGCCCGCGCCAGCCGCCGCACCGCGTCCAGATCCACGCCCTCGGCCACCAGCAGCCGCTCCTTGGCCGCCGCCCCGAACACGTAGTCGCCCGCCACCCCGTCGGACCTGGTCACCCGGTGGCACGGGACGAGCAGCGGCACCGGGTTCGCGCCCAGCGCCGCGCCCACCGCGCGTACCGCCTTGGGCCTGCCGATCTGAGCCGCGACCCAGGCGTAGGGACGTACCTCGCCCCTGGGGATCGTCCGGGCGGCCAGCAGGACGTCGCGCTGGAAGTCGCTCAGCCCCCGCAGGTCGAGCGCGACCCCCGAGGAGCGGCCGGTGCGCAGCGCGGGCAGCAGTCCGGCGGGCGGCCGGTCGGCGGGCAGCAACGGACGTCCGGCCCGCGCCCTGAAGGCGGCGGCGAAGCCCTCGCCCCGATGAACGTAGGCGATGCCTTGGCCGGTGAACGCGACGGAAAGCTCCCCGAGCGGGCTCGGCGCCGTCACCCAGCGCGCGGCGATCCGCTCCAGCAGCCCGTCGGGCGCGTCCGTGGCCAGTGCCGCGAGTCCGGCAAGCAGCGGGTCCTGGGTCATTGGACACCTCCAAGTGTGCGCAGTCGCCGCAGGCCCCGCGACACATGCGACTTGACCGTGCCCTGCGGAATTCTGAGGACCGTGGCGATCTCACTGACCGGTAGATCGACGACATGCCGGAGGACAACGGCCACTCGCTGATCCTCCGGCAGCATGCCGAGCATTTCTGCGAGCTTGTCACCGGTCTCATGCCGCACCGCCGCGTCCTCCACGCTCTCGCGTGGATCAACGGTATCGACCGGCTCCTCGCGCAGATCGGGGGGCGGCTTCCGCGACTTGGTACGGGCGCAGTTGCGCCAGATGTTCAGCAGGATCGTCAGGAGCCAGGCCCGCGGTTGCAGGGCGGCGATCCGTTCTCGCTCGTAGCCGGCGACGGCACGGTAGGCACGTAGGAACGTCTCGGCGGTGAGGTCCTCGGCATCGGCCCACCGCCCGCTCAGCCGCAGCGCGGTCGAGAAGACCACGCCGCGATAGGCGCCGAACAGCTCGGCGAACCCTCCGTCGAGGTCGTCGAGCAGCGCCTTTCGCACCGGGTCGAGGCAGTCGATGTCACTCACACCAGGTACAACACCACCGGGCCGTAATCCGTTGCACCCTTGACCGGCCATGAAAGAAGAAGACCCGCGTCCGAGATCGGACACGGGCCTTCTTTCTCGATATTTCGGGTCAGACGGCGACGGCCAGCTGAGCCACTTCGCCCAGCTTCGCCTGGACCTTGACGTCACGCGTGACGCCGCCGCCGGCGATGATGCGCACCGTCCAGTCGCCAGGTGCGGCGAAGAAGCGGAACACGCCCTCGTCGGACACGACGACCTCGCCGGTGAACTCGCCGGAGTGGTCGAGCAGCCGCGCGTAGGCGGTGCCGGCGCCCGTCACGACGCCCTGGATCACGGACTGGGTGGACAGGTCGATCCCCGCGGGCAGCGCGATGGTCTGCTCCGGAGCTCCGCAACCCGGTGCGGTCTGTACGTTCTGGGCAGTCTGAGTGGTGGTCATCAGCGGGCCTCCCCCAACTCGATCGGCACGCCCACGAGCGAGCCGTATTCGGTCCACGAACCGTCGTAGTTCTTCACGTTCGCCTGGTCGAGCAGCTCGTGCAGGACGAACCAGGTGTGCGCGGAACGCTCGCCGATGCGGCAGTAGGCGATCGTGTCCTTGTCGAAGTTGACCCCCGCCTCGCCGTAGAGCGTGCGCAGGTCTTCGTCGGTCTTGAACGTGCCGTCGTCGTTGGCCGCCTTGGACCACGGGATGCTGCGAGCGGTGGGCACGTGGCCCGCGCGCTGCGCCTGCTCCTGCGGCAGGTGGGCCGGGGCGAGCAGCTTGCCGGTGAACTCGTCGGGAGAGCGGACGTCGACCAGGTTGAGCTTGCCGATCGCGGCGACCACGTCGTCGCGGAAGGCGCGGATGGACGTGTCCTGCTCCTGGGCCACGTAGGAGGTCTTGGCGCGCTGCGGCACGTCCTTGACCAGCTCGCGCGAGTCGAGCTCCCACTTCTTACGTCCGCCGTCGAGCAGCTTGACGTTGTCGTGGCCGTAGAGCTTGAAGTACCAGTAGGCGTAGGCGGCGAACCAGTTGTTGTTTCCGCCATAGAGCACGATGGTGTCGTCGTTGGAGATCCCGCGCTCGGACAGCAGTGTCTCGAAGCCGGTCTTGTCCACGAAGTCACGGCGGACCGGGTCCTGAAGGTCCTTCTGCCAATCGACCTTCACGGCGCCACGGATGTGGCCCTTGTCATAGGCGCTGGCGTCTTCGTCAACCTCGACGAGAACGACGCCGGGGGTGTCGAGGTTGGCCTCGACCCATTCGGCATCCACCAGGACGGCGGAGCGGCTCATTGGGGAACCTCCAATTTGGCGGCGGGCAGTAGTCGGCGAATCAGCAGGTACGTTTCGCAGCCGAGGCAGAATCCGAAGGCTGCGTTGAGGAAGGCGGCGAGGAGTGCCGCGGCCGTGGCCACGAGGGCGAGCGGCGTGATCCCGGCGAGATATCCGACCAGACCCACGACCGCGAAGCCGAGCCCGACACCCTGCGCGAAGCGGGGTGGGCGGGCGTCCTCCGTCTCCCTCGGGGCGCTCTTGACGAGCGCCTTGAAGAGCACCACGTAAGGCGAGCGCCCTGCCACGCCGAGTGCGAACACCAGCGCCTGGGCGGCCAGCAGCACTTGGGCAGCCGGCAGCCAGGCGCTCCCCGTCACCAGGACGATGGCGAGGATCGCAGTCGTGATGGCCGCGCTGAAACGCAACGCTCTAGGGTCGGCACGCATCGAAGGATGCTCCTGAAGGGGGTCGGGTTGGGGCGGATCGGAAGTCCGCGCGAGACCGTCCTCAGGCAGCGCGACAGAGCGCGGTGGCTACGCGGCAGAAATCAACCGCGCGCCGCTTCGTCAGCAGCTCTGTCGATGGGTTCATGGCAAGGACACTACTCGCCGTCTCGGCATCTGTCACATCTCGTCCGCGTTCTGAGACGAAACGTGGGACACTGCCCCGGCCAAGGCGGCGAGGACGTCCGCCTTGCGCGGCTGGCCAGACGCCTTTTTCACGATATTTCCGGCGCTGTCGAGGATCAGGACCGTCGGCGTGCGCATGATGTCGAGCCGCCGGACGAGATCAAGACGCGACTCGGCGTCGATCTCGACATGCGCCACCCCGGGCACGAGTCCGCTGACGTCGGCCAGCACCCGCCGGGTCGCCCGGCACGGCTGGCAGAAGGCGGTCGAGAACTGTACGAGCGTCGCCCGCTCCCCCAGGTCAGCGCCCAGGTCGGCGGTGGCCAGGCGGTCGTCCGCCCGAGCCGTGTCGCGCACCCTGCCGTCGCGGCGCAGTCGTACCACCCCGATCACCGAGCCGAGCGCCAGCGTCGCCAGCGCCACCCACAGTCCTGTCATCTCGTGGTGCAACCCCGGAGGGGACGCTTTACTTCCCCTTCGGGGCCGGGATCTTGACGAGCACCTTGCCGCCCGAGTCGACGACCTCGAACCTGGCGATGTCGTTCATCGGGATCCGGGTCTGGCGCGGGAAGACCGCCTTGTTCTCGTAGGTCTCCCGGCTGACCTTCCAGCTCGCGGTGGAGTCGTACGCGCCGTTCTTGGCGAACACCACCAGCCGGCACGTCGTACCGAGCGGCAGACCACTGACCCGCACCGACAATTTCGTCACGTCGCCGCCGGGGAAGGCCGTCACGCTCGCGTGATAGCCCTTGGCGGCGTTCTCGCCGGGGAACTCGCGGCCGGGCGCCGTCTGACTCGCCGAGGGCCTGGGAGTCGGCCGCGCCTCGGACTTCTTGAGCCGCGCGTCATTCGGCGCGCTGTCCTGCGCCGCGTACGGCGCGACCGCCTTGGACTCGACCTCCCCGGAGGTGGCGGCGGGCTTGGCGGCGGACTGGATGGCGTTCGGCTGCTGGGCGCCCATCCACACCGTGACGCCGACCGCCATCACCGCGACGGAGGCGGCCACGGCCAGCAGCGCGCGTCCTCTCCGGTGGCGCCGGGCACGGGCGTTCAGCAGCCGGTCGAGCACCTGACGCGGGGGGCTGGAGACCAGCTCGACGTCGCGCTCCGACACCTTGCCGAGGAACGACGCGACGCCCTCCAGGTCGAGCAGCTCGGCACCGCACGCCTCGCAGGTCGCCAGGTGGGTGTCGATCTCCATCGCCTCGTCGGGCTCCAGCGCGCCGAGCGCGTGCGCGCCCAGTGCCAGCCGGACCTCCTCACACGTCATCACGGCGCCAGCCCTCGCTCCTCGAGCGCGAGCCGGAGCGCGCGCAGCGCGTAGTAGGTGCGTGACTTGACCGTGCCCGGCGGGATGCCCAGCGTGGCCGACGCCTCCTTCACCGATCTCCCCCGGTAGTAGACCTCCATCAGCACCTCACGGTGCTCGGGCCGCAGCGCGGCCAGCGCCTCGGCCACGGCCCATGACTCGACCGCCCGCTCCAGCTCGTCGTCCGCGGGCAGCACGGCGAGCGCCTCGTCGCCGGTCTCCGGCGGGCGCGCCTTGCGGGCGCGGTGCTGGTCCACGACGAGATTACGGGCGACGGTGAACAGCCAGGCACGTATCGGGCGGCCGGTGAGGGCGTCAGGATGCCGCCAAGCCCGCAGCAGCGTTTCCTGCACGACGTCCTCCGCTCGTCCCGAATCGCCCGTGAGGCGCAGCACGTATCCGTAGAGTGGCCCAGCGTGCTCGTCGAAGAGGGTCCTGACCAGTTCCTCGTCGGCGGTGTCGGCTGCAGTCACACCCTCATCACGTACGGCGGGACCGACCGGTTCGATGTCATCCACGGAGTGGCACGTCAGACGCTTCGGCCGCGAACTCCAACCCGTCGGCCACGCTCCTCACTCCGGTCACCTTCACATCGAACGGGAGCTTCCCCTTGAACGGGATCGTGTAGGTCACGAACTTCGCGAGCGCGTCGGGCACACCTTGGATCTTCTCCGCCTGGAGCTTGATGCCGCCGTCGGCCACCTGGACGCGCATCTCCGCGTTGAACTTCACCTTGTTCACCCCTACCGTCACCTCACCCGACGCGACGAGCCGCTGGCCGTTCCCGGAGATCTTGACGCCCTGCGGTGCGTACTTGTCGATCGTCGCCCTGGTCAGAGTGCCGTGGACGGTCAGGCGCCCGGCCCGGACGTTGGCTCTGTTCTGGAGCACGTCGGCCAGCGGGGCGGTCACGTCGTAGGCGACGCCCTGCAGGTCCTTCACCGGAACTCCCCCGTAGGTGAGAGTGCCGAGATTGAACCGTACCTCTGGATAGCGGCCGGAGACCGCCTGTGTGAGAAATGGGATGCCCTCGATGGTCACCGTCGGCTGGCTGCTGAGGTCGGCCGCGGCGGAGATCCTGTTGGCGAGGTCGCGCTGCACTCCGGTGACCGCCACCCGGTCGACGACAGCGAGGAGAACGACCAGCACGATCAGGAAAACGATCAGTTTGCGCATCGGACATCCTGTCTCACGGGGGATCATGAGCTTATCGACTGGAATGCCTCATGCCCTGGCCGAGCGCTCGATCACCCCCCGGCGAAGGGCGGCAGCACCTCGACCGTCGCTCCGTCGCCGAGGATCACCTCCTCGTGTGCCCGTTTGCCCACCGGCGAGCCGTCGACCAGGAACGACGAACGGCTGACCACGCGGGCCAATTCGGCACGATTTTGTGTGATTTTGGTCATGAGTTCACCAAGTGTGGCCGCGTCGAACGGCTCCTCGGCGACTCCGGCCGCCTCTTTCGCAGCGGCCCAATAACGTACCTTTCCCGTGGCCATGGCCACCTCACATTCTTCCAGACTCCATTGTGCGACCCCGTTAACATCGGCGTTCCACGGTTTGCGCTGTTCATCTGGTGGACGCGCAATGGACGCGAACGTCGCGTGAGATATCCTCGCCTACAGGACCTGGGCGACGAAGCCCCCGGGTCCTTGTGTGTTTGAGGAGGCCGATATGAGCAACCTGCTCCTGCTGACCAACGCCCTTGAGCCGTCGGCCGAGGTGCTACCGGCCCTGGGGTTGCTGCTCCACTCGGTCCGCGTCTCGCCCGCCGAGGCGTCCGCGCTGATCGACACGCCGCCCGCCGACGCCGTTCTGGTCGATGCCCGAAAGGAGTTGGTGCAGGCCAAAAGCCTGTGCCGGCTGATCCGTACGACGGGCATCGACTGCCCGCTGCTGGTGGTCGTCACCGAGGGCGGGCTGGCGGCCATGACCGCCGAGTGGGGCGTCGACGACGTGCTGCTGGAGAGCGCGGGGCCGGCCGAGGTGGAGGCGCGGCTGCGGATGGCCGTCGGCCGTACGACTCAGGCCGAGGATGTTCCGGACGAGATCCGTAGTGGCGATCTGTCCATTGATGAGGCGACATATACGGCGCGGCTGCGGGGGCGGGTGCTCGATCTGACGTTCAAGGAGTTCGAGCTGCTGAAATACCTCGCGCAGCATCCGGGCCGTGTGTTCACCCGCGCCCAGCTGCTGCAGGAGGTGTGGGGCTATGACTACTTCGGGGGCACCCGGACCGTCGACGTGCACGTCCGGCGGCTGCGCGCGAAGCTGGGCACGGAGTACGAGTCGCTGATCGGCACGGTACGCAACGTGGGCTACCGCTTCGTCCCCGACCGCACCGACCCGGCCCACGTATGATCCCCCACAGTTGACATGTGACGCCCTCAAGGTTCCACTGATGTGACAGGACGGCCCTCGGCCGTCGTGTCGCTGTCATGTCGTGTGGGCTGTTTCGGTCGTGGACACCGCCGTCCCGAGAGGGGTGGTGTCGGGGTGGGGATCTTCCGGTCGCTGGTCGAAGAAGGCGCGCGGCCCCGAATCTTTCGGCGTAACGAGAGTATTTGTTCGGCATTTCGGCCGAGCAACCGCGTATTTGTGATCGATTATGGCTATGCGCGGGAGTATTTAGCGGGCGGCGAGCGCGACGGCATTCACGATCTGCGGGCCGGCGGCGATCTCGTCGGGGAATTGGCGTTCTGGAGTCCTGGCGAACGGGTGCGGATCGACGCGCTGACCGAGGTACGCGCCTGGTCCATCGACGTACGGACCTTGCGCGAGCACGCCGCGGCCAATACGGCGGTGGCCATGGCGCTGGTGCAGGAACTGTTCGCCAGAGACGTCGCCGCTCGCCGGCATGAGGCGCTGGCCCGGGCGCCCGTCGCCGCGCGGCTGGCCGTGTGGCTGCTGCACCTGGACGAGCGCTACGGGCTCGCCGGCGAGTCGGCGCCGCCCCTGTCCATGGAGACGCTGGCCGATCTGGTGGGCAGCGCGCCCGATGTGGTGCAGCGGCAGCTCACCCGGTGGGTACGGCAGGGGTGGCTGGTCCGGCCCGGCTATCGGCGGCTGCGGATCGCCGACGCGGCCGCGTTGCGGGGCGTCGCCGGGGCCTGGGAGCACTTGTCCGCGCCCTGGGAGGGGCGGGTCACACCGTTCCTGACCCGGCCGGGCGCGCCGGCCGAGCCGTTGCCCGCCGGAGAGGTGCCCCGGCCCGCTCAGCTGCCCGCCGACGTGTCCGACTTCACCGGACGGCAGCAGAGCCTCGATCTGCTCACCTCGTGGCTGGACCGGCCGCGCCGCCCGAACACGATGGTCGTACAGGGGCTTCCCGGCGTGGGGAAGACGGCGCTCGTGACGCGCTGGGCGCACCAGCAGGCGGCCCGGTTCCCCGACGGGCAGATCGTGATCGACCTGCGCGGGCAGTCCCCCAGCCAGCCACCCATGACCCCGGCCGAAGCGCTGGGGCAGATCCTGCGCTCGCTCGGCGTCGGCGAGCACATGCCCGCCGCCGACGAGGCCGAGCTGATGCTGCTCTATCGCAGCCGGCTGGCGGGACGGAAGCTGCTGCTCATCCTGGACAACGCCGCCGACCCGGCCCAGGTGCGGGCGCTGCTGCCCGGCAGCAAGGACTGCGTGGTGCTGGTGACCAGCAGGACCAGGATGGCGCCGCTGCGCGCGACCGGGCATGCCGACCTGATGGACCTGTCCGTCCTCGATCCGGGCAACGCCGTCGCGCTGCTGGTCGCGGTGCTCGGCGAGGAGTCGCCACGGGCCGCCGACCGCGACGCGCTGGCCGAGCTGGCCAGGGTCTGCTCGTACCATCCGTTCGCGCTGCGCATCTCGGCGGCCAAGCTCGCCGAGGATCCCGGGCTGAGCGTCGAGTCGCGCGTACGCGAGCTGCGCGGTCCCGACCAGCGGCAACCGCTGTCCGGCGATCCGGAGGACGCCTTCCGGTCCGCGCTCGATCTGGCCTACGAGTCGCTTTCTCCGCCGCAGCGGCGCGCGTTCCGGCACGTCGGGCTGCTGCCCGGCCGGGACTTCACGCCCGAGGTGCTGGCCGCCGCGCTGGGCGGCTCCGTCAGCGAGGCGGTGATCGCGGTCGAGGGGCTGCACCGGGCGTACCTGGTGGAGCCGATGGCCGAGACGCGCTATCGCGTGCACGACCTGGTCAAGCGGCTGGCCAGGGAGCTGGGCCGGCACGCGGAGGCGGGCGTGCGCGAGGCCAGGGTCCGGCTGCTCGACCACTACCTGGGCATGGCGACCGATCCGGCCACGCCGCGCGCGTGGTTCGAGGCCGAGCGCCGTTCGCTGGTCTCGGTCGTACGGCTGGCGGAGGAGACCGGCGCGCACCACGCCGCCTGGCGGCTGGCCGAGGCGGTGTTCGAGCCGTTCAGGCGGCTGCGGTACTACCAGAACGACCTGGAGATCCAGCAGATCGGGCTCGACTCGGCGGCGCGGATCGGCGACCGGCGGGCGATCGCGCTGATGCGCAGCCATCTCGGCTCGATCTACCGCGACATCGGCCCCTCCACGCAGGCCGCCCGCCACATCGGCGAGGCGCTGTCCGACTTCACCTCACTCGGCGACCGCGAGGGCCGCGCCCGCGCCCTGAACGACCTGGCCGAGGTACACGGCATCGCCGGCAACAGCGGCGACGCGCTCAAGTGCGCGGGCGAGGCCCTGGAGCTCTACCAGGAGATCGGCGACCTGGCCGGGGTCGCCGACTGCCTGCACTCGCTGTCGCGGCTGCACCTGTCCCAGGAACGGCACGAGCTCGCGCTGCACCACGCCGGGCAGGCGCTGGAGGTACGCGAGCAGCTGGGCGACCTGCACGGCACCGCGCAGAGCCTGATCATCCTGGCCCGCGTACAGCACCACCTGGGCGAGCCGAACGCGGCCCTGTCGGAGGGGCTGGAGGCGCTGGCGATCTGCCACGACCTGGGCGACGAGCACAGTGAGGCCGAGACGCTGCTCTGCCTGGCCGAGATCTACGACTCGCTCCGGCTGCCGCACGACGCGCAGCGTGACGCCGAGCGGGCCCTGGCCGGGTACACGGCCACCGGCGACCAGCACGGCTGCGGCCGGGCCCTGTGCACGCTGGGGCGCATCGCGCGCAACGGCTCCCGTTACGACGAGGCCCTCGAACACTACGAGCAGGCGCTGGCCGTACAACGGGAGCTCCATCACGAGCAGGGGCGGGCGGAGACGCTCGGCGACATCGGGCTGGTGCACTGGCGGCTGGCCGACTACCTGCGCGCCGACGACTACCTCAACCAGGCGCTCGCGATCAGCCGGGAGATCCACGACCTGCCGGTCGAGGCGCGGATGCTCAACCGGCTGGCGCGGGTACGGCGCCGCCAGGGGTTGCCGCAGGTGGCGTTCGTGCACGCGCTGGAGGCGCTGGACCTGGTCCAGGGTATGGGCAACCGCCGGGCCGAGGCGGACGTCCAGGAGACGCTGGCCTACACGTACCTGTCGCTCGACCGGCACCAGGACGCGCTGCGCGCCGCCAAGGCGTCGCTGGCGATCAGGGAGGAACTGCGCGACAACAAAGCCAGCTCGCTGCTGTCGATCGCGCAGGCCATGCACGTCGCGGGCCAGCCGGCCGCCGCGCTCGGGTATGCCAGGGAGACGGTCGAGCTGCAGAACGAGAGCGGCACCAGAGATCGCTGGGCGGCGGCGCTCACCACGCTGGCCATGATCCTGCTGGACCTGGACCGGCCGGTGGAGGCGCTGACGTTCGCGTCGCAGGCCAGGGATGTGCATATCGTCTCCGGCACCCGGCGCGACCTTGGCTGCGCGCTGCGGGCCATCGGCCTGATCGCCCACCGGGTCGGGGACCGCGCGGAAGCCGTGGCCCACCTGAGGGAGGCGGTACGCATCCTGGAAGAGGTGGGCGACGTCTTCGAACTCAAGAAGGCCACCGCAGAACTCCGCCAAATGTCGTAAATTTCGCGACCTGAGGTCGCAGATCTTGACCGGCTCCCTGCCGTTAGCTGGTGCTACCAGCTACTCCAACGGAGGTGAACCGGATGCTCAGAAACCAGCCGCGTCGAGACCTGCGCTGGCTCAGTCGGGACCTGCACTGGCTCAAGCGACAAGGACGTAAAGACCGGCGGATCACGCTCTCCGTGCTCGCCGGAGTGCTCACCGCCTGGATCCGCCAACTCTCCCCCACCGACCCGATGCCCGGGTCGGGCCCCCTGCTGGCCATCTCGCTGGGGCTGGTGACCGCGTCGGGGGCGGCCTGGCTGGTGGCGGCGGGCTTCCTCGCCATCACGGCTCGGCCGCGGCGGGAGCCGGCCGAGGCGCTGCGGTGGGTGTCGCATATCGCGCGGGCCAAGGAGTGGGCGTTCTGCTCGCTCAGCGCTTATGTGGCGTGGCACCTGCTGCAGTTCGTCACGGCACTGTTGGTGAGGTAACCGCCGGGGCTCGGGGTTGCGCGGTGGGTGTCGGTGCGGTTTGAGGTCGCGCGCTGGCGCCCACCTCAGAGTGCGGCCGACTCCAGCGTGTCGAGCCGCACTCCGGTCCCCGTGTGGACGGCCTGGACGATCTCGGCCGCGGTGAGCTCCGCGAGGCCGATCGGCCCGCAGGCGAGCGCCCCGCCCGCGTGGGGGCTCACGCCCCGCAGCACCACCCGGACCGGTGGCAACCCCTCGACCGCCTCCCGCAGGGCGTCGGCCCAGGCAAGCCGTAGCGGGTCGTCGACGGGGATGACCGACCGGTAATGCTCCAGGGACCGCAGCGTGACGTGCAGGCAGTCCGCGCCGTGCGCCCAGTGCCCGGGTCCGGCGACCGTACCCGCCTCACGGGCCAGCTCCACCAGCCGGTCGAGCACCGTACCGGCGGGCCGCAGGACCGCGGCGGCTCCCCAGCGAGCGCCACCCTCCACCATCGCCCGGTCGTGGACGGCGCGCCCCGACAGGAGAGCGTCGCGTCCAGCGGCAAAGAAGGCAGCGAAGTCGGACATCCGGGCAGTATGCCAGGATCCCTGGTATCTAGTGATCTGTGGATGTATGGCATGGTGCGGTGGCTCCAGCTGCACGCCGTACACGACTGGGACAGCGTGGTGTGCCTGCCCGAGCCGCCAGAGCGGGAGCGGCGGCGGCCGTGTTCACGGAGACGGGCGAGCCGTTCGAGGCCGCGACGATCGACGAGACGGACCGCTTCCTGGAGGCGTACGCGGAAGGGCTCGGCTACGGCGCGCGGGCGCCTGACCAGAGGGGCGGCTATTCAGGACTGCCGTCAGCCGCGGCCACCGAGGTCGGGCAGCAGGTGCGGGGCCTCCGTCTTGACCGCCTCCAGCAGCTGATCCTTCGACGGGTTCACCATCGTCTTTCCGGCCACCGTCACGGTCGGCACGGTCTCGTTCCCGTTCGCCACCGAACGGACGAACGCCGCCGCCTCGGGGTCTCGCCAGATGTTCACCTCGGCGTGCCGCAACCGTGTGAAGCGCAGACGCGTGCGCAGCCTCATGCAGTACTTGCAGCCGGGCCGCCAGTAGACGACCACGCCCGTACGATCCGCCAGCGCGTGCGAGGTCGCCCGATCTCGGCGGGGCAGGTTCGCGAAGATCATCCACGCCGCATAGAAGACGAGGAAGGAGATCGCGATCACGGAGAGCGCACTGGAGATCACGGAGGACATATCGGAAGTATCTCAAGCGAGTCCGACGATGACAGTGGCGGGCGAGACGCTGACAGAGATCTGGCAGTACGGACCGGCATGGTCGCACCATGACCGAGAAGACGAACGTTCTCATCGTCGGCGGCGGCCCGACCGGGCTCACTCTCGCCGTGGATCTGGCCAGGCGCGGCGTCGACTGCCGCATCGTGGAGCAGGCGCCGGAGCCCTTGGGCGGCTCCAAGGGCAAGGGGCTGCAGCCCCGCACGCAGGAGGTCTTCGATGATCTAGGCGTGATCGACCGGGTCCTGGCCACTACGACGCTCTATCCGCCGCTTCGGGTGAGGATCGGCAGGGTGCCGGTGTACCAGGGCCGCATGCACAAGCTCGTCACCCCCACCGACGCGGTGCCGTACCCCATGGTGATGATGCACCCGCAGTGGCGCACGGAGGCGGTGCTGCGCGAGCGGCTGACCGAGCTGGGCGGAAAGGTGGAGCAGGGCACCGGGTTGACCGGTTTCGAGCAGGACGCGCGCGGAGTGACGGCCAGGCTGAGCACGGGGGCGACCCTGCGGGCGGACTACCTGGTCGCGGCGGACGGTGGCAAGAGCTTCGTACGCAAGGCGCTCGGCGTCGGTTTCGCCGGGGAGACCCGCGAGGAGGAGCGGATGGCCCTCGGCGACGTACGGGTCGAGGGGCTCGGCCGGGACCACATCCATGTCTGGTACCGGCCGGGCAAGGGAATGGTGGTGCTCTTCCCGATGGCCGGCACCGACACCTTCCAGATGCTCGCCCCGCTGAAGCCGGGCGTCGTGCCGGACCAGACGCTCGCCGGCTTCCAGCGGCTCTTCGCCGAACGGTCGATGCTGGGCGGGGTCCGGATCACCGAGCTGCTGTGGTCGTCCCTGTACCGGGTGAACATCCGCCTGGCCGACAGCTACCGGACCGGCCGGGTCTTCCTCGCCGGGGACGCCGCCCATGTGCACTCGCCCGCCGGCGGGCAGGGGCTCAACACCGGCGTACAGGACGCCTACAACCTGGGCTGGAAGCTCGCCCGGGTGCTGGCCGGCGCGCCGGAATCGCTGCTCGACACGTACGAGGAGGAGCGGCGGCCCGTCGCCGCCCGCGTGCTCGGCCTCAGCACCGACCTGCTCGACAAGAAGACCCACAAACGCGACGAGGAGACCCACCAGCTGATGGTGAGCTATCGGGGCGGCTCGCTGGCCCGGCGGGGCGGGGACCGCGTCCCGGACGGTCAGGTGCGGCTGGCCGACGGGTCTCAGTTCCGGATGTTCGACCTGTTGCGGGGCACGCACTTCACGCTGCTGTCGCCTGATCCCGCGCCGCGCGTGGTCGATGGGCCGGAGGTGCGGGCGTACGAGCTGGCTGAGCCCTACGGTGCCGAGCGCCACACGCTGGTCCGGCCGGATGGATATGTCGGGATCTCGACCTCGTCGGCGGAGGAGCTCGCCGCTTATCTGGCCATGGTGTGACTCAGCCTTGTCGTGATCAGCGCGACGAGGCGCTTGGCGGCCGGCTGGCCCAGCAGGATGCCGGAGAGCACCAGGACCAGCCCGCAGACCTGTTGAGCGGTGAGCGTCTCGCCGGCGAGCACGGTGCCGAGCAGTACGCCGGTCACCGGGTTGAGCAGCCCGATCAGGCCCACCGTCGCGGCGCTCAGGTGCCGCAGCCCCGCGAACCAGGCGGCGAACGCCAGCGCGGTCGCGACGACCGTGACATAGCCGAAGCCGAGCAGCGCCGGGCCGTCCAGCGACGGCGGCGCGCCCTCCACGGCGACGGCGACGGGTAGGAGCGCGATCCCGCCTGCGATGAGCTGCCAGGAGGTCAGCGAGAAGACGTCGACCTGCGCGCTCCACCGTTTGGCCAGCACATAGCCGGCCGACGACATGACCATGGCCAGGACGGAGGCCAGCACGCCGGAGGCGTCGACCGACGCCGTACCGTCGAGCAGCAGCAGGCAGACGCCCGCGATCCCGATCCCGGCCCCGGTCACGTGCGCCACCCTCGGGCGCTCGGCGAGCGCCGCCCAGGCGAACAGCATCATCATCACCGGGGAGGTCGCCATGATCGTCGATGCCATGCTCGTCGGCAGCTTCTGGGCGGCCAGGTAGACCAGCGCGAAGAACGCCCCCATGTTGAGCGTGCCGAGCACCAGCGAACGCCACCACCACGCTCCCCGAGGGAGCTTCCGAGCGAGTAGCAGGAGGAGTAACCCGGCCGGCAGGGCCCGGATCACGGCCCCGTACAGCGGATGATCGGGCGGCAGGAATCGATGGGTGACCAGATACGTAGAGCCCCAGGCGATCGGCGCGAGCGCGGTCACAGCCGCCCACCGAAAAGTACCTTCCATGGAAGCAATATAGCTTCCATGGAAGCTATATTGGAATCGTGACGAACAACTTCGACCACGTCGCCCGCATCCAGCAAGCGTGGGCCCGCGAGCGACCCGACCTGGACGTGAGCCCGCTGGGCGTGATCGGACGGCTGCACCGCCTCGCCGGCCACCTGACCGAGCGGCTGTGCGTGGTCTACCGGCAATACGGGCTGGGCGAGGGAGACTTCGACGTACTCGCCGCCCTCCGGCGCGCCGGAGCGCCCTACGAACGCGCGCCCGGCGAGCTGGCCGCGCACACCATGGTCACCACGGGCGCCATGACCAAGCGCATCGACCGGCTCGAACGCGCCGGCCTGGTCACCCGCCAGCGCAGCGCGAGCGACGGGCGCGGCCGGGTCGTCGCGCTCACCCGAGCCGGCCGGCAACTGTTCGACCAGGCGTTCACCGAGCACGTGGCGAACGAGCGCCGCCTGCTCGACGGCCTGACGTCCGAGCAGGCCGCCCAACTGGAGTCGCTGCTCACCACCTGGCTCGCCTGCTTCGAGGCGCCGCGGCCCGCGAAGCTCGATGATCAGACCTGAGGCGACAGCACTCTGGTAGCTGAGCGGCGATCCGTCGAGGACGAGAAACCCGGTCAGAGGCCGAAGGCACCGCCTTGGACGAGGATGAGCAGCCCGATCCCGATCAGGACGATGGGCAGGAGAATGTGCCCCCACCGGCTGAGAGCCTTGGCGATGACGGGTCGGGTGGCGAAGAACCTGCCCGCCAGGCACCAGACGGCGACCAGAACGAGGAAGACGACGGCGTAGACGCTCATGCCGCCGATGCCGGCGGTGGCGAAGACAGGGACGTAGACGCCGATGTTGTCGCCGCCGTTGGCGAAGGTGACCGCGGCGACCTCCAACGCCTTGGGTCCACCTGTCGCGGCCTGCTCGTTGCCGGCGTCCTCGCCGTTGACGTGGTCGCGCCACGCCTGCCGGCCGGCCTTGAGACCCAAGGCCAGCGGTAGCAGGCCGAGGTACGGGATGACGGGCTCGGGCAGGAAGGTAGCGCCGAACGCGGCGGCGATGGCGACGACGAGGATGGCGGCGAACCCGAGGTACTGCCCCAGGATGATCCGCGAGGTGGCGCCGCGGTGCCCGGCCCCCTGGGCGAAGAACAGCGCCAGGATCACGATGTCGTCGATGTTGGTGACGGCGAACAGGCCGGCGGCTTGCCCGATGATGCCGACGTTCACGAGGGGCGTGGTTCCTCTCCAGGAGGCGGGAGTACCTGAGGAACGTATCGGGCGTGCCGATACCGCTGGTAGTCCCCTCAGCGTTTACCGTGAAGCCCGCGAGTATGCCGCGCCGCCAGGAGTCCTCACGTGATCCAATCCAGCAAGGTCCTCTACATCATCGTGTGCGCCGCAGGAGCCGCCGCCGACGTCGGCCGACTGGTCACCCACGCCCAGGACGAGGGCTGGACGGTCCAGATAGTCGCCACCCCGTCCGCCCTGGACTTCATCGACGTCCCCGAACTGGAGCGGCAGACCGGCCGCCCCGTCCGCAGCCGGTACCGCAAGCCGCACGAACCGAAACCTCCCAGAGCCGACGCGATCATCGTTGCCCCCGCGACCTACAACACCATCAACAAGTTCGCCCAGGGCATCGCCGACACCTACGCTCTCGGCCTCCTCGCCGAGGCGCCCGGCCTGGGCATTCCCGTCGTCGTCCTGCCCTTCGTCAGCAGCGCTTTAGCCTCCCGCGACCCCTTTCTCCGAAGCGTCGAAAGCCTGCGCGCCGAAGGCGTCCCCGTCCTCCTCGGCCCCGGCCAATTCGAGCCACCTCCCGCTGAGACCGGAGGAGAGAATCTGGACACTTATCCCTGGGCACTGGCGCTCAAGGAGCTCGGGCGGCACTATCCCCGCTATTGATGTGGAAATCCCGCTCCAACCAGCTGGTCCCGGGCGAAGCGGAGGGCCTTACTCATGATTTCTCAGCGTTGGGATCGGTGAACGCTCGTAGACACAGCCGCTCTGCTACGTTGCCGGCGAACCAAGCGAAGAAGTCGCTGTCCGGGTCATGGCCCGCGCGAACCGTCGCGCACCAGTCCTCCCGGTCGAGCACTGCCAGGTATCGGCGTACGAGGCGGTCTCGCTGTTCGGGCGTGCAACCGAGTCTTTCCGCCGGTTTCCGGGCCAGGTGGTCGGCAATCATGGCGGCGTCGACATACCTGTTCACGGTCGCGGGCTGGCGGCTGAGATGACCAACGTACGCGTCCAGGGCGATGCGGGCCGGCGGATAGTGCTCCAGGGTCAGGCCCATGCCGCCGCAGTCGGCCATGGTCTTCAGCAGCCGGCCGGTGTGATCGATCAGATCGTCGTCGACATCGGGCCCGGTGATCGCTTCGTGGAGGTGAGCGGAGGTGGCGACCTGGCCGGCGAAGTAGCCGTTGAGGAAGTCGCCGTCGCAGGAGTGACGCAGCAGCCATGGGCGCGCCTTGGACGACGCGCTCCCCCGGCAGAGCGCCTCAATGACGTAGACCCGTCCCCATCCGGCGGCCCTTTGGGCGAGCCACATCAGTGCCTCCTGGCCACCACGATGGCGTCGTCGCAGGGCATCGGCGGCCAATGGACCGAACCAGTTCGACAGCAGCCCAATCGTCTGGATCAGCGGGATGTCCTCTTCCGCCCAATCGACGGCGAGCAACGCCAGCCCCACGACGGCGGAGCGCCGATCGCCGCTGTGGCGTACGAGCCATCGCCCGGTCCGCTGAACACGCTGTGCGTCCGCCCGCAGCGCTGCGGCGGCGATGTGCTCGTTGCGATGGATCGGGACGTCAACATCGTGGAAGGCATCAACGAGTTCGCTGGGCGGTGCATCGGCTCTGGCGAAGTGCGCGTCCAGGATCGCGGCGACATCCACGCCGACCAGCCGTTGATCTTCTGGCACATCTCGCCGGGATCGTCGGCGGTATTGCTCCTCATCGGGGTACGGCTCGCCGTCACGCGGTAGAGGAGAGTTCGGATCTCGCTGGTGCAGGCTCAGCGCGTAGTCGAACAGGCTGATCTCTGGTCCGAGCGGTCCAGGCTCGGTCATCACGCTCACCGGCGGACGAAGGACTCGATTCTCTCGATCATGTGCGGCATGATGCCAGCGCAGACCGGCCAGAGGCAAGGAGTGCCTCCGTCTTCGCCACCGCTCGGGGATCTCGACTTCGTCGCCGGAAGAAGCTCGCCGCTTATCTGGCCATGGTGTGAGCCGGACTGAACTTCCTTCCGTGGCATCATGTGCGAGTGATCACGGAAGAGATACCCGCGCCACCTTTCGGACGACTGTTACCTGGCCGGATGGGACGTGCGGCGGTCGTCGGCGTGTTTTCCGCCAGCGGGACGATCGTGGCGATCATTCTGATGTTCATAGTGCTTCCCGATTACTTCCCTCTCACAGAGCTGGCCATGATGTCGCTGCTCGTGGGAATACCGGGCGGTCTCTGCTGGCCGGCGTTGTATCTCTGCGAAATCCGTCCAGCATGGCCTGTCGCCGTCATAGGCATGTTGTTCGTCGGGGCGATATGGCACTTGACGCAGGGCACCGACAAGGACGGCTTCTTGGGAATCTTCTTCTCAGTGCTCCCCTTCCTGGGCGGGTTCGTCGCGTATCCCCTTGCCGTCGTAGTCGCCACGCCCCGGGCTCCGGTGGTGTGGCGGGCAGCGCCGCTGGTGCTGCTCGCCGGAATCTATTGGTTCGCCGCGTAAGCAAATCTCAGGCGTGTACGCGCGCGCCCACGGCCGCGTCACCCGAAAGATGTAGTCCGATCTCCTCAGCGCGCAGGAAGCCTCCGACCTGGCTCTTTATTAGCGTTTCCGGAGAACGGGGGCGCCGCGTCCCTCATGATCGAAAGAGATACGCATGGCCCCCGCCCGCAAGACATTCCTCACCGGTCTGACCGTCTTCGCCGCAGGGCTGGCGCTGTGGTTGTTCGGACTCGACACTGAGATCTTCGTGTTCACACCGACGAAGGTCGGGCTGGTTCTGATGGCCCTCGGCGGTCTGGAGGCTCTGTACGGGCTCTACAAGATCGTACGCGGCGACGGCGCGGAGCCGCGCTGACGCTGTGACCGGCGGCGGCGACGGCCGTGGCGTCACTATGCAACCTGCCAATGATCAGCCAGGAAACCTCTTCCAGGTGCGTCGCCCCACTGAGCGAGATGCCGTCCTGGCTAGAACAGGACCCTCATTACGCAATACGGGGGTTCGATGCTGAGACGTCAGACGAGACAGGCGGCAGGGGATCGCCGCAGAGCACCAGGTGGCAGACGAGACCGGCCGGTGCGGCCGTCCCGGATCTGGGTGTTGGCGGTAGGGGTTGTCGTCGCAGCGGGGTTGGCGGTGCCCATGGCCGAATCCGCGCCGGCGACCGCCGGCCCACGACTGACCAAGTCCGCGGCGGCGACCGCCGACCCACAACTGACCAAGTCCGCGGATCCAGCGCTTCAGGACTTCCTCTACGTGGCCAACAGCGGTTCGGACAACGTGTCGCTGGTCGACACGTTCTACAAGACCGTCACACCCGTCGGTGTCGGCAGAGCTCCCAACCAGGTGGCGATCAACCTGGCCGGCACCCGCCTCTACGTCACCAACTACGGGTCGAGCAACGTGTCGGTCATCGACACCGCCACCAGCAATGTGACCACCATAGGCGTCAAGCCCTGGCCCAAGAGCGTGGCCGTTACGCCCGGCGGCACCCGCGCCTACGTGACGCACTATGGGGCGGCCAACCCCAATCTCGTGTCGGTGATCGACACCACCACCAGCAAGGTCACTGACACCATCCGCGCCGGCGACCATCCGATCGCGGTGGCGATCGACCCTGCGGGCACCTTCGCCTACGTCGCCAACCACTTCTCGGGCACCGTTTCGGTAATCGACACCGCCACCAACAAGGAGACCACCACCATCCAGGTGGGTCAGTCACCGAGTGGTGTGGCGATCAACACCGCGGGCACGCGCGCCTTCGTCACCAACAACCGGTCGGACACCGTGTCGGTGATCAATACCGCCACCAAAGAGCAGGCCACCACCATCAACGTCGGCCGGTTTCCGATCGGTGTGGCCGTTCTCGACAGACCTGTGGACCGGACCGCCATCGTCTCCCTCGGTGACAGCTACATCTCCGGCGAGGCCGGCCGTTGGAAGGGCAATGCCGTACCGGCGAGCAACCGGGGTGACCGCTGGGGGACCGACCGCGCCGCCTACAACTGCACCTCGATCGGTTTGCGGTGCGGTCACGACGGCCGGCGCGTCTACGGTGAGTCCTTCGACAACGGCTGCAACCGCTCGGATTCGGCCGAGATCCAGAGCGCGGCCATCAACGTGCTGCGCCGGATCAACCTCGCCTGCTCCGGCGCCAGAACCGTCAACGTGATCGGCGCCGACGCGGGCGGAAAATCCTTCAAGGGCGAGCCTCCCCAGGCCGACCAGCTCCGCCAGGCCGCCAAGCGGTACAAGGTCGAGTTGGTGGTCCTGTCCATCGGCGGCAACGACCTCGGCTTCGCCTCCGTCCTTGAGAAATGCGTCAAGAGATGGCAGAAGCAGCATGGGATCGAGCACTGCCACGTGGACCAGGAGCCGGTCTTCCGCGAAGGCCTGGCAAAGACGAAGCCCAAGGTCGAGCAGGCCGTCCAGGAAATCAAGCGGGCCATGACCGATGCCCACTACGCCGATGGCTCCTACCGGCTCGTCCTGCAGTCCTACCCGTCTCCCGTTCCGCTGGGCGACCAGAACCGCTACCACGAGTTCAGCGACTCGCGCTTCAACGTGGGCGGCTGCCCGATGTTCAACGACGACTCCGACTGGGCCCGTAACACCGTCATTCCCGCGATCTCCGACATGCTCAAGGACGTCGCCCGCACCCAGAACGTGGAATTCCTCGACCTGCGCAACCTGTTCGACGGCCACGAGGTCTGCGCCAACCGTGCGCGGCAAGCCACCGCCGCCAACTCTCTTGAGAACCCGCTGCCCGGCGACATCAGTGAATGGACCCGTTTCCTTGTCGTCCTGGAATCCCAGGGCCAGAGTCAGGAATCAATTCACCCCAATTACTACGGTCAGCGGGCCCTCGGCACCTGCCTGACCAAACTTCGGGACCACATGGGAACCGAGAAGAACCACGTCTGCACCGGCACCCCCGGCCGTGCCCCCGAGGAGGTGAGCCTCACCAGTACCAACTGGTGAGCAGGGCGGGCGGGGTCGACACAGCCGATCCCGCCCAGCTCGCCTGCCGGACGGCGAACGCCGGTGGAGGCAGGCTCGCGCTGTCTGGACAATGGTCGCCATGGACGAGAACATCCAGGACGAAGCATGGTGGCGGCGGCAAGCCGCCGCGCAAGGAGAATGGTGGCGGAAACGGGCGGCAGCCCAGCAGGAGCAGACCCTCCGGCAGAACAACCTGATGTACGGCGGCTTGATCGCCATCGGAGTGGTCTTGGTGCAGCCGTTCCTGACCCCCGGAGGCGCTGCCCTCGATCTGTCCGCCCAGATCTGTGTGGTCGCTTTCTCCTTGGCCATCCCCCTCTTGTCCGCTCTTATCGTGTTGAACCGGCATGAGACCTATCGTCGGCGCTCGACAAGCTCCGTTTTCGTGCTGGTGGCGCAGCAGGCCGCGCTCGGGCTCGGGTACGTCGGGGTGGTCGCCGGTTTCTGGCACATCATGACGATCGCCGGGATCGCGATCCTGAGTGCCACGGTCTTGGGCGTGGCCGTGCATTCCGCGGGTTATGTGCAGGTGGAGGAAGAAGACGCCAAAGCCACACCAGGTGCGGAGCAACCACCCAAGCGCCATGATGACCACATGAGCGAAGTACTCAGATATACCGCTTTCACCACCACTCCCACCGGCGGCAACCCCGCCGGAGTGGTCTTGGATGCCCGGGAGTTGTCAGACGCGGAGATGCTCGCCATCGCCGCCGAACTCGGCTACTCCGAGACCGCCTTCCTGCACCCCACGGGCGAGCGCCAGTACCGGATCCAGTACTTCAGCCCTCTGGCCGAGGTCGCCTTCTGCGGCCACGCGACGATCGCCGCCTCGGTCGCGCTCGGCGAGCGGATCGGCCCCGGAACCGTGAACCTCACCACCCAGGCGGGCCCGGTCCCGGTGGACATCGCCGCGGATCCGACCGGTGAGATCACCGCCACTCTGACCAGTCCGCCGACCTCCACCCGCCAAGCCTCCGAAGAGGAGGTACGGCCCGTGCTCGCCGCACTGGGCTGGTCGGCCGACGACCTGGACCCCGCCTACCCGGCCCACGTCGCCAACGCCGGCAACGACCATCTCGTCCTGGCCGCGGCCAGCCGGAGCCGCCTGGCCGATCTCGACTACGACTTCGAGGCCTTGGGCAAGATCATGGCTGACTTGGGTTGGACCACCGTCCACCTCTTCTGGCCCGAATCCCCCACCGTCTACCACGCCCGCGACCCGTTCCCACCCGGCGGCGTCGTCGAGGACCCCGCCACCGGCGCCGCGGCCGCCGCCTTCACCGGCTATCTGCGTACGCTGGGACGCCTCGAAGACGGCACCGTTCTCACCATTCACCAGGGCGTCGACATGGGGCGGCCCAGCCTCCTGACCTGTAGCACCATTCCCGGCGACTCTCGCGTCACGGTCTCCGGCACCGCGGTGCCCATCCAGTAACTGACTGATCACTCGGGATCTGGGGCAGCCGTCCCGAGTTCCCGGCGCAGCCGGGCCGGGTCGACCTCGGTCACGGCTGTCTTCCCGTCCAGCTCCCAGCCCTTCCCGTACGCCGTGGCGAAGGCCTCCTCGCCCAGCGCGGCCCGCCCTCGGCGGGTGAGCTCGCGGACCTGCTGGTCGGTGCGGTCGTGCGTGCCGCGCAGCCGGGAGGCGACGCCGAGCAGGACGGCCGACTCGTGATGCCGCCCGCGCGCCTGGGCGAGCGCGGCCGCGTTCACCGCCCCCAGTGACAGGATCGGCAGGTCCCGGGCGTCCAGCGCCGCCGCGTACGCCTTCGCCAGCATCTTCTCCGCGCCGGCCAGGTCGCCCAGCTCCAGGCAGAGCGCGGCCCGTACGCTGCCGGCCAGCGCCCGCGCGTGGTCACCGGGGAACGTGGTGTCACCGAGCAGAGCTCGTTCGGCGTCGTCGAGCAGGTCCCGCGCCCGGTCCAGGTCGCCGCGCCGCACCCGGAAGGCGGCCTCCCACGCGTCGACCAGGGCCGACAGCTCCGGCGAGGCCGCGCGCAGCGCCAGCTCCCGGGCCGAGCCGACCATCGCGATCGTCGAGTCGGTGTCGCCGCGCCGCAGGTGCAGGTCGATCCAGCGCAGATGGAGAAACACCTCGTCGCTGAGGCTGAGCGAGCCGAACTCGCCGGCCAGCGACTGCGCCTCGCGCAGGTCGGCCAGCGCGCCGTCGAGGTCGTCGTCGTACTGCCGCTGCTGGGCGCGCATCGGCAGCACGGTGGCCTGGCCCCAGCGGTCGCCGGCCTGCCGGAAGCAGGCCAGGGCCGCCTCCACGTCGGCGCGCATGGTGTCGAACTCGCCCGCGTTCTCGGCGAACTGGGCGCGGAACATGCGGGCCAGCCCCGACAGCCACACGTCGTCGCCGTCGGCCAGGCGCGCGATCTTCGCGTACACGGTCTCCTCCTCCTGGAGGAACGCGAGTGTGAGCGCGGTGAGCGCGCCGCACGGGCCCGGCAGTTCCGGGTACGCGAGCAGCCGGTCGGCCAGCTCGCGCAGCCGCGCCTGGTCGTCCGCGACCTCCTCGGCGGTCAGCCCCGGCCGGGTGTCGGCCCGGTTGATCAGGTGGATCGCGTGGGCGCAGTCGCGGCCGGGCGTCGGCTCGCCGCCGCCGGGCACGGCCAGCGCCTCGCCCAGCCAGTAGGTCGCGTCGGGGTGCCGGCCGAACATCTGCCAGTACCAGGTCAGGTTCAGGGCGAGAGCGACCGCGGCGGTGGCGTCGCCGGTGTCGCACCGTCGGCGCAGGGCGGCCAGCGCGTTGTCGTACTCGGCGCTGATGACCCGGATGGCCGTCAGCTGGCCGGGCCCGCGCAGCCGCGGGTCGTACCGGGCCATCAGCTCGGCGAAGTGGCCGGCGGCCAGGTCGCGGACGGTGCCGAGGTCGCCCGTCTCGGCCAGGCGGTCGGTGCCGTACTCGCGCAGCGTCTCCAGCATGCGGTAGCGGCCCGGGTCGGGCGCGAGCTGCAACAGTGACCGGTCGACCAGGCCGGCGAGCAGCTCGGGGATCTCGGCGGCCGGCACCGCGGTGCCGGCGCAGAGCGCGGTGGCCGAGGCCGGCGTGACGCCGCCGGGCAGGATCGAGACGCGTTCGGCGACCGTACGCTCGTGCTCGCTCAGCAGTTGCCAGCTCCAGGCGATGACCGCGCGCAGCGTGCGGTGCCGGGGCAGCGCGGTACGGCTGCCGGTGGTGAGCAGCCGGAACCGGTCGGACAGCCCGTCGGCCAGCTCGGGCAACGACAGCGTCCGCAGCCGGGCGGCGGCCAGCTCCAGCGCCAGCGGCATCCCGTCCAGGCCGCGGACCACCCGCCGGACCTCGGGCAGCGTCGTGTCGTCCACGTCGAAGCCCGGGCGTACGGCCGCCGCCCGCTCGGTGAACAGGCGTACCGACGCCGCCCGCCGGGCCTGCTCGACGCCGTCGTCCGGGCCGGGCAGCGCGAGCGGGCCGAGCGGCACCAGCGCCTCGCCGTCGACCGCGAGAGGTTCGCGGCTGGTGGCGAGTACGCGCAGCTCAGGGCAGCGGGACAGCAGCGCCGCGACCAGGTGGGCCACGGCGTCGACAAGGTGCTCGCAGTTGTCGATCAGCAACAGGATCTCCCGGCCGCCGAGCCGGTCGGCGAGCACGTCCAGCTCGTCGCCCTCGACCCGCGTCCGGGCCTCGAACAGCGCGCCGCCGCGCAGCCCGATCCCGGCGAGCACGGCCGCGCCGACTTTGGCCGGCTCGGTGACCGAGGCGAGGTCGATCAGCCAGGCGCCGTCGCGGTAGTCGAGGCGGTGGCGGCGGGCGGCCTCGACGGCGAGGCGCGTCTTGCCGGCGCCACCGGGACCGAGCACGGTGACCAGGCGCCCGGTGGCGAGCAGCGTGTCGATCCGGGCGAGGTCGTCGTCGCGCCCGATGAAGCTGGTCAGCGGCGCGGGCAGGTTGCTCGGCCCGGTCGGCGGCGCGGGCAGGTTACTCGGCCCGGTCGGCGCGGTGTCGGCGGCCGGGGCGGGCCGCTCGGCGCGCAGCAGGCGCAGGTGGCGTTCGTGCAGGGCGGTGCCCGGGTCGGTGCCGAGGGCGTCGGCCAGGGCTTCGCGGACCCGCTCGTACAGGGCCAGAGCGTCGGCCTGGCGGCCCTGGGCGGCGAGCGCGTCCATGAGCAGCGCGGCCGCCCGTTCGTGGACGGGGTGCTCGGCGAGCAGGGCGGTCAGGCGGGCGGCGGCCGCGTCGGCACGGCCCAGGGACAGCTCGGCGTCGGCGAGGTCGGCGACGGCCTCGATCGAGGCGTGCGCCAGCCAGGTCGCGACGGTGGGCGCGACCGCGGCGACGACCGTGGGCTCGGTTCCGGGACGGTCGCCCCACAGCGCCACGGCCTCGCCGAGCACGGCCGCCGCGGCATGGGGGTCGTCGGCGCGCAGGCGGTCACGACCGGCGGCGGCGAGCCGCTCGAAGCGCAGCGCGTCCACCTCGGCCGCGTCCACGTTCAGCCGGTAGCCGCCCGCGGCCTGCGCGACGTCGCCGGCCGAGCCGATAGACCGGCGCAGCCGCGAGACGAGGGCCTGCAAGGCATGGGCGGGGTCGGCCGGAGGGTCATCGGCCCAGATCGCGTCGATCAGGACGCCCTGCTCGACCACGCGCCCGCCGGCCAGCGCCAGCCGTACGACCAGGCCCTGCGACCGCGCGCCGGGAACGGGCAGGGCGGCGTCACCGCGAGACACCTGAAAGGCGCCGAGCAGCGTGACGCGAAGCCTCGCATCCCCGTCCATCTTCCGAATCTTCGCGCGCGTGCCGACGAGTGTCCAAATCAGGATTTGTCCTCATGTGAGGGCCGTGTGTGCCCCGTGTGAGCGGCCCGCGTCAGTCTTCGTATGCCTCGGAGAACGTCGGGGGCGCGCGGAAGGACTGCGCAAAACGCTCTGGAATAGCGTTCCAATAAGTTGCGGAAAGGGGGCTTCCGTGCACGATGTAGTGATCGTGGGCGCCGGCCCGGTTGGTCTGTTCCTTGCCTGCGAGCTTGGTCTCGCGGGCTGCTCTGTCCTGGTGCTTGAGCGGGAGCCGGAGCCCGGCTCCCCGTGGAAGGCGGACCCGCTCGGAATGCGGGGCCTGTCCGCCGCGTCGGTGGAGGCGTTCTATCGCCGGGGGATGCTGCACGCGCTGCTGACGGCCTCAGGCGTCCCTTCCGGCGGGAACCCCGACACGGACGAGCCGTCACCCCCTCGTGGCGTGGGCCACTTCGCCGGCATGATGCTCGATCCGGCCAAGGTCGACGTCGCCGCCCTGCCGTTCCGGCTGCCCAGCCCGGCGATGGACGGCGTGATGACGAACCTCGAAGCGGTCGACGCGGTGCTGTCCGAGTGGGCGGCCAAGCTCGGCGTGGAGGTAAGGCGCGGCGTCACGGTCTCAGCCATCGCGCGGACCGATGAGAGCGTGGTCGCACGAGCCGGCGAGCACGAGTACGCGGCGCGCTGGCTCGTCGGCTGCGACGGCGGACGCAGCGCGGTGCGCGGGCTCGCGGGCTTCGACTTCGTCGGCACCGAGCCGCAGTTCACCGGCTATGTCGTGCTCGCCACCATCGCCGATCCCGAGAAGCTGCGCCCCGGATTCAACCTGACGCCGACCGGCATGTACCTCCGGACACCCGCGGAAGGGTACATCGGCATGCTGGACTTCGACGGCGGCACGTTCGATCGCTCGCGGCCGCCGACTCGCGACCATCTCCAGGCGGTTCTGCGCCGGGTGTCCGGCACCGACGTGACGCTGAGCGACGTCCATCTCGCTTCAAGCTTCACCGATCGGGCGATGCAGACGACGACCTACCGGCAGGGACGCGTCCTGCTCGCGGGCGACGCCGCTCACATCCACTCTCCCCTTGGGGCGCAGGGACTCAACCTCGGCCTCGGCGACGCCTCGAACCTGGGCTGGAAGCTCGCGGCGACCGTGCAGGGGTACGCGCCGGACGGGCTGCTCGACACCTACACCCGCGAGCGCCATCCGATCGGCGCCTGGGTGCTCGATTGGACGCGCGCCCAGGCGGCGGTCATGCGGCCGGACCCGCATGCCCAGGCGATCCAAGGAGTGGTCCGCGACCTGCTCGGGACCCGTGACGGAACGACGTACGTATTCGAGAAGACATCGGGATCGTCGCTCCGTTACGACCTCGGCAGCGAGCAGCAGTCGCTGGTCGGCCGCAATGCCCCGGATCTTCGTCTTGAGGACGGCACTCGCCTCGGCGAACTGATGCGGGACGGACGAGGCGTCGCGCTCGATTTCAGCACCGACCGGCGCCTGCACGATTCAGCGAGGGGCTGGGAAAGCCGGATGCGGTATGTAGCCGGTCCGGCGAGAAACGACCTCGGATTCGGGGCCCTGCTTGTCCGGCCCGACGGCATAGTCGCCTGGGCCGGTGATCGCGCCCCTGATCGTGACGCGTTCGAGCGGGCCGCCGGCCATTGGTTCGGTAGCCCGGCGATTTAACGCCGCACTCCCCCGAAATGAAATTTCCTCTCCTCAACCGAGACTCAGGAACACACATGACGATCACCCTCCGACCCGGAAGCACCGTAATGTTCACCGGCGATTCGGTCACCGACTGCCAACGACTGGAGAGCGAGGACGGCCTCGGCTTCGGCTACCCCCTGCGCGTCGCGGGCGAGTGGGGACTGCGGCACCCGGACCGGCCCGTGACCTGGCTGAACTCCGCGATCGCCGGCAACAAGGTGATGGACCTCGAAGCCCGCTGGCAGGCGGACGTGCTCGACGCGCGCCCGGACGTGGTGTCGATCCTCGTCGGCGGCAACGACGTGGCCTGGCACACGTACGACCCGGACGGCTACGTGATCTCCACGGAGGAGTACGCGGCAGGCTACGACCGCCTGCTCGCGCCCCTCGCCGAGGCCGGCGTCGAGCTGATCCTCATCGAGACGTCCCTCCTGCCGATCAGCGGCCTTGTCGAGGTCGGCGACGTGCACATCGGCAAGAAGGAGCGGAAGGAGTGGCGGGCCGACCTGGACCCGAAGAACCAGGTCGTCCGCGAACTCGCCCGCAAGTACGGCGCGCACCTGCTCGCCGCCGACGGCATGTTCGCCGAGCTCGCCGCGACGACCGGACCGGAGTACTGGGCCGCGGACGGCGCGCACCCGACACCGGCCGGTCACGCCGCACTCGCGGCTGCCTGGCTGCGCCTGGTCGCGTGACCGGGCCTCACGATGGCCCGCGACACCGGCGATCGTGAGGAGCTTCGCCGGCCGGCCCGCCGATACCCCAGGCGGGCGGGCGGGCCGGTCGGCCGGCGAAGAGTTTGTGAGACGAGGAGGCATTCCAGAAAGCGCGGATCGTTGAAACGGACACTTTCTGCTTCGTATTTCCGGCTACGCCATTATCAGCTTTTCGCCCGTTCAGCCGCTGTAACGGCCGAGGCCGGCATAGTACTTTGCTTCAGTGCTTAGATCACGCAATGCGGGCTGGGTCGCCATCCTGCGGCGCATGGCCGTTTGGCCGGTCGTCGCCGGAGTCATCATTTCCGGTTCGCCGGTCCCGTCATTCGCGTACGCCTCGGATTCACCCGCAACCGCCAATGCCATCATTGTCTGGGACGGCAACGCTCAGACAGCCATCTGGGATATCGCCGCGCAGCAGCCGCAAGTCCAGGCACGCAGCTTCGCGATGGTGCACGGAGCCGTTTACGACGCGGTGAACGCGATAGCCGGCACTCCCTATCAGCCGTACCTGATCGCACCGGCCGCCAAGGGGACCGAGTCGACGGACGCGGCCGTCGCGACCGCGGCCTTCCGCGTGCTGAACGCGCTGTTCCCGGCTCAGCAGGCGAGGTTGGAGACGCAGTACGACGAGTCGCTGGCCGCGATCCCCGACAGTGCCGCGAAGCGGCGCGGGATCACGGTGGGCGAGCAGGCGGCCGCTGCGATGATCGCCGCGCGGCGCAACGATGGCGCGTTCGGCAGCCAGACCTGGACCGTCGGCACCCAACCCGGCCAGTGGCGGCCGACGCCTCCCGCTTTCGCCTCCGACGGGGCATGGGTGGGTGACCTCAAACCGTTCCTCATCCCCCGCGCGTCCATGTTCCGCACGTCCGGCCCGCCATCGCTCACCAGCCGCCAGTACGCCCGGGACTTCAACGAGGTCAAGACGATCGGCTCGGCGACCAGCACCGTCAGGACGGCCGACCAGACGCAAGCCGCGATCTGGTGGCATGATCGACATCTCGTCGAATGGGAGATCAAACGCCAGCTCGCGACGACACAGGGACTGACCACGCTTCAGACTGCGCGGATGTTCGCGATGGTCGATCTGGCCGAAGCCGATGCCACGACCGCCTGCTTCAACGAGAAGGCGGCATGGAGCTTCTGGCGGCCGATCACCGCGATCCAGCTGGCCGACACCGACGGCAACCCGGCAACGGCGGCCGACCCCAACTGGACACCGTTGCTCGTTACGCCGCCGCACCCCGACTTCACATCGGGACATGCCTGTTTCACCGCGGCGAGCATGTCGGCGTTGGCGTACTTCTTCGGCCGGGACGACATCTCCTTCAGCGGGTACAGCGCCGCCTCGGGTACCACCAGGTACTTCCGCGGCTTTTCCCAGGCGATCGCCGAGGTCGTCAACGCCCGCGTCTGGGGCGGTATCCACACCCGCACGGCCGACGTGCAGGGCGCGAAGATCGGCGGCCAGGTCACCGCCTACATGGTCGGGCACTACTTCCGCCCGAAGAGGTAATGGCCTCGGCTCCGCCAGTGGGGTCAATGGCCACGTTCAACGCCAATCGGCCCTCTGCTCGAGCGCAGAGGCAAAGATCGGGTTTACCTTTGCCTAGTGAACGGTGATCTGCTCGACATCGTGTTGGTCGCTCTGGTGATCGCCTTCGGCTTCTCCGGATATCGCCAAGGGTTCGTCGTCGGGGCGGCCGGCTTCATCGGTTTCATCGGCGGATGTGTGTTCGGGATTAATCTCGCGCCGCCCATCGCGGGCGCGGTTGTGGACGGAGACGTCCCGCAGTTATTACTGGCCCTCGTAATCGTGCTTCTGGCCGCGATGATCGGTCAGTTCATCACATCTACCGTGGGGGCGGTATTGCGTTCCCATCTGCGGGACGAACCTGCCCGGAGGCTGGACGCGGTGGGCGGAATGCTGGTCGCCGCCTTTTCGGTGCTGGTCATCGCCTGGCTGGTCGGAAGCCTGCTGGTATCCACCTCGCTGGTGCCGGTCGTGGAACAGATTCGTGGCTCACTGCTCTTGGCCACGGTCGATCAGGCGGTCCCGGACGCGGCGCGCGACTGGCAGAAACCGTTCAAGCAGTTCATCGACCGGTCCGGCTTCCCGCCGGTGCTGGACGTGATCGCCGGCCAGCCGCTCATCGACGTTCCACCGCCGAGCGCGGCAGTGCTGAAGAGCCCCGCGTTACAGCAGTCGCGGGCCGGGATCGTGCAGGTGCAGGGGACGGCGAGCTCGTGCCGCAAGCGCATCACCGGCTCAGGATTCGTGTACGCGCCCGATCACATCATGACCAACGCGCACGTGGTCGCGGGGGTGGACGCGGAGTTGCAGATCATCGATCACGAGCAGCGCCCTCACCCAGCGGTGGTGGTTCTGTACGACCCGCGACGGGACGTGGCGGTCCTGCACGTACCGGGCCTCGGACTGCCGCACCTGACCTTCGACGGCGAGGCGGACAAGGGCGAGGACGCCATCATCGCGGGCTACCCCCAGGGCCGCGGGTTCACTCCGCAGCCGGCCCGGGTCGCGGCGCGGCAGAGCGCCTCCATCCCCGACATTTACCGAGGGCCCGAGGTGACGCGGGAGGTGTACCTCATTCGGGGCAAGGTCGAGCACGGCGACTCGGGCGGTCCCCTGCTGGCCACCGACGGGCGGGTGCTGGGCGTGGCCTTCGCCGCCGTCACCAGCCAGGAGGACATCGGTTACGTACTGACCGCCAGCGAAGTCGCCGCCGACGCCCGCGAGGCCGCGACCGCCACCAAGCCCGTCAGCACTCAGGTCTGCGACTGATCCCAGGGCGGACCATGGCCTCACAAGCCCAAGCGCTCGGCGCTCGGGCCGCACAGGCCCGAGCGCCGAGTCAGAATGAGGCGGAAGCGGCTGCGTCGCCGGATCTCAGGGCCGCCTCGACGATGCAGAGCGCCTCGGTCTCGTCGATGCCGACGCTCGCCACGACGGCCGCGTAGTCGGCGGCGGCCTGGCGGGCTCGTTCGCGGGCCTCCTCCCCCGCCGCGGACACGAACGACCCGGCCCGCCCCCGGGTCTCGATCAGCCCGGCCTCCTCAAGCTCCCGGTAGGCCCGGCCGACCGTGTTGACGGCCAGGCCGAGGTCGGCCGCGAGCCGGCGGATGGTCGGCAGCCGGGAGCCCACGGCCAGCGTACGGTCGTGGATCTGCCGGGCGAGCTGGGCCCGCAGCTGCTCGAACGGCGGCACCGGCGAGCCCGCGTCGATGACGATCATTCGACGCCGACCACGTGCCGCGCTGTGTCCGCGCACGACGGCGTCCTGGCATGGGCGGCGATGATGGCGGCGAGACCCAGCACCATGAAGCCTAGTGAGGCGGCGGTCCACCAGCCGGGCGCGGACCCGGACAGCAACACCACCGGCAACCCCAACAGCACGCTCGGCGCGTTGCTATCGCGCGCGTCCTCGATGCGCATGATGACGTCGGCCGTCAGCGACACCTCGTCCTCGGCCACGACCGGCCGGGCCAGCACCTCGCGCAGCTGCAGGGCCAAGCCGAGGCCGGCCCCGGCCACGGCGATCAGCAGCACGACAGCCATGTACCGCACTCTGCCCTCATCGACGGCCAGTGCGCTCACCCCCAGCGCGAACGCACCGGCGAAGATGCCGGCCACCAGCACGGCGTACCTCCTTCCAAGGAGGGTCCGCCAGCCGAGCTGCACCGGATGGGCCACTCGCCGCGCCAGTGCCGCCCCGGCCTGCCGGTCGACACGCCGTACCCAGGCGTCAAGCAGCATCCGGGCCAGCACCAGCCCGATGATCAACACGCTCAGGGCCAGCACCAGCGTCGGCCGCGCCGGCCAAAGTCCGCCGGATGCGGCAGTGGCCATCAGGTCAGTGGCCTGTGCCAGCGCGGCCGCGATATACAGCGCGGCCAGCAGGACACTGCCCATTAGCCGCGCCCGCCGCCGTACCGCCAGTCGCGTGGTCAGCAACGGTGTCGGTGGGCCGTCGCCGAGGCCGTGCTGCCGCAGCCAGGTCTCCGTGAGTCGGACCTCCGCCGGCCGCGGGCCGGCGCCCGGCATGGAACTGTTCGCCATACCGTCTCCTTTGTCGCAAGGTTTGTATCAACATGTTGCGTCATAGCTTGCGACAAAGTCAACAGGGTCGACGACGCTCGAGATTTTTGGTTTTGCGGCGAAATGGCACGGCCGCATCCACCAATGAAGAGGGTGTTCGCATCCCGTATCGAGTGAAGGACGTCACGATGGGACCCGCCCGTGCCAGATGACACCGACAGGTTCGAAGCCGTGTATAGGGCGACCTATGACCAGGTCATCGCCTACGCCGGACGCCGCTGCGATTCCCCGCAAGACGCGGCGGACGTGGTCGCCGAGACCTTCACCATCGTCTGGCGCAAGATGGACGAGTTGCCTCCAGGTGCGGAGGCGAGGCTCTGGGTGTACGGAGTAGCACGCAACGTGCTGGCCGACCATCGCCGCCGCGCGCTTCGGCACCAGTCGCGCCACCGGGAACTCGACACGGAGATGGCCGATCTCTATGGCGATCCCGCTGACCACAACGTCGAGCTGAACGCGATCGCCCAGGCGTTCAGCACGCTTTCCGACGACGACCGTGAGCTCCTCTCGCTGGTCGCGTGGGAGGGCCTGGACCGCAAAGAGATCGCCACGATGCTGGGGCTTTCCCGCAACGCCGTACGCATCCGGCTGTACCGAGCCCGCAAACGCTTTTCCCTCGCGCTCGACGAAGCCGATGTCCGATTCACATCAGCCAGCGCCGCTATTCCGGCAGGGAGACCGCTTTGAAGAGCATTGATGAGATCAACGAGCTGCTGAAGCCGCTAGCCCGGATCGGGCCAGACGAAGCGGGCGAACGTGCCAGCGGCACCCGCGCACAGGCATTGTTCACGGACATCATCGCCCAGGAGCGGGACCCGGCGACGACGAGGGCCCCGCGACGCCTGCGCACCCGGCACCGGGCTCGTCGCACGCTGCTCGGACTCGCCGCCTCCGTCGTCCTCGCCTTCGGCGCCGTCCTCGGACCGAGCCTGCTGGGATACAGCGGCGGTACCGCGATCTCCTACGCCAACTCCGCGGTGGAGATCCGGGAAGAGGCGGACACCTATGTCGCCCGGATCAAGGACCCCTACGCGGATCAGCGGAAGTTCTCGGAGGCGTTCCGGGCGCTTGGCCTCAACGTCGAGCTCAAGGTGATCCCGGTCTCCCCGGCCTCGGTGGGCAAGATCGTGAGGATTCAAGGGGGTGGGCCCTTCTGGGTCCGCAGGGAACCGGAAGGCTGCGATTTGGCCGACAGCGACTGCTTCATGGTCGTGACCGTTCCCGCGGCGCTCAAGGGCACCTCCGACGTGATGCGTTTCGACTTGGGACGGCCGGCCAAGCCAGGCGAGTCCTATGCGAACGAATGGCAGTCGGCCACTCGCACCGGAGAACAACTGGCCGGGGCCAAGGTGAGCGGCCAGACCGTCGATGACGTGCTGGCCGAAGTGCGGAAGCGCGGCTTGACCGCCGAGTTCAGCCTTGTCTCCGTCGATGACGGCGGGTACCAGCTCAAGCCGCTGGCGGCGGACCAGGTCGGCGCCAACTGGATCGTCTACAACGTCGCGTCGGTACGCCCCGGCGTGGTCCGGCTGCAGGTCACCGCCGAGCGCGAGCCCGCCCTCGAATACGAGCGGGACTGAGCGGGGTCGAGCGGCCCACCGACCGGGGGGCCACTCGGCGTGCGTCGCGGCGGCGCTGGACGCGGGCATCACCACGTTCATCTTCTGGGGCGCATCGATCAGGTGCTCGACGGCGTCGTCGAAACGAGCCCGGCGCTGACGACGAGCCCGTAACGGGATGACAGGTCGCCGCCTGGGGCCGGAGTAGGTCAGCGTGGCCTGTTCGCCTTGACGTACTCCGCGCCAAGGACATTCAGCAGAGCCAGGGCTTCGACGCCAGGGGATCCTGAGGGCGCGCTGTAGAGCACGAGGTGCTGGTCGCGTTCCGTGAGCGCGAGCGAGTCGCAGTCAACGGCGATCTCCCCGACGACCGGGTGCCGGAACGTCTTCATGAGCGTTGGCGCGGCCTGCACGTCGTGCCGCTCCCAGAGCCGGGCGAACTCGGGGCTGGCATCGCGGAGCTCGTCGACGAGCTCGATCACCGCGGGGTCGGACGGGTAGCGGGCGAGGGTGGATCGCAACCCCATGACGACCTGGTGCCGGAACTCCACGGCGTCGGAGATTCCGTACAACGTCGCATCGGGGCGCGTAGGGCCGAGGAATGCCCGGCGCGCGAGATTGCGGTCCCGCGGGGCGAGCTCGGCGAAGTCCTCCATGAGCGCGGCCGCGAGGTCGTTCCACGCGAGCACCTCGAACGTGGCCGAAATCACGAAAGCGGCCGTCTGCGGCAGCCGCTCGAGGAGCGCGAGGATGCTCGGGCGTACGTCGCGCCGGTGCAGTCCGGTACGCCTCGGCGCGGTTCCCGCGAGGACGTGGAGGTGGTCGGACTCGGCGTCCGTGAGCCGCAGCGCGTCCGCGATCCCGGCGAGGACCTCGCCCGACGGTCGCGGCGCCCGGCCCTGCTCGAGCCGGACGTAGTACTCCGTGGAGATGTGCGCGAGGACCGCGACCTCCTCGCGGCGAAGTCCCGGTGTCCGGCGTCGCGGGCCCGAGGACAGTCCGATGTCCTGCGGCCGGAGCCGCTCGCGACGGCTCCGGAGGAACGCCCCGAGTTCCTGTTTGTCCATATCCCCAGTGTGCACGCTGCGCGGCGATCGATCCTGGTACCGTCTGTGCCTGCATCCGGCCTGGTCGCCGGCCTGACACTGTCGTCATGACGAACACCACTGACATCGCACCCATCGGCCTGCTCACCGGCAAGGTCGTGTTCATCACCGGCGCCAGCCGCGGCATCGGGGCGGCCGCGGCCCGGCTCTTCGCCGCCGAGGGGGCCGCCGTCGTACTCGCCGCCCGCGGCACCGACGCCCTGCGGCAAATCGTCGCCGAGATCCGCGCCGACGGCGGCGTCGCCGACGCCGTCACCCTGGACCTCGCCGACCGTACGAGCATCCGCGCGGCGGTCGACCGCGTCGAGGAGCTGCACGGACGGCTCGACGGCGCGTTCAACAACGGCGCGGTGATCCAGCGGCCTGGTCCGCTCGACACCACGAGCGATGAGGACATAGAGCAGCAGTTCGCGGTGAACTTCCGGGCGCACTGGACCGCCATGACGGCTGAGGCCGCACTCATGCGACGCGACGGTGGCGGGGCGATCGTCAACACCTCGAGCATCGGCAGCCGCCGCGCGAACCCCGCACTCCCCGCGTACGGCGCCATGAAGCGCGCGCTCAACAGCATCACCGAGACCGCCGCGGTGAGCTGGGGCCGTGATGGCATCCGGGTGAACGGCATCACCCCCGGCGGCACCGCCACGAAGATGATCGACGATTGGGAGGCGGCGACCCCCGGCATCGTCGAGAAGGTGAAGGCATCGGTCCCGCTCGGACGGATGGCCGAGCCCCACGAAGTCGCCGAGGTGGCGGCGTGGCTGCTCAGCGACCGGGCATCGATGGTGACCGGCGCGATCGTGCCGGTGGATGGCGGCGCCGGCGCCTGAAAGGTATAACCCCGTGCCCGCCGCTTCGATACCCGATTTCGGAGCCTTTGCCAGTCCCGTTCATAGGGCTTGCGTGCTAGAAATGAGAGTTCGCCCGTGATCTAGGAAAGGGGCGTTCGTGGGGATCGGATCCGTGAAGCGGCCTGAACGTGTTGCGGTCATCGGAGTGGGCATCCTCGGAGCCTGCGTGGGCTGGAACCTGTCCCGGCACGGCGCCAAGGTGATCTTCATCGACGCGGGCCAGCCGGGGGAAGGCGTCACCAACTGGTCCTTCTCGTGGGTCAACGCCAGCAACAAGACCGCGCGCAGGTCCTACTTCGACCTGAACGTCGCGGGCATGGCCGCCTACCGTGAGCTCGCCGGAACCATCGGGCCGGACTCATGGTGGTATCCCAGTGGCCACCTGCGCTGGACAGACGATCCCGCGGCGGAGGCGAAGCTCCTGGAAACAGTCGGGCTGCTGGCCGGCTGGGACTACCGGGTCGAGGTGTGCACGGGGGCCGAGGTGCGCCGCCGCCTCGAACCCGCCCTCACGATGCCCGACGAGGCTCCCGTCGTGTTCTACCCCGACGAAGCCTGGGTGCATGGACGTCATCTCGTCGGGCGCCTGGTCGGCCAGGCCGTCGCGGCCGGCGCCGAGCACCGGTTCGGCACCACGGTCAGTGACATCGGCACCGGTGCCGACGGGAGCATCCGGACAGTTACTCTCTCCGATGGGAGCCGTCTCGACGTCGACATCGTCGTGAACGCGGCGGGCCCCAGCGCCTCGCACGTCGCCGGGCTCATCGCACGGCACGTGCCGATGCGCCGGGAACCCGGCGTCGTGACCCGGATCGGCTGTGCTCAGGTCCCGGTCCACCGGGCCATGCACGCGCCGCACATCGAGATCCGTCCTGACGGAGACGCTTCGGTGGTCCTCCACAGCCGCGAGATCGACGCACTCATCGACACAGTCGAGGATCCGGCGGAACTCGCGCGGCTGCTCCACGAATTGGCGCGGCAGGTCGTTCCCGAGTTCGGCGACTCCCGCGTCGTACAGACACGGGTATCCAACCGGCCCATCCCAGCCGACGGATTCCCTTCGGTGGGCGCGGTGCCGTCTGTGCCCGGCTACTACGAGGCCGTTTCCCACAGCGGCATCACGCTCGGGCCGGTCATCGGCCGGCTGCTTGCTTCGGAGATCGTCAGTGGGGAGAGAGATGAGATGCTCGCGGACTTCCGTCCGGAGCGGTTCTCCCCGTGACAGGCCGGGCAAGTCTTGATAGTCCGGACAAGCTGGGTGATGCGCCTCGCTGCCAGGCCGCGACTGCACCGGAGGCCAGATTCGGCGATTGTTTGTGGCGCAACAAAAAAGACAAACCGGAATATAGCCATAACAAAGCCCCTGAAGTAATACCAGGGGCTTTGCGTGACGCTAGAAGTCGAATTCACCCTTTTTGGCACCGTCGATAAAGGCGGCCCAGACTGAGTCGCGAACGACGTACGGGGTCTGGTCGGGAGCCTCAGTGTCTCGGATGCCGACACGCCCGCCGGACAACGGGGCAACCTCCAGACAGTTGCCGTTGTTCGAGCCCGAGGCCTTGGCCTTGCGCCATGCAGCGGCGGCCAGCTCGTCGGACAGTTCCTCATTCATGCTCATACCTCTCTAGCATCTCGCGTAGCACGTTCTTGGTGACATGCAAGGGGTGTGCCCATGCACGGATCATGTCGTACCTCAGGCTAATAGCCTGCACCTCTTCCACGCGATCGGTTACTTGGCCGCTGGACGGAGACTCCAGGTAAGCCCAGTCTTGCGCGTTGGGTAGCTGTGCGATGGCGAAGCCGCCGAGTAGGCCCGTGGTCTGTTCTGTCTCAAGCGGGACGATCTGAATGGTGATCTTCGGATGGTCCGTAAGCGACAGTAGCCGCTCAAGCTGTTGCCGCATGCCTTCGCGTCCACCGATCTGACGATGCAAGACGCCCTCATCCATGACACCGGTGAACATGGGACACGTAGGCCGATCGAAGATGGTTTGCCGCTGGAGCCGCGCCTCAAGCGCCTGCTCGACCTCCTCTTCGGTCGCTCCTGGCCTGCCCCGCAGAACAGCACGAGCATAGTCAGCTGTTTGCAGAAGACCGGGCACGATGAGCGGTTCCCAGCTCCGTATGGTCCGGGCCGCCGCCTCGATCTTCGGCCACTCCCTGAACCACTTCGGCGCGGTCTTGGGGTTGATCTTTTTCCAGAGGTCGACCAGCTCCCCTTTGAGCCCTAGAACCTCCTCAACGCGCGTAACGAACTCCTCCGGCACTGGACGTTTCGCAAGCTCGTAGTAGCCGACCATCGTCCCCGAATACCTCACCCGCGAGCCGAACGCTTCTAGCGACCAGCCCTGAGCCTGGCGCAGCCTGCGCAGCTCATGACCAAAGATGGCCTCCGGCAGGAGGTTTTGGGGTTCGTCTGACCATGCCGACATTTCGACTCTCCGTCCGGGGGAGCAACAGGAGTTGTGGACAGCAACAACAACAGCCGCAACAGAATTGTTGAAAGGTGTCGCAGCCGCCCTATCTCAAAAATAGCTGGCCAGGAGCATTCTTGGAAATGCCCCTCGGGAAACAAACGACGGCGGTTCAGTCTCTCATAACAGGACAACTCTGACTTAGTTGCGACGCGGGCCGCATACCAGACACAGAAATGGTCGGTGATTCTGTGCCAGCACAGATAGAGGACATCGTCATATCGAGATTCATAACGCTGCGTCGAACTGCCAAAACGCCCTGGCAGGCGCGGCAAGCGATCAAGATATGGCTTGCCGCCAGTGACCCGGTACGGGACGACGCACTCCAAGTCGTCTCCGAGCTGGTGACGAACGCCTGTGTACACGTGCCGCAAGGCCGGCGGCGCGACTGGCTCAAACTACGGATGGGCTTCGGGAACGGCTTCATCCGTCTGGAGGTGATTGACCCCGGCGCCCCGGCGCCAGAGCCACGATTCATCCCTGGCCAGTCTCCGAATGTCGAGGCCGAGTCGGGCCGCGGCCTCGACATCGTAAGCAGGCTCTCCGTGCGGTGCGGCACGTACGTCACTCCGCTCGGCCGCCGCGTTGTGTGGTGCGACCTAGAGATCCCCCGTTCTCTGCCCGACCAGGAGCCCAGATGACTAGCGCTTGTTGCCGGCGATCTCGAACAACTGGACGCCAAGTTAGAGCGCCAACCTTGATGCTCGTGACCAGCCGAGTGCCATCGCCGCGGCTGATCACGCTCCCCCGGCCCTACCGCTGAGCAGCGGCAAAGGAGACAGGCCGCCAAGTGTCTCTTGAAGTGGGCCTCGGGGGCGGCCTTCGTCGTTGAATCCGGTAGCAACAAAGGCCGCAACAAGCTCTCGCCTTGGTTGGTTGAGAACTGCCCCCTATCTCCCAGCCAGGGCATCCCCTCATCTGCGGACATCCGTCCCTGGCGTTCGCGGATGAGGTCGCCCCCGGTTGGACGCACCTTCCAACCGGGGGCCTTCACTTCCACCAACAGGGCCGAACGGCCGAGAAACTACACCACTCTGCGGGACGTCATCCGACTCAGCGAGTGGCGCTAGTTCGGCACGCGGGGCGTGTGAGTGCCTGCGGCACAGCTCGACGAGCGCAGCGACCGCCCGAACCAGCTGGGCAAGGACCCTGCTGTCCGATGACTGACGGCAGCCGGTGGCAGCAATTATGCCGAACGCCCTGAAGTGGACGTCCACCTTGTCCCGCTCCAACCAGCTGACCCGGCGAAGCGTGCTAGGAAAGGCAGTCCGAGCGCAGCGAGGCCCTTCAGGGGGCGGGCGTCAGCCCGCCTGGGAGGACGTCCGGAGCGAAGCGGAGGGCCTTTGTGGGCGGGCGGGCATCAAACGGCCAACCACCGAATCGGGTAAGGGGTGGGAGAAAGAACGTCCGGAGCGAAGCGGAGGGCCTTCAGGCTGAGTCTCGGACGATCAGGCTGGTGGGGAGGGCTATCGAGTCGACCTGGTCGGCGCCGTCGATCAGGGCCAGCAGTAGGCGTACCGTCTCCTGAGCCACGTCCCTCAGCGGTTGCCGGATCGTGGTCAGCGGTGGATGGGTGGAGATCGCCACCGATGAGTCGTCGAAGCCGCCCACCGCCACGTCCTCAGGTACGCGCCGGCCCGCCGCCCGCAGCGTGTGCAGGGCCCCCGAGGCCATCACGTCCGAGGCGGCAAAGACCGCGTCCAGGTCTGGTACGCGTTCCAGGAGGCGGGCCATGGCGGTCTCGCCGCTGGCGTGGGTCCAGTCGCCGTGTTCGATCAGCTTCTTGGATGCCTTGCGGCCGAGGACGTCGGCGAAGCCTTCGAGGCGCTGGATGCCGCCCGGCGTGTCCATCGGGCCGGTGATCATCGCGATCTTCTTGCGGCCCCGTGAGACCAGGTATTCGGCCATCTGGCGGGCGCCGCCCCGTTCGTCGCAGGCCGCGTACGGGATCACCGTCTCCCTGCCGATGACGGCGCCGCAGGAGACCACCGGGATGCCGGCGCCGTGGAGCGTGTCGACCAGGGGGTCGCCGGCGTGGGTGGACAGGAGGAAGACGCCGTCGGCGTGGCCGCCCCGTACGTAGCGGAGGACCTGTTCGCGCTCCCTGTCGTCGCCGGCGATCATCATGACCAGCGACAGGTCGCGTTCGCCGAGGCGGCGGATCGCGGTGCGGATGGTGGTGGTGTAGTTGGGGTCCTCGAAGGGGGGTTCGGACAGGACCATGACGACCGATCCGGCGCGCTGTCTGACCAGGTTGCGGGCGTTGCGGTTGACGACGTAGCCGGTCTCGGCGATGGCGCGTTCGATGGCGATCCGGGCCGCTGGGCTCACATAACGGTCGCCGTTCAGGACCCGCGAGACGGTGCCGCGTGAGATCCCGGCCGCCGCGGCCACGTCATGGATGGTCGGCCTTTTCACGCGTTCAGCATCTCACGGTCCACCGCTGAAGCACTGTGAACGTGCACACACCTTTTGGGCCGTTTAACGACACCGTAACGAGGGGTTGACAGCGCAGATGGCCGGACACACGCTGTGAACGTTCACAGACCCTCCAGGACGCTGACTCCCCCAGGTCGAGGTACCCATGCACATGAACAGGCTTGCCGCTGTCGCCGCGGCCGTCACCCTCGTGGCCGGCTGCTCCAGCGGTGGCGCTCAGCAGAGTGCCGCCCCGTCGAGCTCCACCACGCAGAAGGTCGCCCTGACCTACTGGAACTGGGTGCCCGGCATGGACAAGGTCGTCGCGGTCTGGAACACTGCGCATCCCGACATCCAGGTCACCTCCAGCACCCAGGCGGGCGGGGACGACTCGGCCACCAAGTTCCTCACCGCCGCCAAGGCCGGGAACCCGCCGGATCTCGTCCAGGCGGAGTACCAGGCGCTGCCGTCGTTCGTGGCGGCCGAGGCGGTGGCGGACATCAAGACGGCGGCGGATCCGGTGAAGGCGCAGTTCAGCGAGGGCATCTGGGGGCTGGTCACGCTCGGCACCGACGCGGTCTACGGCATCCCGCAGGACAGCGGCCCGATGCTGCTCTACTACCGCGAAGACCTGTTCAAGAAGTACGGCATAGCCGTACCGAAGACCTGGCAGGAGTACGCCGACGCGGCCAGGACCGTGCACGCGAAGGACCCGAAGGTGTACCTCGGCACGTTCTCCAGCAAGGACCCGGGCTCCTTCGCGGGCCTGGCCCAGCAGGCGGGCGGGCAGTGGTGGTCGATCAGCGGCGAGGCGTGGAAGGTCGCCATCAACGACGAGCCCAGCAAGAAGCTCGCCGACTACTGGGGCGGCCTGGTCAAAGAGGGCGTCATCGACAACATGCCCTACTTCACCCCCGAGTGGAACAAGGCCCTGAACGACGGCAAGCTCCTGACCTGGCCGTCGGCCATCTGGGCCCCCGGTCCCCTGGCGACCAACGCGCCCAAGTCCAAGGGCAAATGGGCGATCGCGCAGCTGCCGCAGTGGAACGCGGGCGAGAACTTCAGCGGCTTCTGGGGCGGCTCGGCCGTCTCCGTGTCGGCGGGCTCCAAGAACAAGGAGGCCGCGGCGAAGTTCGCCACCTGGCTCAACAGCGACCCTGAAGCGCTCGCCCTGCTGGTGAAGGAGGGCTCCGTCTATCCCGCCGCGACCAAGGGCGCCGACCTGCTCTCCGAGCCGCCCGCGTACTTCTCGAACATCCCCGACTTCTGGAAGCAGGCGGCCGGTTTCGGCGCGGGAGCGCGCGGCTTCACCTTCGGCCCGAACGTCAATGTGGCCTACAACGCCTTCAAGGACGCCTTCGACAAGGCCGCGCTGAACAAGACCTCCTTCAGCGGCGCCCTCCAGAGCGTCCAGGACGCCACGGTCGCGGACATGACCAAGTCCGGCTTCAAGCTCGCCCAATGACCCCAAGGAAAAGCTGGGCGCCGTACCTGTTCCTGACCCCGGCCGTCACTCTGTTCGCCCTGTTCCTGGCCCTGCCGATCGGCTACACCGTCTACCTCAGTCTGCGCCGGACCAAGGTGTCGGGGCTCGGGCTCGGTAAGGGGTCGAAGCGGGAGATCTTCGTGGGGCTCGACAACTACGCCGCCGCCATCGGCGACGGCGAGCTGTGGACCGGCTGGCTGCGGGTGCTCGGCTACGGCGTGCTGGTCCTGGTCGTGATGCTGGGGCTGGCGCTGGTGTTCGCGCTGATGCTGGACGCGGCGAGGGTACGGCTGGCGCGCTTCTCCCGGATCGCGATCTTCCTGCCGTTCGCGGTGCCGGGCGTGGCCGCCAGCCTGATGTGGGGCTTCCTCTACCTGCCGAGCGTCAGCCCGATCAGCGAGCTGTTCGGGGTCGCGCCGCTGAGTCAGAGCACGATCGTGTACTCGATGGCCAACGTGGCGGTCTGGGGCGGCACCGGCTTCAACATGCTGGTGCTCTACACGAACCTGCGAGCCGTGCCGCAGGACCTGTACCAGGCGGCGCGCATCGACGGCGCGTCGGAGCTGCAGATCGCGCTGCGGGTCAAGATCCCGATCCTGGCCCCGGCGATCATCCTGGTCACCGTCTTCTCGGTCATCGCCACGATCCAGGTGTTCACCGAGCCCACCACGCTCCGGCCGCTCACGAACACGATCAGCTCGACCTGGAGCCCTTTGATGAAGATCTACCGGGACGCCTTCGTGACCGGTGACCTGTATTCGGCGGCGGCCACGGCCGTGGTGATCGCCGGGATCTCGCTGGTGCTGTCGTTCGGGTTCCTGCGCGTGGTGAAGAACCGCGCGTTCGGGGAGACGTGATGGCCCGCTCCGCTTCAACGTACGGGCTGGTCCCAACCGGGGTTCTGCTGGTCGGCGCGGTGTACTGCCTGTTCCCGGTGAGCTGGGTGGTGATCGCCGCCACGAAGACGTCCGGCGAGCTGTTCTCGACCTCGACGTTCTCCCCCGGCACCGGGTTCTTCCAGAACCTGGCCGATCTCGCCGCCTATCGGGAGGGGGTGTACTGGCTGTGGATGCTCAACACCCTGCTGTACGCGGGGGGCGGGGCGCTGCTGTCGACCGCCGTGTCCGCGGTGTCGGGCTACACGCTGGCCAAGTACCGCTTCGCCGGCCGGAACCTGATCTTCAACATCCTGATCGGCGGCATCCTGGTGCCCGCGGTGGTGCTGGCGATCCCGCAATATCTGCTGTTCGCCAAGGTCGGGCTGGCGGACACGTACTGGTCGGTCCTGCTGCCGCAGATCCTGCATCCGTACAGCATCTATCTGGCCCGCGTGTACGCCGGCGCGGCCATCCCCGACTCGCTGCTCGAGGCCGGGCGCATCGACGGGGCCTCGCACTGGACGCTGCTGACCCGGGTGGCGTTGCCGCTGATGGGGCCGGGGATGGTGACCATCTTCCTGTTTCAGTTCGTGGCGATCTGGAATAACTTCTTGCTGCCGTTCATCATGCTCGGCGACGACGGCAAGTTCCCGCTGACGGTCGGGCTCTACACGATGCTGGCCGCCGGGGCCAACCATCCGAGTCTGTACAACCTCATCCTCATCGGGACGTTTCTGGCACTCATTCCGCTGATCGCGCTCTTTCTCACGATGCAGCGGTTCTGGCGCACCGACCTCAGCAGCGGCGCCGTCAAGGCATGAAAAATGGGGGACTTACATGATCGAGGGCATCGCGTTCGGCGGGGACTACAACCCGGAGCAGTGGCCGCTGGAGGTGCAGGAGGAGGACGTACGGCTGATGCGGCAAGCCGGGGTGAACCTGGTCAGCCTGGGCATCTTCGCGTGGGTGCTGATGGAGCCCGCCGAGGGCGAGTACGAGTTCGGCTGGCTCGACACCATCATCGACCGCCTGCACAGCGCGGACATCTCGGTGAACCTGGGCACCCCGACCACGGTGCCGCCCGCCTGGTTTTCCAGAAAGTACCCCGACGCCTCCCCCACGACCCGCGAGGGCGTCCGCGTGGGCGCGGGCGCTCGCCAGACCGCCTGCTCCAGCCACCCGGCGTTCCGCGCGGCCAGCGCGCGCCTGGCCGAGCGCTTGGTGGCCCGCTACGGCGAGCATCCGGCCGTGGTGATGTGGCATGTGCACAACGAGTACGGGGCGCCGCTCGGCGAGTGCTACTGCGAGTCGAGCGTGGCCGCCTGGCGTGAATGGCTCCGGCACCGGTACGAGAGCCTGGACGCGCTCAACGCCGCCTGGGGCACCGCCTTCTGGGGCCAGCACTACGGCGAATGGGACGAGATCGACGCTCCCCGGTGGAGTCATACCGTGGTCAACCCGGCGCAGCGCCTCGACTACGCCCGATTCGCCAACGAGGAGCACCTGTCCCACTACCGGCTGCAGCGCGACATCCTGCGCCGCAGCGGCAAACCGGTCACCACGAACTTCGCGGGCACGGTCAACTGCAAGTCGATGGACCTGTGGCGGTGGGCCCCCGAGCTGGACGTCATCGCCAACGACCACTACCTGAACGGCGAGCAGCCCGACAACCACATCCACCTCGCCATGTCGGCCGACCTGAGCCGCTCCCTGGCCGGCGGCGGGCCGTGGCTGCTCATGGAGCACTCGACGAGCGCGATCAGCTGGCAGCCGCGCGGCATCGCCAAGCGGCCCGGCGAGATGCGCCGCAACAGCCTCGCCCACGTGGCCAGGGGCTCGGACTCGGTGCTGTTCTTCCAATGGCGTGCCTCGCGGTACGGCGCCGAGAAGTGGCACTCGGCGATGATCCCGCACGCGGGGACCGACTCGCAGATCTGGCGCGACGTCGTCTCGCTAGGCGCCGACGTGCGCCGCCTGGCCCCGGTCAAGGGCGAGCGGGTCACCAGCGAGGTGGCGATGGTCTGGGACTGGGAGTCGTACTGGGCGCTGGAGCTGGAGTGGCGGCCCTCGGGCGACCTGCGCTTCCGCGAACGGGTGGACGCCTTCTACGAGGCGCTCTGGCGGGAGCACGTCACGGTGGACTTCGTCCACCCTTCCGCCGATATTTCGGGATACAGGCTGGTTGTTGTGCCGAGCTCGTACCTGCTCGCCGAAAGCTCGGCCAAGAACCTGCAGCGCTACGTTGAGGCGGGCGGCCACCTGCTCGTGTCGTACTTCTCCGGCATCGTCGACGAGAACGACACCGTCCACGCGGGCGCCTACCCCGGCGCGCTGCGCGAGGTGCTCGGGCTGTCGGTCGAGGAGTTCCACCCGCTGCGCGAGCTGGAGACCGTGACGCTCACCGGCGGGGCCACCGGCCGGATCTGGTCCGAGCGGGTCCGCCTCGAACGCGCGGTGGCCGTGCGGCACTTCACCGACGGCCCCGACGCCGGGCATCCCGCCATGACCGCCAACGCGTTCGGCGGCGGCACGGCGAGCTACCTGGCCGCCGCACTCGGCGGCGACGACCTGCGCGCTCTGCTGGGCGAGGTGCTCGACCGCGCGGGCGTCTCCCGGCCGCGCGACCTGCCCGACACCCTGGAGCTGGTACGGCGCGGCGCCTGCGTCTTCCTCATCAACCACGGAGACATGCCCGTCACAGTGCCCGGCCTGACCGGCACGGACCTGCTGACCGGCGGCCCGTTCACGGGCGCGGTCCCCGCGGGCGGGGTGGCGGTCGTGCGCTGAGGGCGCTGAAGGCGCTGAGGGTTAGAGGCCCCCTCGGGCCCTCGGCGCCGCGCCACGTCGCGCGGCGGGTCCTTCGGTGGCGATCGGGCGCTGAGGACCGGCCGCCGGGCGCCAGGTTGATCAAAGTCGGCCACGCCGAGGTTGATCAGCATTAGAGTCCTGGCGTGATCGCCCCCTCCCCGTCCTCCAGCCGGACGACTTCGCCGAGCGGCACGACCGTCGCGTTGGTCTCCGTCCTCGCCGTCGTCATCTGGCTGGCGGGCTTCGTCGCCTGGATGGCCGTGTCGCTCCTCGGGGACAAGGCGTGCGAACTCGGCGCGCTGACCTATGACCAGACCGCGGAATGCGACGCGGCCAGCACGTGGGGCACGATCACCCTCTCGACCTGGCTGCTCGCGCCGATCGGCTGCGCGGTGCTGCTCGCCCTGCTCACGGCCCTCCCCGAGCGGCACACGGGCGCTCGTCAGGCGGCCCTGTACGCCGTGCCGCTCGTGCCGCTGCTGGTGATCGCGGAAGCGGCGCTCGCGTACACCCTGTGATCATCCCTCTCTCCTGGCCTTCGCCCGGCGCTTGCCCTCGTGCATCGCCTGGACGCGGGCGATCGGGATCGTGTGCCCCTCCTCGACCAGGTCCGCGGGCAGCCGCTGCGGCTCCGGCATGAGCTCCGCCCAGGGATCGCCGTCGGCGAGCAGCCGCGCGGCGGTGTGGACGGTGAAGTCGGCCGGCACGACCCGGTCGAGGTCTTCCCAAGCCACCGGGAAGGAGACCGGCGTACCCGGACGAATGCGCGGGCTGTAGGCGGCCGCCACCGTCGCCCCACCCGCCCGGGTCGAGTCGAGGAACACCTTGCCCTCGCGGTCCTCACGGATGAACGCCGTGGTGGCGAGCGCCGGGTCGACGCGTTCGGCGCGCGCGGCCAGGGCTCGGGTGGCCGCGGCCAGGTCGTCCATCGCGGTCCCCGCCACCACGGGCACGAACACGTGCAGCCCCTTCGCCCCGCTCGTCTTCACCGCCCCGGCCAGCCCCGTGTCGTCGAGGGCCTGGCGTACCAACCTGGCGGCCTGGACGACCTGCGGGAACGCGTCCCCTTCCGGCGGGTCGAGGTCGAGCACGAGATGGGTGGGATGCTCGCCACGGAACAGCGCCGGGTGGTATTCGACCGCCCGCTGGTTGGCGAACCAGAGCAGGGTCCTGCGGTCGTCGCACAGGGCGTAGGACACCTGCCGGTGCGACGCCTCGGCCCAGACGGAGATCGTACGGATCCAGTCGGGGGCGTACTTGGGCACGTTCTTCTGCATGAACGGCGCCTGGCCGGGCCGTACGCGGATCACCGACAGCGCGCGGTCCCGCAGGACCGGGATGATGCGGTCGCGTACCGCGTCCAGGTAGTCGACCAGATCCCGTTTCGTCGCGTTCGATCCGTCGAACAGCGGCTGGTCGAGATTGGTCAGCGACACTCCGTCCCGCGTCTCATCGCTGGTCACCCGGTTCACGATGCCGAGATACGGACGTGAGGTCAACTTTCCGCCCAACACGGGTGGGGCTGGTTTGCGGGGGAAACAACCCACTGCAAATGATTGACGTCCCGTAGCCCTTTCATTACCGTCCTAAGTTAAATATTGCCTGGGCGTAACGAACGGACGTGGCCATGAGCGATCTGAGCAGACGTGGATTCCTGCAGGTCGGTGTGGCCGCCGGGGCGTTAGCCCTGGCAGGCTGCGCGGGTGGCGGCGGCGGATCGGGCGGGGCGGCCAGCATGCAGTTCGCCTGGTGGGGCAGCACCGCCAGGCACAACGCCACCCAGCAGGCCCTCGCGGCCTTCCGTAAGAAGCGGCCCGGTGTCCAGGTCAGGACGCAGTTCTCCGGCTGGGACGGCTACTGGGAGAAGCTGGCCACGCAGACCGCCGGCGGCAACGCCCCCGACGTGATCCAGATGGACTACTCCTACATCGGGGAGTACGCCCGGCGTGGCAGCCTGCTCGACCTGGGCCCGTACCTCGGTAAGGGCCTGGACCTGTCCGGCTTCGCGAAGGACGTCGTCGACGCAGGGAAGATCGACGGCAAGCAGTACGGCGTCAACTTCGGCATCAACTCCATGGCCCTCATCTGGAACCGCACGCTGGCCAAGGAGATCGGCGTCGAGGTGCCCGATACCTTCACCTGGCCGGAGTTCGGCGAACTGGCCAAGAAGATCGCCGAGAAGGCGCCCAAGGGCGTCTACGCCAGCGAGGACGGCGCCCAGGACGGCGGTGCGTTCGAGAACTGGCTGCTGGAGCGGGGCAAGATGTTCTTCACCGCCGACGGCAAGCTCGCCTACGACGAGAAGGACCTTACCGAGTGGTTCACGTTCTGGGACGGGCTGCGCAAGGCGGGCGCGGCGGCCCCGCCCGACGTGCAGGCCACGGCCGCGGGCGATGTGCAGAACAGCCTGGTCGCCACCCGTAAGGCGGTGATGGACTGGGCCTGGTCCAACCAGCTCACCGCCTACATGAGCGTCACCAAGGACGACATAGCGGTCCACGCCTTCCCCACCGGGGACAAGCCTGGCCAGTACTACAAGCCGTCCATGCTGCTGACGGTCAGCGCGGCCACCAAACGGCCGCAGGACGCCGTCGCGCTGGTCAACGCGCTGGTCAGTGACGTGGACGTGGCCACGCCGCTCGGCTCGGAACGCGGCGTGCCGCCTTCGTCGGCGATCCGGGCAGCGCTGGAGCCGAAGGCATCGCCGTCGGAGAAGCTCGTCTACGCCTACATCGAGTCGCTCGCCGACAAGGTCGGCCCCTTGCCGCCTCCTCAGCCGCTCGGCGCGGGCGAACTGCACAACAAGGTGCTCATGAACGTCAACCAGCAGGTGGGCTTCGGGAAGCTGTCCATTGCCGAGGGGGTGTCCCGATTCTTCGACGAAGCGCGCCGCGTACTGAAATAACGGTCAAGAGGAGAGAAGGGCGGTCGGCGTACCTCTTCCTGTTGCCGTGGTTCGCGGGGCTGCTCCTGCTCACCGGCGGGCCGATCCTGGCCTCGCTGTTCCTCTCGTTCACCGACTTCGACCTGCTCACGACGCCGTCGTGGGTGGGCCTGGACAACTACGCGCGGATCATGGACGATCCGCACTTCGGCAACGCGGTGCGGATCACGATGATCTACGTGGTCGCCTCGGTGCCGCTTTCAGGCGGGTTCGCCCTGCTCGTGGCGGTGCTGCTGAACCGGCCCATGCGCGGCGTGGGCGTGTATCGCGCGGCCTACTACCTGCCGTCGCTGCTGGGCGGCAGCGTGGCGGTCGCCATCCTGTGGCGGCAGATCTTCGGGCCGGACGGGCTGGTCAACGACGTGCTGTCGGCCTTCGGGATCGTCGGGCCGAGCTGGATCTCCACGCCTGAGTACGCCATCTACACCCTGGTGGCGCTGCACATCTGGCAGTTCGGCTCGCCCATGCTGATCTTCCTGGCCGGCCTCAAGCAGATCCCGGCCGAGTTGTACGACGCCGCGGCGGTCGACGGGGCCGGCAAGGTGCGCGCCTTCTTCCGGATCACGCTGCCCATGCTCAGCCCGATCATCTTCTTCAACCTGGTGCTGCAGACGGTCAACGCGTTCAAGGCGTTCACCCCGGCGTTCATCCTCAGCGGCGGGACGGGCGGCCCCGCGGACTCCACGCTCTTCTACACGCTCTACATCTACCAGGAGGGGTTCGGGAACTTCCGTATGGGCTACGCCTCGGCCCTGGCCTGGCTCCTGCTCCTCGTGACCGCGGTCTTCACCGCGGTGGCCTTCCGTTCGTCGAGGTACTGGGTGCACTATGCCGACTAGGTCACGCTGGGCCGTTCACGTGCTGATCGTCGTGGGCGCGCTGGCCATGCTCTACCCGTTGTTCTGGATGATCAGCTCGTCGTTCAAGCCCAACGACGAGATCTTCGCCGATCCCGGCCTGGTGCCCCAGACCGTCGTCACGGACAACTACACCGATGGCTGGAACGCCCTCGGCGTGCCCTTCACCGGCTTCTTCGCCAATTCGTTCATCGTGGCGACGGCGGCCGTCATCGGTAACGTCATGTCGTGCTCGATGGCGGCCTACGCGTTCGCCAGGCTGTCGTTCCGGTTCAAGGGCGTCTGGTTCGGCGTCATGCTCGGGTCGATCATGCTGCCGATCCACGTGCTGATCGTGCCGCAGTACACCCTGTTCAAGGCGCTGGGGTGGGTCGACACGTTCCTGCCGCTGATCGTGCCGAAGTTCCTGGCCGTGGACGGGTTCTTCGTCTTCCTGATGGTGCAGTTCATCCGGTCGCTGCCCAGGGAGCTCGACGACGCGGCCAGGATCGACGGCTGCGGGCCGATCCAGGTGTACTGGCGGATCATCCTGCCCCTGTCGAGTCCCGCGCTGATCACCACCGCGATCTTCACCTTCATCTGGACCTGGGACGACTTCTTCAGCCAGCTCGTCTACCTGAGCGACACGTCGACGTACACGGTGCCGCTGGCGCTGCGGGCCTTCCTCGACTCCAGCAGCGGCTCCACGTGGGGGCCCATGCTGGCCATGGCCGTGCTGTCGCTCGTGCCGATCCTGGGCTTCTTCCTCATCTTCCAACGGCGCATCACCGAGGGCATTTCCACGACCGGCCTCAAGGGCTGACGGGTTTTGTTCAGCTCGGGTGGCATGATGCGGGAATGGTGGTAGTTCCCGAACTTCCGGCAGGCGACATGCTCGTGCTTCGCCCATGGCGGCTGGACGACGTCGCGGCGGTGCAGGAGGCTTCCGAAGACGCCTACATCCCCCTGGTCACCGGCGTGCCACCGAATTACTCGGCCGCCGAGGGCATCGCCTTCATCCACCGCCAGTGGAGTAAGGCCGCCGACGGGATCGGCTACTCCTTCGCGATAGCGAATGCCGGCGACAACCGAGCCGTAGGTCAGATCGGATTGTGGCCGGGTCTTCATGGGCGGGCTTCGGTGGGTTACTGGGTGGCGAAGTCGGCCCGCGGCCAAGGCGTCGCGGGCACCGCCCTGCGGGCCATCTCGTCGTGGGGCTTGGAGCGGCTGCGGATTCCACGGCTGCAGTTGCACGTGGAGCCGTGGAACACGCCGTCCTGGAAGGCCGCCGAGGGAGCGGGGTTCCTGCGGGAGGGGCTCTTGCGCAGCTGGCAGGAGGTGGGCGGTGAACGTCGCGACATGTACCTGTACTCGAAGCTCATCGACGAGCACCTTCGCTAGGGGAGCTCGGATTCGATGAGAAAGCGATGATCGCGAGCGGTGAAAGCGCCCTGGGAACAGATGCGCTCATGGAGCGCGCGTAGCCGCTGGTCATAACGGTTGAGGTCGAAGTCTTGGACCTGCCATGGGACCGCGCGCAACTGGAAGACGACAGCGCCGATGTCGTGAAAGACGTACTCGACCATCTCCTCACGGGCGTCCAGCACCCGCAGCCCGGCGCGGCGGAGCTGATCGACCGCGACTTCCAGCGTCCAGCTCGCCGGATCGATCGGGGGCGGTGCGCCCAGGGCGTCATTCAGCTCCAACCCATTACGGCTGCCTACTTGCTGGGTGAGCAGCCGTCCATTTGGGGCGAGAACGCGCGCGATCTCGGCGGCATTCAGCGCGCCGTGCCTGTTGAGCACCAGGTCGAAGGTGGCCTCGCGGACGGGAATCCGATCGGCGGCAGCGCCCAATACGGCCACCCGCAACGGTCTCAGCCGCTCGCCGGCGATGGGGACGTTGGGCGGCCAGCCCTCCATGGCGACCGTGTGCCGAGGAAGCGGAGACAGCGAAGCGAGCAGCTCACCTCCGCCGGTGTCCATGTCGAGCAGTCGCCGCGCCGTTGGAAGGAGCGACGAGGCTCGCTCGGCGTACACCCACGACGGTTGTCCACCGCTCGTCCGCCCGCGCAGCCAGCCGAAGTCCCACCCGCCGAGGGATGCCTCCGTGGCCTGCTCGACGAGCCGTTCATAGCTCGGTGGGCTGTTCGGACCCGACGGAATCCTCAACGCACAGGCTGGGTCGGATGCGGCTCGCTGGGCACCATGCCGGCCATGGCGTTGGTGATGACCCACCGTTCGTGATCCCGCCAGGCGCCGTCGATGAAGAGCAGCTCCGGCGAGCAACCCTCGCTGCGGAACCCGTGGCGTTGGACCAGCTTCAGGGACGCGTGGTTGTCGGGTTGGATCTGGGCTTCCAGCCGGTGCAGGCGCAGCTCCTCGAACGCGTAACGCATCACCAGGCGGAGCCCTTCGGACATGTACCCCTGACCGGCGGTGGGGGCGAAGGCCGCGTAGCCGAGGGAGGCGGTCTGGGCGCGCCCGCGGATGATGCTGTTGATGTTGATGTTGCCCGCCATGGCACCGGTGTCGCGCAAGCAGACCACCAGGCCTTCGGCCAGCAGCGGGTCGGCGAATTTCCCGAGAAAGGTGTGGAAATCCTGCGGCGTGGCGGGCAGGGACATGTACGGGCCGTACAGGTCGGCGCTGGCCCTGACCAGCTCGGTGAACTCGTCCTGATCATCGACGGTCATCCGGCGCAAGGTCACGCGACCGGAATCTCCCCCAAAACCGGTCAGGATGCTCTGATCGCTGCTTTCGACGCCATCGTTCTGAATCACAGCCCACAGGCTAGCTGATCGAAAACTTCGGCCGGTTGAGTCGCCGGCCGCAGGAAAACGAGTGGCCTCAAGCTACCCATCGGCGCTTCACTTTGAGCTGTCTTCCAGAGGGAGTTCCATGATCGTTATCTCGGCCGCGTCTGGTGCGCTCGGCCGCCTCGTCATTGACCGGCTGCGGACCCGGGCGGAGGTGGTGGCCGCGGTACGCGACCCCGGACGGGCCCCCGAAGGCGTCGCGGTCAGGCGGGGCGACTACGACGACCCGGCGAGTCTGCTTGAGGCCTTCGACGGTGCCACCCTCCTGCTCCTGATCTCCTCTCCAGAACTCGACCCCGCCCGCAGGACCAGTCACCACCTGGCCGCGGTCGCCGCCGCCGTCAAGGTGGGCGTCGGCGCCATCGCCTACACCAGCTTTCTGGAGGCCGACACTGTCGCCACCGGAATGACGGAGGCCCATCACACCACGGAGCAGGCCATACTCCGCAGCGGGCTGCCGTACACGATCCTGCGTCACCCCTTCTACAGCGATGCGTTCATCCCGCGGATCTCCGGCGGAGAGCTGACCGGCAGCACCGGGGGCCGAGGACTGAACACCGCCTTTCGGTCCGATCTGGCCGAGGCAGCGGCCAACGTACTGACTGGCGAGGGACATCTGGGCCAGGCCTACGATTTCACCGGCCCTCTGTGGAGTCACCCGGAGGTGGCCGAGGCACTGGGCGTGAGTTATCGCGAAGTGCCGGACACCGCTCCTGGACCCATGAGCTGGCTCAACGCGCAGGTGAGAGCCGGCGCGCTGGAGAGGCAGACCCCCGACTTGGAACAGGTGCTCGGCAGGCCCGCCGAGAGAATGGCCTCCCGCGTGCTGGCACAGCGTACGGTGGGCCTTCTCTAGGATCCGATATGCATACGGTTTCGAAGCGGGAGCTATGGCGGCAGAGTTCGAGCTCGGCGATTACATCCTGGTGCAGGACGGCAGGACCCTGGAAATCTTTCACCGGGGCCTGTCCGAGAGCATGCGCTACCACGTGGCGTTTGTCGGAGTCGACGCCCGGCCGCACGGCGACGGCTTCAAGGTCCATCTCGGCAGCAGGCAGGGCGACGACCAGGTTTACGGCGGGGTGAAACTGAAGATGAGCCAGGAGGAGTTCGCGCGTTTCCGCGAGTTCATCGCCTTGGCCATCGAGGCCCGCGACCGTACGAGCACTCTGTGACCGATCTCCCCTCAGGGAGCGGTCAGTGCGAGGAACGGGACGGTCACCCTGATGGGAAGTTCGAGCTCGAGCTCCGCCTGATGCACCCGATGAAGTCTGTACTCGGAGGCCACGGCATCGAGATGGAACTCCTTCACTTCGACGATCTCGTACTTCTCGTCGAGCATGACGAGAAGGTAGAGCGGCATGCCCGCGGCGGCATACTGCGTGCGTTTGTCCGTGAGGTCTTCCCGCACGGTCCCAGGTGAGGAGACCTCGACGACGGCCAGGACCTGGGACGCATCCAGTTTCTGACCAGGGTCGTCCAGGCACCTGTAGACCACTACGTCCGGATGTCGGAAGGTGAATTTGGGAACCCGCCAGAGCACCACGTCGATGTCGGTCTCAACGCTCAAACATGGCCCGCTGATCGGCCGGGCGGCTTCCATCGAGCCGGCCAGACGACGCGCGATGCGGTTGTGCTGCGGGGCAGGCGACTCGCACTTGATCACATGCCCATGCACTATTTCGATACTCCTGGCGATGTCCTCGGGCAACGCTCGATACTCTGCTTCGCCAATGACTTCGGGAAGCGACTCGTACCATGAAGGTGTTGCCATGCCGGTCTCCCTCGCTTGGGCTGACGTCGAAACTCGGCCAACTGGAAGACGTGGAGCGGGTACGGGAATCGAACCCGTGCTGTCGGCTTGGGCACCGCACCGATCACGGTCACCGTACCACCAGGCGCCTGGCCAGTAGCGCGACGATCGACAGCCGAGCCGGGGCGCCAGCCGCCTGATGATCGGAATCATGAGCAAGAAACCGCTGGCGCTTCTGTCGCTTTTGATCCCCAGCCTGCTGGGGGGAGACGCGGCGGCCCTGACATCGAGGCACGCCGGTCCGACCGACGTACAGCAGATCAGCGAGCCGGCCTCCCGCTGGCACCTGAGGTACGCGGCCGACGACATCTCTCAACAGATCATCCCCACCACGGGAAACCAGGCCTGGCTCTTCGTCACCGACAAAAGGCGGCGCACCACGTCGCTCCTGCACTGGAACGCAACCTCATGGCAGCCGGTCGGCAACCTGCCCAAGCAGCTGAGGAAGGCGACATATATCGACGTCAGGGCCTCGGCGCCGGGTGACATGGTGATGGTGATCAATCACGTGCAAACCGAAGAGGACTTGACCGAGCACCTCTGGCAGTTCTCTGGCGGCCGCTGGACATATCACCGTCCCCGTCGCTTGCTGGAGACGCAGCGGACCAGCGACTTCGCCGTCCTCGACCAGAACCACACCTGGTTCGCGCAAGGTGACGGTGACGGTGGTGGCTGGATGGTTCATCTGAACGGCACGGCCTGGCGCCAGGAACGCCTCTTGGGAACACTGACCACGCTCGCCGCAGCCGGTCCCGAGGATGTGTGGGTGGTGGATCAGAGCGGCCCGCCACGGACGCTGCACTGGGACGGCAAGCAATGGAAGGACTTCACGCTCCCGTGCGTTTCGTCATCCTCCCAGCACGCCTGCTACGGACGTGCCGGCGGGCTCCTGCTGAGCAGCATGACCGCGAGGTCGAACAACGATGTGTGGGCCGTCGGCCCCAACTGGGCCGACGGCGCCCTCCCGGTCGTCCTCCACTGGAACGGCACCGCCTGGAACCAGGTGAAATTAACCGTGAACGACCACACAGCGCTGGTGGCCGTGCGTACCGACCCTGTCGGCGGTGTCTGGATCGCCGCGAATCCCGCCCAGGCGGCGCCCTATGTGCTCAATTTGCGCGACGGCAAGTGGACACGGTCTACTCTTCCGCCGAGCAAGCAGCCCGTCAGCATCGTTGACATCGCGCCAGCGACCGGCACCACCCGCCTATGGGTCCACGCCAAGCAGGGCAAAGGAACCTCCGCGATCTACGAACTCCAATGACACCCGGCCGAGCGCCAGGTCATCAAATTGCCTTGTCCGCCGCATGGGCCGACGGCTAGTCTCGAGCAGCCAATGATCCTTCGAGGAGCTGAGATGCCCGGTCAATCGAGCACGCGCTGACGTTCTAGGTCACTTCCCGACCTGTCACCGCGTGCTGCACGTGAATTGCGGCACAGCGCACCCACCTGCCCAGATCCTGCGGGACGGGCACCCTTCTCAGCGACTCAAGGACCCCTGTGCCGTACGTTTCCCCTGCCGTGCCCGCGTCCCCTGCCGTGCTCGCATCCCCTGCCGTGCTCGCAGCCCTTGCCGTGCTCGCGCGCTCGCCCATGCGAGGCCGCCGATGACGGGACCCGACCCGACTCCGCCCAGCGTGTGGCGAGACGGTGACTTCCGCCGGCTCTGGATCGGCCAGACCACTTCCCAGCTGGGAACTCAGGCCGCCCAGGTCATCCTGCCGCTCATCGCCGTCGTCGCGCTCAGCGCCGGCACCGAACAGGTCGGCCTCCTCCGCGCCGTCCAGCAGGCACCGATCCTGCTGCTCTCGCTCTTCGCCGGCGCCGGGGTGGATCGCCGACGCTCCACCGACGTGATGGTGCTGGCCGACGTCGGCCGTACCGTGGTGCTGGCCGTCGTCCCGGTCCTCTACCTCCTCGGCATGCTCGACATCCCGCTGCTCGTTTTGGTCGCCTTCCTCGTCGGCGCCCTCTCCGTGTACTTCGACGTGGCCTCCCAGACCTCCCTCGTACGACTGGTGAAACGCGACCAGCTCGCCCAGGGCACCAGCGTGCTCGAAGCCAGCAGATCCGCCGCGCAGATCGCCGGCCCCGCGATCGGCGGCGCGCTGGTGTCGCTCGTCACCGCGCCGATCGCCATCCTGGCGAGCGTCTTCTCCTTCACCCTGTCCGTCCTGTCGATCCGGCGGATCCGCCGTCCCGAGTCGATGCCCAGGCCGGCCGCAGGGCAGGCGCGCGTGTGGCGGCAGATCCACGAGGGTCTGCGCCTCGTCGTCAACGACGCCTCATTGCGGGCGGTAGGGATCGCCTCGGCCCTCTTCCAGTTCTCCTTCGCCGCCGTGATGACCATCTATCTGCTCTTCTTGCCGCGTACGCTGCACCTGTCGGGCGCCGCCGTCGGGCTCGTACTGGCGGCGATGGGGCCGGGCGCGCTGGTGGGTTCCCTGCTGTCGGCCAGGTTGCCGAGGCGGTACGGGTACGGAGTCGTACTGGTGTCCGCCGCGGTGCTCGCCGATGGCGTGATGCTGTGCGTCCCCGCGCTGCGCGGCTCCTCCGCGGTCACGATCGGCGCGCTGATGGCGGTCAACTTCCTGTTCGGCGTCTTCAGCCAGGTGGTCGACGTCACCGTCGTGACAGTGCGCCAGGCCATCACCCCGATCCCGATCCAGGGGCGAGTCGTCGCGACACTCAACTTCGTCGGCATGGGCCTGACCCCGCTCGGGTCGCTTCTCGGCGGCTATCTGGCCGGCGCGCTGGGGCTGCGAACGAGCCTGCTGCTGACCGCTGTCGCTCTGGCCCTGTCTCCGGTGTTCATGGCCCTGTCCCCTCTCGCTCGTCTGGGGAGGCAGCTCCCTGATCCGGCGGACGGCCTTGGCTGAGTGTTTTCGTGCCGCCGGCCACGAAGTGGTCACCGCCGACCTGTACGAAGGCCAGGTCGCTACGACGATCGACCACGGGTTCATCCTGATGAATCGGGTCGGCTGGAAGGTCATCGTGGAGCGAGCCCGCGACGCGGTCCGGAAGATGCCCGCGAGCACGGTCCTCGCCGGCGTCTCGATGGGCGCCGGGGTGGTCGGGGAACTGCTGCCCGACCGACGTGACACGGCCGGTGTGCTGCTCCTGCACGGCATCACAGGGATTCCCGCGTCAGCGCGGGCCGATCTACCCGTGCAGCTGCACGTCGCCGATCCGGATGAGTTCGCGCTTCCCGCCGCTGTCGTCGCATGGGAGAAGGCCGCCATGGACGCGGGGGCCGTCGTGGAGGTCTTCACCTAACCGGGAGTCGGACACTTCTACACGGACACCAGCCGGCGGGATCATGACGAAGAAGCGGCCGAGCTCACCTGGCAGCGAAGCTCGCCGGTTCGGATCAACCCGGCACCGCGCTGGTGTCCGCGCACTGGCAGGGCCTCCTGGCCGAGCACGGCAAGGCCTACTTCGACACCGACGAGGACATATTCGCAGAGCAAGCCAAGCTTGCCCGAGAGATCACGAACTCGCTTGTCGAAGCATGCGCCTTCAACATCCAGGGCGGCGCACCACTGGCCGCGACCCTGCCCATCTGATCGCTCAGATCGAAGTGACGCCGACCTGATCAGTGACCTGGACGGTCGGCACTCCTGAGCAACTTCGCGAAGGCTTCTGTGACAGCCCTCTACGGGAGCTGCTCCTATAGCTTGCCGGCGGACAAGGCCAGGTAGGCGGCGCCAGCCGAGTTCAGGACGTTGATCCACCCAGGATGGGCGAGATAGGCATTGTCTGGAGCGGTAGGGCCGAGGTCATCGAGTATGGGCAAGAGAGCATCGACCACGGTCTGTACGAGGTCGGCTTCTTGGTCATCGCTGAAGAGGTAGGGGATCAATGCGTGGGCCCCCATTTGGTCGATGAACGTGTCGTCGATCAACCAGTGCACGGCAGCGGTGAGGTCTGGCCATCCCCGCCCTGATCGCCAGTGGTGGTTTTGGAAGTCGTGGTCGCCTAAGACGCGTAGTGCCTCGAGAACGTCCTCACGTCGCTGCGGCCACTGAACCTGAGGTGTCACTGGATGTCCTTTTTCCCATCGGTGTGGGCAAGGAAGGCACGGTGGGTGGTCGGGGCGATCGTGATCACCGCCGCGGGCCTGGGAGCTTTCAACGGAGCGGCCCGCTGGGAGGCTTTTAGCCTTTTGCCAGGCTGATGCGCCAACGTGTTGCGCCTGCCGCACAGATTGTGGCGCCACCGGCTGTTATAAGGACGAGCGCTGGAATCCTCACAAGGTTCCGAATGTCGTCGCATCCGGCAATCATGAATTCTTCGGAGTACATCCGAAGAGACTCATCGTGCGGCACTCCAACGAAAGCGGATCCGCATCTCTCTCCACTCGAGGTGACCGGAAGGATACCCGTGAGAACGCCGGAGCCGGCCATAAGTAACCCAGCGAATATCAGCGCCTTGGCATTCATTCGGAAGCTCCCCCTTTGTGTCGAATGATCGCAATGAATCATGCCATGCCGCGATGCGCTTGGGTAGCGCAAGAGGACTGCAGATAGACCAGCGCCCGCCTGGGGGGATGTCTGCCAGTTGGCATCTTCGTGCGAGCGGCCCCAAGCCGAGCAAGGTGAGCCGCTCGGTTGAGCTGTTGACGCACAGCTAATGCGTTACCGGCAGAGGCATGCAGCCCGTTTCTACATTTGGGCCGCGCGATTCGATCAGCACTCGCTCGGGGCGTACGTCTCCGGTGAGGCAAACTCCGACTCGTACTTTGAGGCCAAAGACCACTCCAGGTGGTGGCGTAGGCTCCGTCCACAATGTCGGGATGTCAAATGCATGAGCTCCTATCGAATCCGCTGGGTAGCCCAGCGCTTCAAAGGCAGCCTTTACTGAGTCTGGATCGAAGTCCTGCGCGGCCCGCAGTTTCTGCAGAGCTGGGCGTATTCGCTTGGCGGCGGCGTCGGCGATCCCCTGTTGGGAAGGTGTTAGGTCTGGGGGATACTTCCACGCGTTGTTCTCGGCTTGATGCGGTGCCACGTCTCCGCCGACGCGTGTCGATTCGTCGTAGGGGATGGCGCGACTGGGACTGGGAGATGACGAGCTGGGCCTGGTCACGGGTGGGTCCGCGATTGGCGGTGCTTCGGTTCCACAGGCCGTCAGTAGGGAGAGCGCGACAGCGCTTATCAGTACCTGTGCTAAAACCCTGGCCAGGTTAGGCATAAGGAGATTCTGCCAACACGCGGTAACGAAACGCTTCAGCGGCACGAAGTGCCGGTGCGTCAGGAGAGGTGCGGATGAGTTTCCGGCTGGCGGCGTACGCCGTGTGCATCGAGGGCCGGCGGGTGCTGCTCGCTCGTCACGTACCACCCATAGGCGAATCTGCTTGGACTCTTCCCGGCGGCAGGGTCGAACACGGGGAGGATCCGTTCGACGCGGTGATCCGGGAGGTCGCTGAGGAGACCGGCTACGACGAGGTGGTGGAACGCCTGCTGGGCGTGGGCTCAAGGGTGATCCCCGCCGCCGTCGCTTGTCGGCGTCGATCATCGCTCGTCGACATCGGCCTCGCCCTGGCGCAGACCGTTTCGGCGACCGGCCACGTCGCTCCGGTCCCGGTCGGCGGTCTGATCCAGCATTGAGGCCGCCCTACACGACCCGAGGCGTCATACCGACTCACGGCGGATCTCATCCAGCGCGCCGCTCGAGGCGAATGGTGATCAAGCCAGCCGCCGTACCGGCGGAGGTCGAGTCAAAGGGGGTAAGACCTTGAAAAGCCTCAAGTTCATCAGTGTGATCTTGAGCGCATTGACCGCGCTCCTGTTCCTGCCTGTCAGCCCGGCCGGCGCGGCCGTCAATACAGTCTGCGCCGGAAGCCTGCCCACCGGCTGGGTCAAGACGAACGACTTCTGGGATCCGACGCGCTGCGGAAATCCGTCGAGGATCACCTACAACGTGTGGAACATCGCGTCCTATTACGACCAGCCCGTCGGCACGATCATGACCGTCTGCTCCAACCAGCTGCCCGCCGGCTGGGTCACCATCAACACCGAGTGGGACCCGTCGAGCTGTGGCCACCCATCCCGGATCTCCCAGAACATGTGGACCATCCAGCGCCTCTCCTGACGGCGTTCTCGCCATTGACCGGCCCCGGACGCCCGTGCGTCCGGGGCCGAACCCCCTTCAGCGGATTCCACGAGCGAGCAGGTCTTTGGCGGCCTGAGGGGCCTTCGCCGGTGAGCCTGCGTCGAAGGGTGGTTGGGGGTCGTACTCGATGGCGAGTTGCACAGCCTCCGCGGTTGTCTGGTCAGCGATGCGCGCCACAAGCGCCAGCGCCATATCGATACCGGAGGAGACGCCGGCGGCGGTCACGATCTTGCCATGAAACACCACCCTTTCGGGGGTGTAGGTCGCGCCGAACGACTCCAGCACGTCGACCGCTCCCCAATGAGTTGTCGCAGGCAGCCCATGGAGCAGTCCGGCGGCGGCGAGCAGCAACGAGCCGGTGCACACCGAGGTCGTCCAGGAACTTCCCTTGTGCATGCGGCCGATCCAGTCCAGAAGCGGGCGGTTGTCCAGTTGCTCCCTGCTACCCGGGCCCCCGGGCACCAGGAGCACGTCGCATGAGTCAACCTCGGCGAACGTGGCGTCAGCGGTGATGGCCAGCCACTTCGGCACGTCCCGGATGGGCCCGGACGCCACGGCCACGAAGACGATCTCAACATCGGGAAGGAACTTCAGCACCTCGTACGGGCCGACCGCGTCCAACGCTGTGAACCGATCGAACAACGGTATGGCGATACGCACCGTGCCTCCTTTCGTCTGAAGAGCCGCCTATGGCCCTGCCCTCAGCACGGCGATGGCATCTCATTGTGCATAGAGTCGTCGTCTAGAGATCGGGGCCATGCGTAGGTGGCGAGATAAGAGCACCGTCCGGTCGTTCGACAAGAAAGGCGGTACCGGGTGAGTTCCACCCCCATGGCCTTAGGCGAGGAGGCCGCTGAGGTCCACCGTTTCTGGGCCGGGCTCGGTCTCCCCGGGCTGATCGACGTCCACACCCACTTCATGCCAGAGCGTGTCCTGCACAAGGTCTGGGACTACTTCGACGGCACCGGGCCGCTGATCGGTGGGCTGAAGTGGCCGATCACCTACCGGAAGCAGGAGGCGGAGCGGACGGCTCTGCTGCGGGAGTTCGGGGTCCGGGCCTTCACCGCGATGCTCTACCCCCACAAGCCCGGCATGGCCAGGTGGCTGAACGAATGGGCAGCCGATTTCGCCCGCCGTACCCCCGACTGCCTGTACACCGCCACCCTCTACCCCGAGCCGGACGTCGAGACATACGCCCGCGAGGCCGTTGAAGCAGGGGCGCGGGTGTTCAAGGCTCATGTGCAGGTGGGCGCGTACGATCCGGCCGACGAACGTCTCCAGCGGACATGGGCGCTGCTGGCCGAGGCCCGCATCCCCGTGGTGATGCACTGCGGCTCCGGGCCGGCGCCCGGCAAGCACACCGGCCCCGAGCCCATCGCGCGGGTGCTTGCCCGCCACCCGAAACTGCGGCTGATCGTCGCGCACATGGGCATGCCCGAGTACGAGGAGTTTCTCGACCTCGCCGAACGGTACGACCAGGTACGGCTGGACACGACGATGGCGTTCACCGACTTCACCGAAGAATTCATGCCGTTCCCCCGCAAAGCCCTGCCACGTCTCACCGCGCTTGGCGACCGCATCCTGCTCGGCTCCGACTTCCCCAACACCCCCTACCCGTACCTGCACCAGCTCCAGGCCCTGGAACGACTGGGACTCGGACCGGACTGGCTGCGGGCCGTATGCCACGACAACGCAGCGACCCTGTTCGGCCTATAGCAGGTTGGGACGGTACGTGATGACGGAACTGACGACGTACGAAGGTGGCTGGAGCAAGGTCTGCCGCGACCTGGACAACCATCCCCAGATCAAGATCCTTCACGCCTCGCAGGGTGAGCTCGACACGGGTTTCACCGATGTCGCCGCCTCGTGGGCGGCTCTCGTGGGTGAGCAGGAGGTCAAGGCGCCCGCCGCGCTGGAGCAGTGCGATCTGCGCTTTCGGGAGCTGGGGCGCCAGTGGATGGGTGAAGGGCGGCCGTACGTCAACGGTGAGTTCTACCTCACCCACCTCGCACGGGCGGGCAGCCCGGGGCTGGGCGAGGAGTGGATTGAGTCGTGGACGGGCAAGGAGCTTTTCCCGTCATCGCAGCTGCGCGTTATCGATTGCCACCCCATCACGGGTACGGGTCACTATGCCGCGCTGCGGCTGCTTCCAGGCGGGGACGAACCCGAAATCTGGTGGGTGGCCGAGCCTCGCTATGGCGCCTGGAAGATGGACGTTGGCTACCCGGAGTACCTGGAGATGCTTCAGCTGACAAAGGGCGCCTTCTCCTGGCAGTTCTTGTTCACCCGAGCGCCGCTGGACAATGAAGAGTTCGAGGGCGTGCGCGATCGCATGGAGAACATGCTCGACGCGTTGCCGGTCCTGTTCCCCGAGCACGACTACAAGCCGCTCACAGAACGCTTCTCCGCACGTTCTTCAGACCGATGTAGTTAGATCTCACGGCGATCAAGTGGTCGCACGGAGGTGTTCGATTCCGGTGTCGAGCGCCGCCTTGAGGTGGGTCGAGTCGCCCGTGGCCATCATGATGGTCACGCCTCCCTGGATGCCCGCCAGCAACGCGGCGGCCGTCCGGTCCACCTCAAGGGCCGGCCCGACCAGTCCGTTCGCTTGGAGGGCCCGCATGCCGCGGGCGAGCTGCCGCTGCCATTGGCGCATCAGCTCCGTCACGATTGCCCGTGCACCGGGCGTTGACTGCCCGACCTGCAGGAACAGGGACCCCAGAGGGCAGTGGTCGCCCTGGCGTTCATAGCGTTCCACCACAATGTCCCGCCACTGATGCCAGGACTCCCACGAGTCCAGGCGCCCCAGGTACGGCTGCTGGTCCTCCAGGACGCGGTCCGCCTCGAACTGGGCCACCGCCAGCAGCAGTTCGTCCTTGCCAGCGGGGAAGTAGTGGAACAGCTGGCTCTTGCTCGTACCGGTGCGGCCGCGGATGTGGTCGAGCGTCGTGAGAGCGACACCTTGCTCGCGCAGCAACTCGGCCGCGCCCATGACGATGCGGGCACGCGTGGCGCGGCCCTTCGCGGTCGGCGCGTCCGGCATCCAGCCCCTTCCAGATCATTGGACTAACGGGTCCATTCTACTGGCATAAGGTCCGAGCGGCTCTGGACTTGCCGGTCCATTTTCTGCGAGGCACAGTTGGCCACGTACTGGGAGACAAGGGAGGTCGCGTCATGAGTGAGCGACTGCGGAACAAGACGGCGCTGGTCACGGGGTCGACCAGCAATATCGGACAGGCGATCGCCGAAGCGTTCGCCGCCGAGGGGGCCCACGTCATCGTGTCGGGGCGCAATCGGGAACGCGGGGCACAGGTCGTCGAAGGGATCCGCGCATCCGGTGGCCGGGCGGATTTCCTGGTGGCGGACCTCGATGGCAGCGTGGAGTCCTCCCAGGACCTGGCAGATCGGGCCCGTGAGACTTTGGGCGGGCGGATCGACATCCTGGTGAACAACGCCGGCATCTATCCGGCCCCCAGCACCACCGCCACTGACGAGAAGACGTTCGACAAGGTCTACGGGGTGAACGTGAAGGCGCCGTTCTTCCTCACCGCCGCCGTCGTTCCGGCCATGATTGAGTCAGGTGGCGGAGTGATCATCAACCTCGGCTCGTGGATCGCTCGCCTGGGCGTTCCGCTCGGCGCGCTCTACAGCTCCACCAAGGGCGCCATGGAGACGCTCACGCGGGCATGGGCCGCGGAGTTCGGCCCGATGGGGGTGCGGGTGAACGCCGTCTCGCCGGGTGTGATCCTCCCCCCGGCCGCGAAAGGCAGCGAGCCCCATCCGGGCGAGATCATGATGAAGGGCACCCCGGCCGGCGGCATCGGCACACCGGATGCCATCGCGCATACCGTGGTCTGGCTCGCCAGTGACGAAGCGGCCTTCGTACACGGAACCGTGGTGGACGTCGACGGGGGCAGGACCGGGGTCGCCGTCATCGCCGCGTAGTGGCGCGGATTCAGCCGCGGCGTACGAGGACGCTGAGGGCGTTGGCGGCCACGATGGCGCCGATGCTCGCCCATTCCGTCGAGCCCAGGTTCTGGCCCAGGCCGATCCAGCCGACGAGGGCCGCGAGGAGCGGGTTGACGCTCATGAAGAGCCCGAACGCCTGGGCGGGTACGCGACGCAGCGTGAACAGATCGGCGAGGTAGGGCACCGCCGAGGAGAGCACACCGGCCGCGACGGCATAGCCGACGGCCGCGGCGGTCGGCGGCCGGTGCAGGACGAGGATGATGCCGACCGGCAGGAACATCAGCGCGGAGATCCCCGCCGCCGTGGCCGAGCCCTGCGCACCCGGGATGCGGCGGCCGACGGTGCGGTTGAGCAGGATGTACGCCGCCCAGCAGCACGCGGCCAGCAGGGCCAGGCCCATCCCCACATAATCGGCCGAGGGCTGGGGGCGCATCAGTACGACGACACCGGCCGCGGCGATCACCGCGCAGAAGGCGTCGACGCGGCGACGCGCGGCGGCGAGGGCGATCGTGAGCGGGCCGAGGAACTCCAACGTGACCGCCAGGCCAAGGCCGATGCGGTCGATGGCGGTGTAGAGGGACAGGTTCATGGTCCCGAACACCACGGCGAGCCCCAGCACCGGCCGCCACTGCGCCCACGTGAAGTCCCGCAGGCGGGGGCGGCCGACGGCGAGCAGGACGAACGCGGCGACGTACTGGCGGACCGCGACGACGCCCACCGGCCCAAGTACGGGGAAGGCAAGAGCACCGATCGCGGCGCCGACCTGGTTCGACAGGCCGCTGCCGGCCATCGTGACCACGCCGGCCAGCCGCCCCCTGGACGGCGCTGGGATCAAGGGCCCCGAAGACAGGGAAACCGTGTCGGACGCGCTTCGCATGACTAGATGGTGGGACCTGGCGATGCTTGCACAAAATGCGTTTACTGCGGGATCTATACACTTGAGTCATGGATGATGTGGAGCTGCGGCAGTTGCGGTGCCTCGTCGCCATCGTCGACGAGGGCACCTTCACCGACGCGGCCATCGCTCTGAGCGTCTCCCAGGCGGCGGTGTCCCGGACTCTGGCCTCGCTCGAACGCGCCCTGGGGGTGAGGCTGCTCAGGCGTACCTCACGCGAGGTGACACCGACCACGACCGGGCTGCGGGTGGTCGCCCAGGCCAGGCGAGTGCTCAGTGAGGTGCACAACCTGGTCCAGGAGGCCACCTCGGGCCACAGCATCCTGCGGATCGGCTATGCCTGGTCGGCGGTCGGCCGCCACACGCCCGCGTTCCAGCGCCGCTGGGCCGCGACGCACCCCGGGACGGATCTGCACCTGGTACGCGTCAACTCCGCGACCGCCGGCCTGGCGGAGGGCGCCTGCGACCTCGCCGTCATCCGCAATCCCCTGGAGGACCGCCGCTTCGAGAGTGCCATCATCGGTCTGGAGCGGCGCCTGTGTGGCCTGTCCGCCGAGGACCCCCTGGCCACACGCCGGTCGCTACGCCTTGCCGACCTCAGCGAGCGCATCCTCCTGATCGACCGGCGGACCGGCACCACCACACCCGAGCTGTGGCCGCCCGGCTCCCGCCCGGCGACTGAGGAGACCCATAACGTCGACGACTGGCTGACCGTGATCTCCAGTGGACGCTGTGTCGGCATGACGGCGGAGTCCACCGCGCACCAGTACCCCAGGCCCGGCGTCGTCTACCGGCCGGTCCGCGACGCCGAGCCCATCGCCGTACGCCTCACTTGGTGGCGAGACGACCCGCATCCGGCGATCCAGGCGGCGATCGAACTGCTCACGGCCCTCTACCGGGGCGACTGAAGACGGAGTACGCGTCCGCCGGCGCATCGGAAGGCTTCCACCTCAGCCGTCCACGGATCTCAATCCCGACGCGTCGATCATCTCGGAGCCAGAATGCCCCGCCGGGCGCCTCTAGGACGCGAGCTGATCGGTAGTGGAACGGTTGTCGGCAAGGGTTCGGACGATGTCAGGACCCCATGTGTACTCGACGACAGGTAGTTCGAATCCTGTAGGGAAGCGTTCCATGAACTCATTGGTGGGATGGCCGCCGAGACGCCGGTAAAAGGTGATCGCGGCCACGTTATCGCGCAACACCTCCAGGTAGACCGTCTTGTCAGGGTGTTGCTCGGAGGCCCAGCCAAAAGCGTGGTACACGAGTTGGCGACCGATGCCGGACTGCTTGCGCTCCGGCTGGACGTGCAGGTTATCGAGCAAGAGGCGCCCGTCGGTTCCGGCGTCGAGATAGGCAAATCCCAGCAGGACGTTGCCATCGACGGCAACGAGCAGGCAGCGGGCGCGATCCGGTTCCGAGGCGAGGGTGGCGAGTCGGATGCTCCACATGGCCTTGCGCTCGTCGAGCAGCGGCCCATTCAAATAGCTGGCGGGCATGATCCCGGCATAGGCAGTCAGCCAGCTACGAGTGTGGAGCTCTGCGATCTGCTCGGCGTCGTCTTGGGTACCGGATCTGATCTGCATGGGCATAGAGGTTGGCATAGTCGCTGATAGAGCCGGTAATCGCCGGAGGCTTACCTGAGGAGGTCTTGCATGGCGCTGCGACCGGGCCAGGACCTCTCAGGACTCGGAGAAGACGGCCCCTGGAATGAGCAAGGCCAGGCCGGGGCTCACGTCTCCTCGAGCTGCCGCAGATACCCGGCCAGTTCGGGGACCGTCGGCAGCGTCTGCGGGTCTACGCTCTTCCGGATCAGACCGGCCTCCTCATCCCCGCGTTGCCCTTCGAGGATGACGACGACGAACCCGGGCGGAAGCGAGCCGTGAATGCCGCCCCGGCGCGCTGTCGTGGTCATCGCTTTGCAGGCATTGGCCATCGCGCTGTCGTGCGCCGCCTCGAGTGCGTCCATCGCCGCATCCCGTTCGGGCTCGGTGGTAGCGGGCGCCAGATACTCCTCAGTGAGACGCTGATACCACGGCGACATCGCATCGCTCGCGGCGTCCAGGACATCCCACCGCCACTCCGGCGGGACGAACCGTGTCGAGTACCCATAGTCCTCGCGCACCGCTGCCTCAGTGTTGGCGGCCAGGGCGGGCGGGAGGATCTTGGCACCGTCCATATAGAAAAGATGGAACGCCGCGCCGTACAGCCGCTCGCCCGGACACGCCGCCGCAAGGTCACTCAGGATGCGGCATCCGCTGTCATGCCATGCCTTCTCGAAGGCGCCCCAGTCCATCGCCGCATGCTAGCGCGCGATCCTTTAGCCACGGCCGGCTGGATATCAAGGGCCTCCCGCTGCCGATGTTTGCTAATGGCACGACGATCAGCCTGCGACCAACGCGCAAACGCCATCCGTCTCATCCTCCCGACTGCTGCCGTCTCCCCTGAGGGGGAAGCGGGCCAGGAGTCGAAGTGCCCTCGCCGGAGGCATTAAAAGGTGGTCAGCGCACGTCGCGCGCCTCTCGAGCGCCAAGCGGTCACGACTGACTGCACGAGGGTGGTTGATACGCCGTTCGTAGTGTTCACCTCGTAGTCGTACGGACCGAACGTATGCATGCCGTTGATTTCGACGTGCCCACGGCCTTCCCCGGCACGACGGTCCCCGCGCTCGTGTTCTCTTCGGTCGATCTCCGCAAGATCGCAATGCACCCCGACCAGGAACACGTCGAAGTCAGTCAATAGGCGTGATAGTTCCTCGCGCCAGGTCCGGTATTCGATGACATGTTCCAGGATCAAGTCGTTGCCTGCGGTCGCAAGGGCAGGCAGGCATCGGTGAAAGCCTTTGAAGAACCGTGGCCGCATCTCGTTCCACCAGGAGAAGGGGCCTTCGTCTTCCCGCCGCTCCGGGAGCATGCCGCTTGCCACGAATTGGTCGGAGGAGACTCGCTCCACCGGCTCCTCGCCGCCACCGGACTACGCCCGCGTGGCGACTACCAGGGCAGTTCCCCGGTCTCGTCTTGGAAGGTTCCTGTCGGGCCGTCCACATCGAGAGTGGCCAGGCGTACGACGGCTCTGGCGCTCTCCTCCGGCGATCTTCCGATCCCGAAGGCCGCGGTCATGTCGGTGGCTGTGGTGCCGGGCTCCAGGGCGTTGAACTTGATGCCGGGCTGGGATTTGGCGTACTGGACCGTCAGCATGGTCGCCGCCGCCTTGGACGCGGAGTAGAGCGCCAGCGGCAGGTGGAACTCAGGCCGGTCAGGGTTGTTCACCGCCCAGAACGATCCGGCGCTGCTCGATACGGTGACCACGGTGGGGTTCGAGGACTTGCGCAGCAAGGGGAGTGCCGCTTCTGTGACGCGTACGATCCCCACCGCGTTGGTGTCGAACACCCGCAGGGCCGTGGGACCGTCGAGGGGTTCGTTCCCGAGGATGCCCGCGTTGTGCACCAGGACGTCGAGCTGTCCCTCGGCCGCGTTGATCGTCGCCAGCGCGCTGCGCACCGAGGCGTCGTCGGTCACGTCGAGCTGCACGAACCGTGCGCCGAGGGCGGCTGCGGCCTTCTCGCCCGCTGTGTCAGCTTGGGAATTGCCGGGATCTTGGCCCGTAGTGGCGTCGACCCGCGGCTGAGGCCGGTCGTGAGCGACCGTGGTTGACCCCTCGTTGCCGAGGTTAATGGCACGGTGATCAAGGCTCAGGCCTCAAGGATAAAGATGGTCAGTTGAGCCGATGAGTGTGGGCCTGGCGTACTGGCTGCGGGAAAGGCGTACACCCGTGGCACGTGAAGCCAGGGCGAGAGCGCTGAAGATGGGGTCGTCGGCGTATCCGTCGTCATCTCGGTACAGCCCAAGTTCACGCACGTCGGCGAGGAATCGGTCAGGCTGGCCACCCTCACGCAACCGGTAGCTGTACAGGCTGAACGTGGTGATCAGTTGCTCGTTGGCCTCATAGGTGAAATCCGCGCCGTTGAGGTCAGCAAAAACCCTGGCCACTGCTGTGCCTAGGGACAATGGCTCCGCCACATTGGTGACGTACTTGGTCGCCCATCCACTCTCGGCCAGGACGGTCCCACCCTCAGCCGAGTAGGCTGCGACTCCGTACTCTCCGGAGGTGCCCGGAGTAACCTTGATCCGCCGCAGCGCATCCTCAGGAGACAGCCCCCGTACGAAGTTGATGCACAGAATCGTGGTGCCGACGCCATCCGTCCATGCATCGCGAAGCCAGACGTAATCCGCGGCTGATGCACTGCTGATCGCATCCCCTCCCACTACTCGATAGCTGCGGAAATCCTTGCAGATGGCTCCGCCACCACGGCGGCACGATCATTTTCCACCTGCACCTCCGCCTGTCTGATCATCCCTCCTGCTGTCGACCCGCCCGAAGGGGAAGCGGGCCACGGGCATGCGGCCAGCGTCTGCGCATCCCGGGCGATCAGCAGATCGATCGGGCGGCGAGTCACGATATCCACCAGGACGGTTCCGTAGACCTTGCCACGTCGCAGGGCGTAGTCATCGATTCCCAGAACCGTCGGCGCCGTGATGGGCAGCTCTGGAAGCGCGCGGATCACCCGCAGGAGTGTCGTCCTGCTGGTCAACAAGCCCAGCGCCCTGGCCAGACGAGCCCCGGCGCGGCCGGCCAAGGCCAGTGCGATCGATGCCAAGCCCGTGGTCAGCGGGAGGCTGCGCCACCGCCCATATCGGCAGGTCACGTCCGGCACCCGCTCAGCGAAAGTCTTTCTCCCGCAGACCGCGTTGACGCACACGAACCTTCGGACCGTCAGCTGAATCACCACCGACTCGCCGCTGACCGCCAGCGCTGTCAGCTTGGAATTGTAGGAATCCCAGCTCGTACGGTTACGACCTCGAGCTGAGGCCGGCCGCGAGTGACCGTGATTGAGCCCTCATTACCACCCTTAACGGCACGCTAATGGCACGACAATCACGACTCTGAGCTGGGCTTCTCCTGCCCGGCTATACCTCGCTGTTGACGCAGCCCGTGAAACCGGAAGACAGCTTCCCGCTGTTGCTCGATTGAAGCGATCTCGTGGGGATGGGCCGATGCGAACAAGTCCACTTCCTTAAGTGCCTCGCCTGGAAGCTTGGATGCCAAGACGTATCCGAAGCGGCCATTGGTGAACTGTCGGAGCTGGCCTGATGGCCAGACATCCGCTCGTGCTCCTTGGCAGCAGAGATTGAGGCCTTCCACTTCCAACCGGCGGCGGAGATCGATGAGGCATGCCAGCAGGTCCTCGCCCTCTACATCCAGTAGGAGGCTGCGGGACGCGAATGCGAGCCTGGCCGGCACAGAGTTATAGAGCATGAGGGCCGCCATTGTGGTCGTGCCCACGCGGTCGACAACGTCAAGTTGGAGGACTTCATCGGGCGATGTCTGCATAGATGCTCAGCTTAGGACTGACGCTTTGGGCTATGAGGCGCCCAGCAGATTCTGGACAGTCGGCTACATAAGCTGACAGAAGCCTGGAAGGGGTAGGTACATGACGAGGCGTCGTAGGCAGTTCTCCCCGGAGTTCAAGGAAGAAGCCGTCCGCATGGTGCTGGAGGGCGAACGATGGTCGCGTCGGTGGCGCGCGGGTTCGGGATCAATGCGAGCACCTTGGGCAGTTGGGTGAACCAGCATCGGATCACGCGCGCTCAGGACGAGCAGCAGCCGGTCTCCGGGCCGGGCCAGGCCGGGCCAGAATCCGGAAGATGGAGCGGGAGAACGCCGAATTGCGCGAGAAGCTGACTTTCCATAATAAAGCAGTCGGCGCTGCCGTGAGAGGGGGCGGGGTTCGGTCTGACCGAACCCCGCCGGTGGCGCAAAACCGCTCAGCTAGCGAAAAGCGCGCTGTGAATGTCGACAGGGTTGGCGGCGTCGCCGGTGGCCACGCCATACACGGCCGTGAAGGCACTGCCAACCGAGACCAGGCCGGTGTAGTCCCCGACCAGGCGTCCGACGCTTGTCGCCGGAACCTTCCGCGCGTCGAACGGCCCTTCGATGTGCTGCTCGCGCCACGCCCCGGGCTGCGTGCAGTCGTTGGCGCAGGTGACGGCCCACACGTCGGTTGGCAGGGTGGCAGGGTCGGGCGTGTTGTTGCGGAAGTCGTAGTAGGTGACCGCAACAGTGCCCGTACGGGATGCGGCGATGACCGGTACGGCGGCGGAACCGGTGGGCGTCTTGTCCACGCGGACCGGGCTGGACCAAGTCTTTCCGCCGTCCGTCGACCGCGAGTAGGCCACGTGGAAGGTGCCGTCGGAGTCCTGGCTCTGCCAGACGGCGTTGACCACCTGGGTGCCCGGCTGGGCGGCCAGCAGCGGCAGGGAGGCGTTGCGTACCGGGTCACCCGAGTTGTCTGGGTCCGGGATGCGGGGGCCCACTGCGAGCGGAGCCGGAACGTTCAACGTCGGCGCCGACCAGGTCTGGCCGCCGTCGGTCGAGCGGATGACCTGGGTGGCACCATCGGTGTCCGTCTCGTGGTGCATGCCGATCAGCAGCGTCCCATCGGCGAGCGGCACCAGTTGTGTGCCGATGACGCCACTGTTGGCGGGTACGTCGTACACCTTCTTCGTGGTCCAGGTGCGCCCGTCGTCGGTCGACTTCGCCAGATAGATCGGCTGTACCCAGCTCGTGTCCGTGCTGTCGATGCGGTCCCAGACCGCGTAGACCACGCCCGGATGGTACGGGTCCGCGGTCACCGACGGGCGATCGTTGAAGTAGCGCGGGTTGTCGTCCCGTTGCAGGGTTACCGGGGCGTCCCAGTGCCGGCCGCCGTCAGCGGACCGGGACACCAGGATGGCGGTCACATCGCCGGTGCGCGAAAGCGAGAACGACGCGGCCACCGCCGCACCCGATGGTGTGACCGTGACCCAGTTGTCGGTTGTGACGTCGTAGTCTCCGCCGTTGGCGGTCGTACCGCCGTTACACCGAGAGAAAGCAGGCAGGTTCTCGGACCGCTGCCAGGTCTTGCCGTAGTCGTCCGATACGGCGGTAACCGCGCCGTTGCTGCCGTACCGGTTCCAGCGGTCCTGCTGGAACACCGTGACGAGGTGCCACGGCCGGTTCGGGTCCCGCGCCAGCATGGGCAGGACTTCGGTGTTCGGGTTCAGCGTGTAGCCGTCGGCCGGGGGAAGTCCGCAGCCTGCGGGCAGGGGGCTGCTGCCCGAGACCGGCCGCACGATGGCAGGTCCGGCGGATGCGGCACCTTGCGCGGAAGCGGGCTGCGCAACAGCGCAGGCGATCAGGATGGCCGCTGCGGGTAATAAAACCCTGGAGCGTCGAATCACGAGCCTTCCTCATCTTCGTCGATGGGGCGTCTGCAGGGGACGTCGACCGCCTCGCCGGGGGGTGGCCCCCAGGAGTCGGCAAACGATGCGAGGGCAGAGTACTGTCTCAAGATCAGTTTTGTCTGCCCGTTGGCCGTACGCATAGTCAAGGGAAGTGTCCGAACCGAACCCTCGCCTCCGGGCCTTGTAGCACCTACAAGAGTCTGTCGACCGTCGCCGAACGCCAGGACGGGCAGGCCTCCTACTGCCCGGTCGAGCCCGCGTCGACGGCAGGCGCCGGATCGTCCCCCAGCAGCATCCGGCCCCAACCGAGAACTTCCTCCCCAACGACCCAGTTGACCGAGAGTCCGGACGACGCTAGGCCGCTGGGTCTGGACCGGCACGCTAATGGCACGACTATCAGCCCGCGACCTGGTGTTTCCCGCGCAGCGCTCGCACGCTGACCGACGACAGCCTGCCGAGTCGATGGTGGGCGAGATGATCAAGATTGCGCCTCAGCCATCTACTGCCTAGCGCGCGGTACGTAGTTCAGAGCCGCTCGCTGCCCTGGTCACCAGACCTCCGCCTATCCAGGCCCGTCCACTTCAGCTCATGATCGTCCGCCTGGCCGGCTCCCAATGCCTGGTGCATTACCTGAGGTACGAGACGCGCAAGGCGAAGGCGTCCGAACTATGATCCCTGATCGGCCAGTGCCGTATGAAACGTGGCCTCGTCTAATGACCGTCGGCAGGTCTGGACAGACGGCGTCTCTCGCGCCGAGGAACGCCGGGCACGGTGGAACGCGAGGAGTACATGAGCCAGTATTTCCAGGTTGGCGATCAAGTCCTCTGGAACCCCTCGAACGGAGTCGCTGGCCTATTCATGCGATTAGCAGAGGCATTTGCCCTCGAGACGGGCTTGCCGACGGGACTCGGCCCCATGGAGAGCGACGAATGTGAGGTCGACCTGGCTACCTTCGCGGCCTTCGTGGGTGCTCTCATCGAGCGCTTCGAGCGTTCGAACCATGCGATCCTGCATTCAATCATGGAGGGCTTCATAGCGACGGCCCTCGTGCTCGTCGAGCGTGGCGGAGCAATACTTCCCCTGCATGATGCCAGCGATGGCGGCTGGAGAGATGTGCAGGTAGGCGAGCATTCCGCATGTCCGCAAGGTGATCACGTATGTGATGTTGAGCGATGGGCGGCCCTTTCCGCGCAGCATGCTCGGGCAATGCCGCGCTAAGGCTCGGGGAGTTGCCCGACCTACTCGCTCCTGCCAGGTGATCACCAATGCATCACATATGCTCCTCGGCGAGGCGTGCGATCTGGTCGACGGTTTCGAGCGGCACCGTGACCGCGATGTCCCATGTCTCGTCGTCCTGGCCGATGAGGATCGTCGCTTGTTCCTCGTTTGCCGCCCAGAACACGTGCGCGTCAGCACAGGTCCCGACTGAAAATGAGCGGCGTGCATCCCAATCTGCCTCCTTGATCCCGCGGAGGCGCATCAAATCCGCCAGAGGCGCCCGGATGTTAAGCTCCCAGGCTTCGGTCTGGAGCTTCACCACGGCCCCGGAATCATCGGACTCATCCAAGGTCACATCAACCACGCGGCCATAATCGCACTCATAGGACGCTTAATGGCACGCAGAGATCAACGACCACAGAATCCGTCGGCCTACCGGGGCTTTCACGGATGAGAGCGGGTGACGGGAATCGAACCCGCGCTGACAGCTTAGGAACTGCATCGATCAGGACCCACAGGAAGTCTGAGCTGGGCAGAAAGTCGGTCATGAGTGACCGTGATTGCCCCCTCGCCACCCCTCTTACGTAATGGCCCGGTGATCAGCCCGTCCCCTGGTGTTTCTCGCGCAACGCGCGCTCCCCGCCCGCCTGATCATCCCAGCTGCCGTCGACCCGCCCGAGGGGGAAGCGGGCCAGGGCAACGGCTACCAGATGGAGCGCCCCCGGACGAACGATCTGGTACCTATGGCCCTGTCTCCTCGGTTTGTCCCGGGTCGATGGTGGGCGGGATGATCAGGCTTCCACCTCAGCGGTTTCCGGGTCCGCGCGGCGAGCATCCCGGAGCCGGAGCGCCCCCGCCGGAGGCTATGGTCTGCCCATGCCAGACTTTGACGCATGGGCGCGGCTTTCTCTATGGGAGCAGGCTGACTCCCTCGTGGGTGACGCCGAGATTGTAATTGATCGTCCTGCGGGCACGCCGCATCCCAAGGTGTCGAGCTTCATCTACCCGCTGGATTATGGCTTCTTGTCGGGGACCCAAGGCGGGGATGGCGAGGGCATCGATGTGTGGGTCGGCTCGTCTCCGGTGCGGACCGTGTCGGCCGTAGCCTGCACGGTGGATCTGCTCAAGCGGAACGCAGAGGTCAAGTTTTTGTGGTGCTGCTCGTCGGATGAGATTGCGTTGGTGGAGTCTACGCCCCTCAGCCTCAAGCGGCTGTAATGATCCACCGGCCGAGCTGAGCAAGACCGCGTGGCACTGGCGGCGGCGTGACGATGGTCAGCGCGGCGGCTCGGTACGGCATGGTGCGGCTACGGCGATGCCCCGCGCGGCGCCCGTACCGCGACCGGTCCCCAGGCCACAGCGCGGCACGAGGACGCTGGGGCGGGGCGTACGGCGGCGCGGCGCCGCTTGATACCTACAAGAACTATTCGGCCGTGCGCTTGTTGTATCTCGCGGCCTTGTGTGCCTCAGCGATGAGTTCGACGAGATCCGCTACGAGCTTCGGGCTTGCGGCGATGGTCGCGTGGGCGGTCATGCTGTGCGGGCTGCCATCGATGTCGACCACGGCGACCCCGGCCTCACGAGCGATGACGACACCCGCGGCGGTGTCCCACGGATTGTTGCTCAGCATGATGTTGGCGTCGATCTTGCCTGCCGCTACCCAAGCCAGGTCGATCACGGCTGAACCGAACATCCGTGAGGCCGGCGCTTTCTGGCTGGCACCGGCTCCGTCCTCGGCTCCGCTCCGCTTGGCCCGGGTCGATGGCGGCTCCCGAGATACGTCGTAGGGAGCACGTCCGAGGTGGGATCCGGAGCAGCCGGGCTGTCAGCGCCGCTTTGCTCGCGCGACGTCTCAGGTGTCCGCGGCCAGGCGCCCTGTCAGAAGATCCAGGCGGTGAAGAGACGTCTCAGGCAGGCATGTCGACGGTCAGTCCGGCTGCCTGGACGGCATCGGCCAGTCGTTTGTCATATGTCACGAATGAAGTGAGCCGGGAGCGGATGCGGAGAGCAGTTGCCAGGTGGATAGCGTCCAGGCTCCGTACGGTCACCGGTTTCACGGTCTGGGCCAGGATGCGAATGCCGGCGTCCAGTTCCACCAGGTCGATCAAGTCGAGGACCAGGTGAAGTCGGGTGACGGCTTCTGGGGCGTAGCGTGCCAGGGCCCGTGATGACTCGATCTCCAGCAAAACCGAACTCGTCCATCCGGTCTCTGCCCGTTCGTCAAGCCAGTCGCGCAATGCCTGCGACTCGGCTTCGGCGTGGGCGAGTTTCACGACGGCGGCCGAGTCGAGATAGATCATCAGCGTTCGTCCTCGCGGCTGTGGGCGATCTCCGCGGCAATGTCGATGCCGTCCGGTTCGCCGAGCGGCATACGCAGGACAGCGCGCCGCATAGCGGCAGCGCGCTCCTTACGAAGGGCGGCTTCCAGCACGGCTTGGCGGATAGCCGCCGAGCGTGAGCTGCCGTCATGGGTGAGAATATCCAGGGCGTGCTCAGTCTCCGGGTCGCTGCGGATGGTGATGGTGTCGGCCATGCGGCCACCGTAAGACGCTTTGTCTTACGGTGGCAAGTCCTGGCCCGTCTTCCCCTCCGCGGCGCCCGTCCAGCGCCGAACAATGATCTTGATTCCCGGTGTGGACATACAACGGGGACTTTAAGCGAAGGCAGAGGTGACACGCCGTTGAAAACTTCTGCAGAAAGCGGATGGCTCTCCGGCCGGGTGACGGGAATCGAACCCGCGCTGTCAGCTTGGGAACTCCTCCAAGATCGCAGAAGCTGAACAGGGAAAGTGCTGACCTGGGCCGATGCCGGCCGAGCGACCCTGAGTTCCCACGACTCCCCGTTGATCGCCGTCCGAACGGGCACGCAGCGGGCACGCCTGGCGAACGCTACGGGGGCCAAGATCTCGGCATGCTCACTCGGACTCAGAGGTGCCGGGCCTGCCGCGCGAAGGGCCGGCGGTGGTTGCGTAAGAGCCGCGCCGACAGTGAACGCCGTATCGAGGGTGCGGCTGTCACTCCGCCGAAGGTCGCTTGCTTTGAGTGCTCGAGGCCCGCCGCGTAATGGCAATCATCATGCGCTGCGTCAGCCCGCACGTCGCCCCTCCGAAGCCGGATGCCCACCGGCTGGACTGGCTACCCACCCGGCCACAACATGGCGATCGTCGTGCTGTACCTGATCGGCGGGCACGACCCGCTGCGGCACCCCGATCACGCGCGTTCCTTTCATGAAGCGGTCGTCCTACCCCTGCCCGAGATGCCAGCGGCGGCCGCGCTGACCACGGCGAGCGTCGCTCCCACCCACATCACCGCGGATATCGACACTCCGTCCACGACCCGGCCGCCGACGAATGAGCCGAGCGCGATGGAGACGTTGAAGGCGCCGACGAAGAGCGCCGTGCCCATTTCGCCGCCGCCCGACCGCATGATCCAGAGCTGCAGGGTCACTCCTACGCCGCCGTAGCCCAGGCCCCACACCACGAGCACGATCAGGGGCAGGCCGATCAGGGGCAGCGCCGCCGTGGAGAGTGCCATGAGCACGGCCAGCGTGACCAGGACCGGCTTGGGGTTCCTGGCCGCCCATGCGCCAGCCGCGAAGTTGCCGGCCACGCCCGCGGCGCCGTACATGAGGAGGGCGGCGCTGACGAGGGCGGGACCAGCGTGCGAGACCTGCTCCAGGAACGGCCGGACGTACGTGTAGGCCGCGAAGTGGCCGGACACGATCAAGACGGTCAGGACAAGGACGATCTTTAGCGGGCCGGAGAGCCACGCGAGCCGCCCCTCCGACGCGCGAGCCTGGGCCTCGTGGGGCAACGACTCGGACGCTCGGGCTCGGGGATCGCCGGGGAGGGGCGGCAGGGTGGTAGCCAGCAGCGCGAGTAGGGCCAGGGCCAGCACCCCCATGGCGATGAACGCGGTCCGCCACCCCGCGAACGACGAGATGAACGTCGCCAAGGGCACCCCCAGTACCGACGCCACCGAAACCCCGGCCAAGATGATCGACGTGGCTCGCCCGACGGACCCTTCGGGCACCAGTCGCAGGCCGAGTCCGGCCGCGAAGGCCCAGAACCCGCCGATGCTTACCCCGGTCAGCACCCGGGCGGCCAGCATGACGGGGTAGTTCGGCGCGAACGCGCCCGCGAGATTGGCCACCGCCAGCAGTGCCATCAGCCCCAGTAGCGTGACGCGCCGGTCGAGCCGTCGGGTGGTGATCGCCAGCACGGGCGCGGAGACGGCGGCGACCAGTCCGGGCGCCGACATCATCAGCCCGGCCGTCCCGTCGGAGACGCCGAGGGTGGCGGCGATCGAGGTCAGGAGGCCAACGGGCAGCATCTCGCTGGTCACGATGGTGAAGGTGCCCACCGCGACCGAAAACACGGCGAGCCAGCGCGCCCGGGTGGCGGCAGAAACATCAGTCATGGTCATGCATGCCAGCTTTCTGCCGGCCACCAGCGGGAACAATGGCGGAAGTCCAAGGCTTGGTTTAGGTGGACTAAGCGATCAGATGGAGGTGGGATGGAATTCAGGGAGCTGGAGTGCTTCGTCGTGCTCAGTGAGGAGCTGCACTTCGCGCGTACGGCCGAGCGCCTCTACCTGTCACCTGGCCGGGTAAGCCAGCTCATGCGCTCGCTGGAAACCAGGCTCGGCGGCCGGCTCTTCCACCGGACCAGCAGGCGCGTGCGCCTCACGCCCCTGGGCGAACGTTTCCTGGCTGATCTGCGCCCCTCCTACGACGGCCTCGCGAACGCGGTCAGCCGGGCCAAGGCGGCCGCCCGCGAGGTGACAGGCGTGATCAGGCTCGGCTTTTTCGCCACCCCCACAGACGTCGTCATCGGCAGCGTGCGCGCCTTCGAGCGCCAGTACCCGGGGTGCGAGGTCGAGTTGGTGGAAATCCCGCTCTCCGACCCTTTTGGCAAGTTGCGGGTCGGGCAGGTGGACATCGCGTTCACGTTGCTCCCGGTGGACGAGCCCGATCTGGCTACGAGCGAAGGGCTGAACCGGGTCTCGTACCAGCTCGGCCTCTCCTCGCGCCACCCGTTGGCCGCCCGTGCGAGTATCGGCGCGGAGGAGCTGGCCGACCTGTCCCTGATCGGCCTGGACGGCCCGGCTCCGCGCGCATGGCGCGAGCGTGTGACACCGTCCGTAACCCCTTCCGGCCGGCCCATTCCCCTGGCCGGTACGGTGGCCACCAGCCAGGAGGGCCTGACCCAGGTGGCGCTCAACCGGGGCGGCATGTTGTTCTGCACTCCGACGGCGGCTCACCACGGGCGCCCGGACGTCCGCTTCGTTCCCGTCGCGGGGTTGCCCCCCTCGATCCTCGGCCTGGCTTGGGTGAAGGCGGCGGAGACTGCGGCGATCCGTGCGTTCAACGAAGCGGCTGTCGAGCACGCGCTCAAGGCAGCGGCCCTGGTGGCATAGGACATAACGGGCAACAAAGTGCCGCGAAGTGTACGTCCGCAGATTTCAGCTCGCCGAGATCCGTCAGGCCGCCGGTGTCACCCAGGCTGAACTCGCCAACACCTGGGAGCCAGCCAAGCTCGCGTCTCCAAGATTGAACACGGCGAGGTATCCGGCATCGACGTCGTGCGAGAGTACATCGCCGCGATCGGGGGCACTTGGATCTCGTAGCTACACTCGGCGGCCGAACCTGGAAAGTCGCTTGAGGGGGCGCGCCGATCTGCGGCCAAGTAGTTCAGAGCTTCGACAGCCCCGACATGAGCCCCCTACCTGGGCTTTCCTATGAGAGCGGGTGACGGGAATCGAACCCGCGCTGTCAGCTTGGGAATTGCAGGGATCTTGGCTCGTAGGGGCGTTGACCTGGGGCTGAGGCCGGTCGTGAGTGACCGTGGTTGACCCCTTGTTACCGCCCTTAATGGCACGCTAATGGCACGACGATCAGCCCGCGACCTGGTGTTTCACGCGCGACGCGCACACGCCGGCCGCCTGATCACCCCGTCTGCCGTCGACCCGCCCGAGGAGGCGCCAGGGCCACGGGGACATCCTTGATGGGAGACACGCAACGGGCACCTCGGGTGGGGCAGTCTCTGGACCCGCGAGCTTTCTCATCCACCAATCGACACGACTCAGGGCTCGCCAGGCGCAATCTTCGGCGAGAGGCGGCGTGCATCGAAGGTGGACGTGGAGAATATGACCAGATGGTTATAATCGTTCGTATGAGCTGGGAGGTCAGTCTTCATCCGGAGGTCGAGGCATGGTATCTGACCTTGTGCGCAACCGATCCGGAGACTGCAGACCTGATCAAGGACGCGATCGATCAGCTCGCGGAGGAAGGCCCGACGGCGCGTCGTCCTCTGGTCGACCGGGTACAGGGCAGCCAGTACCACAACATGAAGGAACTACGCCCACCTTCATCGGGGACGAGTGAGATCCGGATGCTGTTCTGCTTCGATCCGGCAAGGGAAGCGATCTTTCTGGTGGCCGGGGACAAAGCCGGCAACTGGGACCGCTGGTATCGGGAAGCGATACCACTGGCTGATGAACGATTTGCCCAGCATCTGATCACGCTCAAGCGAGAAGAGCAGGAGGAGCGATGAGCACTCGGTACAGCAAGTGGTCAGATGTCAAGGCCAAGGCGGCAGCGCTCGACCCGCGAGACGAGACGGAACGCGCTGCTGGAGAAGCCGTCGCGCGCGAACGCCGCGAAGCGTACGTCCGCGGATTCCAGCTCGCCGAGATCCGTCAGGCCGCCGGTGTCACCCAGGCTGAACTCGCCGACACCTTGGGAGTCAGCCAAGCTCGCATCTCCAAGATCGAGCACGGCGAGGTATCCGGCATCGACGTCGTACGGGAGTACATCGCTGCGCTCGGGGGCCACTTGGATCTCGTGGCGACGCTCGGCGACCGAACCTGGAAAGTCGCCTGAGAAAGGCGCGCCGATCTGCGGCCAACTAGTTCAGGGCTTCGACCGTGCGAGCCCACGCACAAGCCCTCACTCGGGCTTTCTTATGAGAGCGGGTGACGGGAATCGAACCCGCGCTGTCAGCTTGGGAAGTCTTTCACGATCACAGCATCTGACCAGGGGAAACGCTGACCTGGGCAGTTTTCAGTCGAGGAACCGTGAGTTCCCGCGACTCCCCCTTGATCGCCGTCCGAACGGGCACGCAGCGGGCACGGCCTTGGCGGACCGCATGCACGTACATGACGCATCACCCCGACGTCGAAACGCCCTACCCGAAAGCAGCTCGTGATCATAGGGGGTTGGACAGCACCGCTGCGCGAGCAAGAAGATCTCGGCATGGGAACCATGCATCCACGGGTTTGTCGAGTGCCGCATGTGGACCCGCGGGCTCGACATAGGTGACTCCGCTTGGTGCGCCGCCATCTCTCTGTCGATGTTGGGAGTGCACAGAGACTACGACGCCTTCGATTGCCTCTTCGGCGTACGCAGCTCAGGCGACTGGCGACCGATCGCGGACTCCCCCAGGACGCATCGGAGGCCGCCAAAGCGGAATTGGCGCAATGGGGGAAGTCGCCTTCGGCGTCACGTGGTTGAGTTGGGAAGAGGTCACCGCGATCGATTGGGATGAACCGGCCCTTCATCCGACGAACCTAGCCAGTACCGGCAGCTTCCCGACCAAACCCTGGAACTCGTTTACCGCTCGGTCTGGAGCCGTAGGTTCGCTCGCGTGAGTGGCGTGGACACCTTAACGGTTGATCCTGGCCACGTTGCGCTGTGGGATGAAGGCACCGAGTGGAGGGCGGGAAACACCGTCTTCCGTGTCGAACGTGCCACACGTCCTGAGCGACCATGACTGACCCCTCCTCACCCCTCTTAATGGCCGCTAATGGCCCGGCGATCATTTGCGGTCTGTGTTTCTCGCGTGACGCAGATACTCGGACCAGGCAGCGGCCCTCTCGACGCTAACAAGGCGGTCGCGACGCTGAGGGAGGATGCGAAGTAGGATAAAGGGCATGAGCGAGCCTACGGGCAAGTATTCGATCACCATGCCGCGTGACATCGCCGAGGCCGCCCGTTCCCGGAGCGGCCCTTCCGGCCTGTCCGCCTACGTCGCCGCAGCCGTCGCCCGCCAGATCGAGCGCGACAATCTCAACGAACTCATCCAGGTCGCCGAGGCCGAGCACGGCCCCATCACCGACGACGAAGTCCAGGCACTGCGCGACCAACTCCACCAGGCCCGCAGGGAACAGGCCAATGGTGGGGCGGCCGCGTGACCCGTTCTCCCGCTGCTCCCGGCGGCACACTTGTCCTCGACAGCGAGGGACTGGCCAAGGCCGTCCTGCGTGACCGTACGGTCACCGCATGGCTCGCTCTCGCCCGTGCCGACGACCTTCGCGTCATCACCTCTGCCGCCACCCTCGTCGAGGTGGTTCACCCCCGCGTCAACCGGCCGGCCCTGGAGTGGACGCTATCCCGCCTTGTCATCGAGCCGGTCACCGAACCGATCGCCCGCCACGCCGCCACTCTCTTGTCTGACGCCGGTCTGCACGGGCACAAGTACGCCATCGATGCCATGCTCAGCGCCACCGCCCTCGCTGCCCCCAGTCCCGTCACGGTCCTCACGTCCGACCCCGAGGACCTCACCACCCTGTGCGGCGCACGCGTTACCGTCATCAAGGTCTGAGCCGTGCCGCTGGCCTGCTGGTTCCAACAGGGTGATCACCCGGCTTAACGAAAGACAGGGCTCAAGAACCCTGAACAACAACAAAACCCAGGCACCGAATCCATTGGCTACCTGGGTTTCTTACTTGGAGCGGGTGACGGGAATCGAACCCGCGCTGTCAGCTTGGGAACCGGCTACTGATCTTGGCGTCCTGAGCTGGGGAAACGGGGATGCAGGTCAGCACGGATTGCTTGCCCGTGAGTGACCGTGAGAGACCGCGGCTGTCCGCCTGTTCTGGCACGGATCTGGCACGCGATCGATGCCTCATGTTGTGGCGTTGTCGGCCGAAGCTGGCAGCATGCAGCCTTATGGACGTGAACGACTTCAGGTTCTTCCTCCAGCGATCCCCGCAGGCGGAGTGCAGATCATGACCGAGGATGAGATCTTCGAAGCGATACGGTCCGACGCTGGGCCTGATGTCCTACCGGTGGCCTCGTCCGAGGCGGTCGCTGAGGCTGAAGAGGCCATTGGGCACCCGCTCCCTTTGCTGCTACGGCGGTTGTATCTGGAGGTAGGAAACGGAGGTTTCGGCCCTCGGGGTGGCATCATCGGTGTACGGGGCTACGACTTCTGGAGCAGCGATATCTTCCCGGACATCACTGAATCGGCTGTGGAGTTTCACACGGAGTCCTACGGACGACAGGCAGGCATGATCCAGTTGTTGGACTGGGGATGTGCAATCGCGTCGTTGCTGGATTGCCGTGATCCTGAGGGCGCGATGTGGGGATGGGATCCCAACCTGTGCTGCTTGGATCATGCGCTCTTTCCTCAGGACATCACCTTCGCATCGTGGCTCGCGGAGTCGATTGGCCGCGACCTTCGCCGAGCCCTTCTATGACGGTTACTTTGACGTCTCGCCACAAGATGAGCCAGGGAGCGCGGTAAGCACCGTCGGAGAAGAGGATGAACCGTGCATGTGGGTGCCACCCGTCTGGCTGAAAGGCAGGAAGGCCGGCATCTGGGAGCGCCGTCACCAGTCCGATGACTGACAGGTTGGGCTTCGTAAGCGAGTGCGAGGCCTAGTTCGGGAGGAGCGCTTCCACCAAGATCTGCACGAGGCGATCAAGAAGCATCAGGCCTCGGATTCCGCATCCGGCCTGGACCATCACGCTGAGAGCGGGTGACGGGAATCGAACCCGCTGTCAGCTTGGGAATTGCAGGGATCTTGGCTCGTAGGGACGTTGACCTGCGGCTAAGGCCGGTCATGAGTGACCGTGGTTGACCCCTCGTCACTGCCCTTAATGGCACGCTAATGGCACGACGGTCAAGTGGTCTCTGTTTAACGGAGCGGGAGCGCTCGCACCCTGATGCCTGCGGGGGCGAAGGCCACGATCGCACCCGTCAACAGGTGAGATTCGAGGACATCAAGGTGGTTAATGATGATATTCACCAGCTCTGGCGGTCGAAGCTCAAGGATCTCCCGTACGAGCATGACCGAGGGCTTGGTCGTACGGGCCTGAGCCAAAAGCGCGCCGAAGTCCGTATCCGCCGAGACGATGACCCGGCTGTCCGCCAAGGCAAGGGCCATGATCGTGGAGTCCGGCGCACTTGTCGCTTGGAGGTCGCGCACGTGCACCGCATCGTGACCGGCCTTCGTCAGCAGTTCAGCGACGCGCGGTGAGAGGTTCTCATCGATCAGGAAGTTCACGCCGGCTCTCGGAGGCGGTAGAAGTGGACGTTCGTGGAGGCCGCCGCGTACTCCAGCCCCTGCTTGATGTCCTCGCGTTCGAGGTCGGGGTAATCCGACAAGATCTCATCGAAGGTCCAGCCAGCCGCGACGAGCCGTACCACCGTCTCCACGGTGATTCGCAGCCCTCGGATGGTCGGTTTGCCTTCGAGCTTGTCGAGCTCGACAGTGATCCGATCGAAGTTCATGCTGTCTCCCCTCCATCTCGATACTGCCAGCTCGCACCTGCGCTAGCGACCGCGATACCGCAGCGACATGAAGAGAGATGAGGAAGATCAAGGCAACCGGCAAGCACCAGGGGTCCAGCTGAGCTTTCTGTGGAGCGGGTGACGGGAATCGAACCCGCGCTGTCAGCTTGGGAAGTCTTTCAGGGTCATGTCCTCTGAGCAGGGGAAACGCCGACCTGGGCATATGCCGGTCGAGTGACCGTGAGTTCCCGTGACTCCCCGCTGACCACCGGGGGAACGGGCACGCAACGGGCACGCCTTGGATGGAGAGAGTCCATGATTCCCATGATCAACGTGAGTTGTTCCACGGCTCCACTGGCATGTGGGCGAGAGCGTGGGAAGCGAGTCCTCTGATCTCTTCCCAGTGAGGGTGGGAGCGCAGGGCCTCTTGAGTCCATGCTAAAGGACCGTCGTCAGTGAGGCTCATCAACTTTCGGTCTATATAGCCGAGTGTGCTGTCGAGTTCCTCGGAGATCCATCCCGCGTCCCGGCACGGCCATGCGGCGGGATAGACCGCGTCGAAGTCGAGCGCCAGTTCATCGATGCTCGCCGGTCCGATCCACTCAAGCTGCTCACCTGCGGACTGCGCGAGATGTCGCAGGCTCGTCCCGAGGAAGGACCAAATGCCTTCGGCGTCGACCTGGGCGTTATGCACAGATCAATGCTAGGCCGATCGAGGGTGGTTCTCTGAGTTCAGCCTCATGCTTGGAGCGGGTGACGGGAATCGAACCCGCGCTGTCAGCTTGGGAATTGCAGGGATCTTGGCTTGTAGGGGCGTTGACCTGCGGCTGAGGCCGGTCGTGAGTGACCGTGGTTGACCCCTCGTTACCGCCCTTAATGGCACGCTAATGGCACGACGATCAGCCCGCGACCTGGTGTTTCCGCGCGACGCGCGCACCTCGCCTGGCTGATCATCCCGTGTGCCGTCGACCCGCCCGAAGGGGAAGCGGGCCAGGGCCACGGGTGCCAGATGGAGCGCCCCACGGACGAACGATCTGGTACCCGTGGCCCTGGTCTGCTCGGCTTGTCCCGGGTCGATGGCGGACGGGATGATCAGGCTTCCACCTCAGCCGCTTACGGCCATCAGGCACGCGCACCGATCATCCCGGAGCCGGAGCGCCCCCGCCGGAGGCGCTGTGGTCTCAGCTAAGGATCGTGTGGAGAAGCCCGATCACCACCAAGGCTGTCCCTACTCCAGCCACAACATTGCCAGTTGTGCTTCCCAGCCAAACACCGACAACGGTGCCAGCGAGGAAGATCACGGCCCAGCGAAGAGGGAGCCGAGACGGCTCCTCTCGCGGCGGGTTGTCCTTTGGCGCTGGAGATCGCCGGACTAGACTCACGATTAGATGTCCTCTCGTTGACAGACGCGCTGGACATGAGAGCGGCTCCCCTGTTCGCGCAGGGGGGCCGTTCGCTTTCGCTGGCGGCCAGGCTCTCAGGTGACCAATCCTGCCGACACGAGTACGTCCTGACGCACCCGACACGCCGAAGACGCCGAAATACCGCAAGAACGCTCGCTTTCGCCGTACGCTGTCAACCGGTGAACAAGTGATCCACTTCGCTGGCAGAACTGCTCGCGTGTAGCGCAGAACTGACATGGCGGCGATCGATCTCGTGCGGCCCGAGCACGGCCGTGCGCGAGAACGGCCCCCAGGCCGCACGCGCAGCGTGCGGCCGAGCGCAGGGCCGCGACGGTGGCGCGGAGCGCCGCCGCTTGATACCTACAAGAGCTATTCGGCAGTGCGTTGGCTGTATCTCGCAGCCTTGCGCGCCTCAGCGATGAGTTCGACGAGATCAGCAACCAGCTTGGGGCTTGCGGCGATGGTCGCGTGAGCGGTCATGCTGTGCGGGCTGCCGTCGATGTCGACCACGGTGGCTCCGGCTTCGCGGGCGATGACGACGCCTGCGGCGGTGTCCCACGGATTGTTGCTCAGCATGATGTTGGCGTCGATCTTGCCGTCTGCAACCCACGCCAGGTCGATCGCTGCTGAGCCGAACATCCGAACGCGCTGAACCCGCGCGGCCAGCTCGTGAGTCAGAGCGAAGCGAGGCCGGTTACGCTCCAGGGCGTCCTCCCCCACCGCATAATCGCCGAGAGCCACGATGGCGGCCTCCAAGGTGCGGGCGTCACTCACCCGGATGTCGGAGCCGTTGGCTTGGGCGCCTGCTCCTTCTGCAGCGATGTAGCGGATGCCGAGCAGCGGCAGATCGATGACCCCCAGCGTGGGCATGTCCTTATCGACCAGACCGAGAGACACGCCGCAGAGTGGGATGCCGTGCAGGAAGTTGGCCGTCCCGTCCACCGGGTCGAGCGCCCACATCAGACCATCACCAATGCGGCCGACGCCCTCCTCTTCGCCAAGGAATCCGATCTCAGGCGTCTCTCGGGACAGGAACTCGCGTACAGCCTGTTCGACGGCGTAATCCACCTCCGTAGCCATGTCCCGGTCGCCCTTAGCAGTGACGACACCGGGAGCCTTGGTCCGGATGATCTCGCTGGCCATCGACACAGCCTGTTCAGCGATGGGGAGGAGGGACCGGGCGTCGATGGTCATACGGGTATGCTCCGCTCCCACATCTCGGTGAACACCTGATCGAAGACAGGAAACAGGCCGTCAGCAGCGGTGTTATCTCTAATCACCAAGGTAGGTGAGTCGACTCCGCGGGCCTGCGGCAGGTACGGCTGCACCACGCAGAGCGCCCGATCCACGATCAGGAGGTTGAACCGGATCGTCTCGTCGTAGACGTGCAGTTCGAGGCGCTGAGCTGACGCGGTGTCGAGCCGGTCGCGGAGCCTGGTCAGCATGGTGATGTTGAGCGCCGTAAGGGTCGTCAACGTGCTGTCGGTGTAGCGCTCTTCCGCCTCGCGTGCGCGTATCGCCTGCCCCTTCGGGTCGAGGAAGAGGCACCGGATCCGGGTGCCGGAGTCCAGCAGGCGCCTGAGCTGGTGATCGGGATAACCCTGGCAAAGCACGTTGAGCGACAGACCCGCCGCATTGATCTCCTTCGCGCTGTCGAACAGTGTCGAGGCGGGATAGGCGGAGGAGAAAGCAGAGCGGCTGCTGAAGACAGCGGTCACATCGGCCATCTGCGGCATGGCGCCGAGCTCGGCGTCGGGGCCGGCGCTTCTGGCTGGCTCCGGCGTTGCCCTTGGCGTGGGCACTTCGACGGTGTTCGTGGAGAACAATTCGTGGGCCGACCTGCCGGGGAACATCGCCTCCAGGACACGGCAGTGGCCGGAGTACGGCAAGCCCTTGAGTTCGCCGGTCAGCCAACGGTGGAGCTGCGCACGACTCGGCCAACCGCCCTGCAACGAGGGGTCCACCTTCTTGGCCGCCTTGTCGTACTCCTTACAGAACGTGCTGTATGTCTGCCAGTGGCGTTGCGTCAGGAGCGTCTTCAACAGGATCGGCTGGTCAGTCATGATCCGCGCCTCGGGCTGGGGTGCCATATGGGCCCAGGTTAGCGACAGAGACGAGCGAGGACGAGACAAAGAAGAGACGAACAGAAACGAGCCGATCACAGACGGTACTTGGGAGCGATCGAGACGTGACAGAGCCTCGGGCAATCCTCGTCACATGACTGCGCGATGTGTTTCCTGCTCGGGGCGGGGCTGGAAGTACGTGAGCCTGCGCCGCGTCCTGGTGGCGGCCGAGAACCCTGCTGACGCCTCTTCCGGTGAGCGACACCGAGACGACTGCTGGCGATGCAACGGGACCGGAAAGGCAGGGGCGCTGTCGTGAGCCTGATTGCCCACTGCCTCAGCTTCCATGTCGCCCCTCCCCGTCCGGATCACATGCGCCTGGTCTGGCGAGAGCCCTTCAAGGCGGAGGACCGGGTCCGCGTGGCCGCCTGGACCTGCGACTGCGTGGACACGGTGTACGAGCTCTGCCACGCAGCCGGTCAGGCCTACATCCGCAGAACTCAGCGGAGCCGCGGATCCGTGCAAAGCCGTGAGACCTACCGATGGCGGTTCAGCGAGGCACAACGTGTCTGGCTGGCTCTGCTCGACGGCGGGGCTCGATAAGGCAGGCGTGACGGTGGGCAATACCGAGTGCCCGTGACCGTCGCGTCTCGGTTGGTGGGGGACGTCTGTTGCGCAGTCAGATAGTCCCCCACCATGCCGAACGTTCCTCGTCCGAGGGGAAGACAAGCCGTCCAACTCGAACTAGGCTTAACGACAAGTCGAGTTGTTGGATGGTCGTCATGTCGTCTGAAGAGTTCGCGCCGCCGAAGTACGCCCAGATCGTGCAGGCGATCAGGCAGAAGATCGCGGACGGGACCTATCCTCCCGGTTCGCTGCTGCCATCCGAGACGCAGCTTGTTCGCGACTTCCGGGTAAGCCGTCCAACCGTCGTACGGGCGCTCCAAGTGCTCCAGCTCCGTGGCGTCATCGAGAGGGAGCACGGCAAGGGCTCCTTCGTGAAGGCCACTCCACCTGTATCGCCGGAAGAGAGCACCCGCCCTGGACGCGCTGTCTTGGATCGGGCCGAGGCCGACGAGAACTGTTCCGTCATCGACGCAGGACCTTTCGCCGCCGATGCGACCGTGGCGAAGCTGCTCGACGTGCCCAAAGGATCCCCCGTGATTCGCCGGCGGATCCTGTTCCGCGATGCTGAGCGGCCAATAGACCTGGTCACCCTCTGGTGTCCGGCTCATCAGGCCGACGGAACGCAACTCGGTGAGACGGGACAGCTGTCGGTCGGCATCAGGCAGCATCTGCAGACTGCGAAGGGTCTCAAGTTGCAGCACGTCGTCGAACGGCTGAGCGCTCGACACCCTTTGAGCGACGAGGCCAAGCTTCTCGAAATACGCAAGACCACGCCCGTCCTCGGGGTGTTGGCGAGTGTTTTCAACGGTGGCGGACGCCCTGTACTCGTTGTTGATCTGGTGCTTCCCGGCGACCTTCATGAGTTGGAGGACGCGTACTCGCTCTAATCGTCAAGCAGGTGCGAGTAGTCGTATCCCAGGTCCGATAACTGCTCTTGGACCCAACGGCTGTGGTGGCCCTCCGGTCTGCGTAGGAAGAACTTCAAGCTCGCGACCGCTCGCTTCTCGCGCGCCCTTCTTCCACGAGGCTGGAAATCGCCAGGTAGATTATGGCATAGATCCGCAATTAGCCCGATTTGCTCAACGAAGTCGGCGGGAATTTCGCCGTCCGGCAATCGTCGAGGCTGTCGCATGCGCGCCATATGCCGAATTTCGAGATAAGCCAAGGACATTAGGCTGAGCACCGCTTCCTGCGCGGACATCTGCCGAGCCATCGCGCTCCCTTCGCGTAGGACGATTCGGCGCAATTCTCCTCAATCTTCTCGTGCACCACCTGACTCCAAGAAAAATGTCGCCAACTCGTGTTGTCGAGTGCTCGAAAGCGGGGTACCTTCATGACAACTCGACAAGACGAGTTAGCGACAAGACGACTAGCTAGGAGCAAGCCTCATGGCACTGCAAGGTCCCATCCCCGTTACGTTCGACATGGTCTTCCCGCACGGCTGCTACATCGTTGGCGAGGTCGAGCCCGTCAAGGATTTCGACGCCTCGACCAACGGGCGCTTCGTCCAGGCTCGCGACAAGCAGACGGGCGAGCTCGTCTGGCAGGTCACCGTCATGGACGCGGACCCGTCGCTCAAGGCCGCTCAGAAGACGGTGGCCGTGAAGATCCTCAGCCCGGTGCAGCCGGTTCCTCCGGCTCCCGTGCCGGGGCTGCCGTTCACGCCGGTGGACTTCGACCACATGGCGGTCACGCCGTACGTCAACCAGGCCGGACGGCTGGCGTACTCCATCAAGGTTCGCGAGATGCGGGCTCCTCGTCCCGCTGCCAAGACGACCGCGACCAAGGACGCGGCGTGATGGGGCGGCGCAAGGCTTTCCCAGCCAGCACGATCAATCTCAAGGCCGGTCAGGGCGCCGACGTACGCAACCATCCCTATCCACTGCGATCGCCCGTCCTGGGGCTGGTCTTCTTCGGCACGCAGGTGCTCATCACCACCTCAGCCAACGATCACGTCACCCTCGACGACGTCGAGTTCGCTCGGAGTCTGGCGCGCGAGGCCGCAATGTTCGCCGGCGCGGTGGAGCGCATGTTCCACGGCCTGCCGAACGGACTGGGGGTGGCGGGCCGATGACTCTCAAGCCGTACACCTACATCACGATGTCCATGCGTCGGGGCGAGCCCTCGCGAGTCAGCGTCTATTTCAACTCGGTGGACCTGCGGGCTCGTGCCTGGCTGGGCGAGACGGGCAACCCCTGCTTCGACCTGGACACCTCGGACGGCTCGGTGACCGTCTCGACCGCAGGCCCGGTGACAGACCAGGACCTCACCGTCGCTCGCGAGATCTTCAACGCCGCCGCTCGATACCTGGGCGACTGCGAGCGACTGCACTCCGAGCAGACAGCCAAGGCCACCGCTGACGAGGCGGCCTGATGTTCAGCGGGGCCGCAGGAAGCGGCAACTTCCGGCGGCCCCTCGGTCTTCCGCACACACCACATGCTTGGAAGGACTTCACCCTAATGTTCAAGAGGTTGCCCGGCGACGAGCCGCACCGCATCGTCTCCACCACCCCTGACACGGCGGTGGTCTTCAAACCGGCCGTGGTCCAGACCCCGGCGATCATCACTCTGATCATCTTCACCGCGCGGTTCGTCGCCGCTCTGGTTCGCCTCATCTGGCGGCATCCGATCGCACTGGCCGTGGCCGCAGTTCCCGGCGCGCTCTGTTTCGCGTACGGCTGGCGCGTCGCGCTGCTGCTCATCACTCCGGTCCTCGCCGGGCTGCTCGCCTGGGCGGTCCTCGACAGGCCCACGTTCGCGCGGTGGGTCGGCTGGCGGCTGATGGCGTTCGCACGCTGGTTCTGGATCTACCGGCGACACTGGCAGCCGGTCATGACCGTCTCCGGTCTGGCACGGCGCATTCGCGGGCGGGAGTACGTTCCACGGCTGGTCAAGGTCACCTGCGACTCGTGGGCCGATCGGGTTACCGTTCGCATGCTCGACGGCCAGGCGGTCAAGGAGTGGACCGACAAGATCGAGAACCTTTCCCATGGCTTCGGCTCGGAGTCATGCCGGGTCTCGGTGGCCAAGGCCGGTCGCCTCGTGCTGACCTTCCCACGCCGTGATCCGCTGGCCACACCGATACCAGCACTTCCTGTTTCCGATATGCCGACCGTGGGACCGGTCGAGGTCGGCAAGCAGGAGGACGGCTCTGCTTGGCTGCTCCGGGTGCACGGGACTCACGTCCTGGTCGCAGGTGCCACCGGGGCGGGTAAAGGGTCGATCATCTGGTCAGCTGTGCGTGGGCTCCTGCCTGCCATGCGGGCGGGCCTGGTGGAGGTCTGGGCACTCGATCCGAAGCTGATGGAGCTGTCGTACGGCAAGGCGCTCTTCGGCGGTCGGTACGCGGCCGATCCCGCTGACTGTGCTGACCTGCTCGACGAGGCCGTGAGCGTCATGCAGAAGCGCGCGGCTCGTTTCGCCGGGGCGCAACGCTCGCACATGCCGACCCTCGACCATCCATTCGTTCTGGTCGTGGTCGACGAGGTGGCGTTCCTGACCGCGTACCAGTCCGACAAGCAGCTGAGGCAGCGTATCTCCGCTGCCCTGGCCACGCTGACCACCCAGGGGCGCGGTCGGCTTCGGCGTCCTGGCGGCTCTTCAGGACCCGCGCAAGGAGGTCATGAACATCCGCAACCTCTTCCCGGACAAGATCGCCCTTCGGCTCGACGAGTCGGAGCAGGTGGACATGGTTCTCGGCGACGGGGCGAGAGATCGCGGCGCGCTGGCCGACCTGATCTCTCCTCGTCCTGAGAGGGGCGCTGGCGTCGGCTACGTCCGGCTGGAGACCAGTCCCGATCCGATTCGCGTCCGGGCGGCGTACGTCTCCGACGAGGACATCCGCGCGATGGTCGGTGAGGTCGAATGACGCTCGCTCACTTCCTCGATGGCCTGCGGTGCGCTGTTTGCGGCGCGCTCAATGTCCTGCGGCTCGACCTGCTGCGGGGCCTGGTCGAGTGCCGCGAGTGCGGACAGGCCGCGCTCATCTTCCCCGAGATCGGAGAGGAGGTCCGTTGACCGACCGCAAGACTCCACGCGCTGTCCGCATGGCTCAACCGCTCGCCCGCGATGTGGCCGAGGAGATCGCCAAGCTGCACGGCGTCTGCATCCGTCCCATCGCACTCAAGCGGCTCGACGTGACCACCGGCAAGACAGAGGTCGTCGATGTCCCGTGCGGCTCACCGCTGGAGAGCAAGTGCCCTCCCTGCTCGAAGCGCAACCGGCAACTCCGCATGGCCCAGTGCCGTGAGGGCTGGCACCTCGACGAGGAGCCCATCATCACGCCCGACGAGCCGACCGACGGACAGCGCTGGCTCGTCGAGTTCCGGGCTGACATGCAGGCGAAGCGGGACAGCGAAGAAAAGGCCGGCGGCGACACCACCGACTTGGACGCCGTGCTCACCGGGCTCGACATCGAGATCAACGAGGCTGGGATGCGGGGGAACGTACTGGGTCGTACGGCCTCCAAGCGGGTCCGCTCGACCAAGCGCCGTCAGGACGCACCGGACCTGCCCAAGCAGAAGATGGCCAGCACCACGCTGGGGCGGACCTTCGAGGCTGCGGACGGCAAGATCTACCGGCCCTCACTGTTCGTCACGCTCACCCTGCCCAGCTACGGCAAGGTCATGAACGGCGCGCCCGTCGATCCTGACGGCTACGACTACGTGCGGGCGGCCCGCGATGCGCTGCACTTCTCCAAGCTCGTGGACCGGTTCGTGCAGAATCTTCGCCGGGTGGCGGGCTATGACGTGCAGTACTTCGCCACTGTGGAGCCTCAGAAGCGGCTCGCGCCGCACCTGCACATGGCCATCCGGGGCACCCTCCCACGCGCTGAAATCAAGCAGATAGCGGCGGCCACTTATCACCAGGTCTGGTGGCCCCAGGCCGACGAAGCATGCTTCGAGGGCGAGCACCTACCCGTCTGGAACGACGGCATCGGCTACCTCGACCCTGACACGGGCGAGGTCCTGCCCACCTGGGACGAAGCTCTCGACCAGCTCGGCGACGAGCCCATGCACGTGATCCGCTTCGGCGATCAAGTGGACGTCAAGGGCCTGCTCGCCGGGTCGCCGGACGCTGACCAGTGCATCCGGTACCTGTCCAAGTACCTCACCAAGAGCCTCGGCGAGACCTTGGATGGACAGGCACAGCGGCAGCACGCAGCCCGCTTCGTCGATGCCCTGCGCTACGAGCCGTGCTCGCCCACCTGCCCTAACTGGCTGCGGTACGGCGTGCAGCCCAAGACCGCCAAAGCCGGGATGGTGCCCGGCCACTGCCGGTCCAAGGCACACAAGCCGGAACACCTCGGCTACGCGGGCCGTCGCGTCCTGGTCAGCCGGAAGTGGTCGAACAAGACGCTGGCAGAACACAAGCAGGATCGCCGCACTTGGGTGCTTGAGGCTCTCGGACAACCGGACGAGACACCCGACCCGCATCGGTACGTCTGGCGTCCCATCAAGGCCGGTGACCCCGATCTCGCCCCGATCGGCGTCCGGCTGCTCCGATCCGTCGCAGAGCGCCAACGCTGGCGTGCTCACCTGCAACGACTCGAAGAACAGAATCTTTCGGCAACTCAACCAGCGGCCTGAAGGAGGCGACCTTGGACCAACTGTTCACCGTGCCAGAGGCGGCCAGACTGCTGCACACCTCAGTTCGCTTCGTACGCCGACTCATCGCCGAACGTCGCATCGAGTTCGTCAAGGTCGGGCGGCATGTCCGCATCCGTGAATCAGCACTGATCGCCTTCGTCGTCGCGGGCACCGTCGCGCCCATGACGACCTTCGACGCAACCGGGAGGGCCGCCTGATGGCGAACAAGGACAACCATCGCCGTTTCGGCAACATCCGGAAGCTGCCCTCCGGCCGGTTCCAGATCCGTTACCCCGGTCCGGACGGGCGCATCAGGACCGGAGAAGACACCTACGAGCGCAAGGGCGACGCGGATAGGGCGCTCACCCTGATCGAGGGGCAGATCCTCTCCGGTGAGTGGACGGATCCGGAGCGGAGCAAGATCAAGCTCGCTGAGTATTCGGCAATCTGGATCGACCAGCGCCCCGGCCTCCGGCCAAGGACCGTGGACCTCTATCGGTGGCTGCTCAAGAAGCACATCACGCCGTATCTCGGCGCGGTTCCGATTGGGAAGCTCTCGACGGCGATGATTCGGCAGTGGCGTGCTGATCTTCTGAGCAAGGGTGTCTCGGTCAGCATGGCGGCCAAGGCTTACCGGCTGCTGCGCGCCGTCCTGATGACCGCGGCCGAAGACGACCGGCTCATCTCGCGCAACCCGTGCAGGATCCGCGGGGGCGGTGACGAGAAGGCGGAGGAACGGCCCGTCCTCACCGTGTCTCAGGTCTTCGCCCTGGCCGATGCGATCGGGCGTCGCCCTATCGGCAACATCCGGAAGTCCGGTAAGGCGTACCGGCTCCGGCTCCAGCGACATGGTGAGATGCGAACTCATCCCGAGGTCTTCGCCACACGAGCAGCGGCCGAGCAGGCTCTTTGGAAGATGCTCGACAAAGGGCAGGCCGATGGCACCCACAACCGGCGCTTCCGGGCCTTCGTCCTGCTGGCCACCTTCGCGAGCCTGCGATGGGGCGAGATCACCGCGCTGACCCGCAGTGACATCGACCTCGACGCCGGAACGGTGCGGGTCAAGGCGGCCTATGTCGAGCGCTCCACCGGTGAGTTGGTGCTCGGGCCGCCGAAGTCCAAGGCTGGCCGGCGCGTGGTCGGCATCCCGCAGGCGATCATCCCGGCGCTTCGGGAGCACCTGCAGATCTTCGTCCAGCCAGAACACGGCGCTCTCGTGTTCGCGGGCATCAAGGGCGGTCCTATGCGGCGGAGCGGCTTCAACAAGCTGTCCGGCTGGACGGAGGCCGTACGCGCGCTCGGCCTTCCTGGTCTGCACTTTCATGATCTCCGCCACACCGGGAACATGATCGCCGCAGAGTCCGGGGCTGGGCTCAAGGACCTGATGGCCAGGATGGGTCACGACAACGTCAGGGCCGCGATGATCTACCAGCACGCCGTCAGAGGTGCCGACAAGATGATCACGGAAGCGATCGACAAGCACTTGATCAGGCATGAACGGGCACGCGAAGACAACGAGGATGACCCGCCTGGCGTGCTCGTCCCGGTCGGCTGATCGCAGACCTAATGGCACGTTAATGGCACGCGGAGATCAACAACCCTAGACAAGATCAAAGCCCAGGCACCGAGTCCATCGGTCTACCTGGGCTTTCGCTATGAGAGCGGGTGACGGGAATCGAACCCGCGCTGTCAGCTTGGGAAGCTGATGTTCTGCCATTGAACTACACCCGCATCGGCCGTAGCCGCGACCACCACTCTAGCGGAAACTCGGCCCACATCAGCCAGCCGTGCCCCCCGAGTTTCCCACCGGCACGCGGTAGGTTGCTCTGCGTGCTGCTATCTGACCGCGACATCATGGCCGAGATCGACTCGGGACGGCTTGCCCTCGATCCGTTCGATCGGGACATGATTCAACCGTCCAGTATCGACGTCCGGCTCGATCGGTTCTTCCGGGTGTTTGAGAATCATCGGTATCCGCATATCGATCCGTCCGTGGAGCAGCCGGATCTGACGCGGATGGTGGAGCCTGAAGGGGATGATCCGTTCATTCTGCATCCGGGGGAGTTCGTGCTGGCCTCGTCGTACGAGGTGATCAGCCTGCCTGATCACCTGGCGTCGCGGCTGGAGGGGAAGAGTTCGCTGGGGCGGCTCGGGCTGTTGACTCACTCGACTGCCGGGTTCATCGATCCGGGGTTCAGTGGGCATGTCACGTTGGAGCTGTCCAATGTGGCCACGTTGCCGATCAAGCTGTGGCCGGGGATGAAGATCGGGCAGCTGTGTGTGTTTCGGTTGAGTTCGCCGGCTGAGCATCCGTACGGGTCGTCGAAGTACGGGTCGCGGTACCAGGGGCAGCGCGGGCCGACGCCCTCCCGGTCGTTCCGGAACTTCCATCGGACGAAGATCTGATGATGATCCGATGAAGGTCTCTGACGAAGGTCGGATGCTCTGGGGTGTTTGAGGGCGAGCTGTTCTGTGCTGTTTGGGGCTTGCCTGGGGTGCGGGCGTCCCCCGCAGTACTGGCGGGCGGCCCCCAGGCAAACTGACAAGGGCCCCTCGGCTAGCTTGGCGGGCGCCTCGGGGTAGCTGGCAGTGGCCTCGGGGTAGTTGGCGGGCGTCTCCTGGACGGACCACCTGGCCTCCCTTGGGCGGGTGATCCCTCAGATGACCCTCTCGGGCGGGTGGGCCCTCGGAAAACTGGCGGGCGTGTCTCAGGTGGTCGGCGGGCGTCCCCCGGAGTACTGGCGGGCCTCGGCTAGCTGACGGGGGCGCCTCTGGAAACTGGCGGGCGGCTTGCGGAGAGCAGCGCGTCTCCAGCGTCCAACCCATGAGCAGCGGCGATGTGCCTGCCAGTAGACACAAGACGTCCGAGGCCGCAAGACGTCCGAAGACACGCCCCAACGACCCACGACCGGACTAGCGGTGGTCCGGAAATGTCACCAAGATGGACTGGACAAGCGGTGACCGAAACCCACGGCCAAGTCTCCCCCACCCCGCCGTGGAAAAAGGGCAACCAAACTACCAACCGGCCCGGTGTCGCACACCATACGAAGGGTAGCCAGTAGGAGAAGGGGACATGAAGTTCGCATTTCTCCTGGTAACCCGTACTCTCTACCACGGACCATCCCCGCACATCTGGAGAACGACGTGCGCCTGCGTCTCACGCCACGTGAGGACAGCTACTACGACCTGTTCGCCGACTCCGCGAACAACCTGGTCACGGCATCCCGTCTATTGGTCGAGATCATTAGTGAGGGATCGGACAGGGAAACCCTGGCCGAAAAGATGCGCGCCTGCGAGCACGCCGGGGACGAACGCACCCATGCGATCATGAACCGCCTCAATGAGAGCTTCATCACTCCGTTCGACCGTGAGGACATCTACCGCCTCGCCTCGAACCTCGATGACGTGATGGACGCCATGGAGGCGGCATCCGACCTCATCGTGCTCTACCAGATCGACCACCTCCCCAAGGACGTCGTCCGCCAGGTGGAGGTGCTGGAGCGGGCCGCCGAGCTGACCGCCGAGGCCATGCCGCGCCTGCGGTCGATGAAGAACCTCAACGAGTACTGGATCGAGGTCAACCGGCTGGAGAACCAGGGTGACCAGGTCTACAGAAGGCTGCTGGCCAAGCTGTTCAGCGGTGAGTACGACGCGTTGACGGTCATGAAGATGAAGGAGGTCGTCGACGCCCTTGAGGAGGCGGCCGACGCCTTCGAGCACGTCGCCAACACGGTCGAGTCGATCGCGGTCAAGGAAAGCTAACCTCTGTGGACCTTTCGCTCGCCCTCGTCATCGGCGTGGTCGTCATCGCACTGGCCTTTGACTACACCAACGGGTTCCACGACGCGGCGAACGCCATCGCGACCTCGGTCTCGACTCGCGCGCTCACTCCCAGGGCCGCGTTGTTCATGGCCGCCGCGATGAACTTCATCGGTGCCCACCTGGGCACCCAGGTCGCCGCGACCGTCGGCAAGGGCATCATCGACGCGCCGGACGGCTCGCATGGCCTGGTCATCGTGGCTTCGGCGCTCATCGGCGCCATCTGCTGGAACCTGATCACCTGGTACTTCGGCCTGCCCTCCTCCTCCAGCCACGCCCTCATCGGCGGCCTGGTCGGCGCGGCCCTCGCGTCGGCCAGCGCCGTCCACTGGGACGGCGTGCTGGAAAAGGTGGTGGTCCCGATGGTGCTCTCGCCGCTGCTCGGGTTCACGCTGGCCGGCGCGATCATGATCGCAATATATTGGATCTTCCGCAACAGCCAGCCCGGCAAGACCAACCGCGGCTTCCGCTACGCGCAGACCGTCTCGGCCGCGGCGATGGCGCTCGGCCACGGCCTGCAGGACGCGCAGAAGACGATGGGCGTCATCTTCCTGTCCCTCGTCGTCGGCGGCTACATCAGCCCGGGGTCGGAGATCCCGCAGTGGGTCATCCTCGCGTCGGCGGGGGCGATCTCGCTCGGCACGTACTCCGGCGGCTGGCGCATCATGCGTACGCTGGGCCGCCGGATCATCGCGCTCGACCCGCCACAGGGCTTCGCCGCCGAGTCCGCGGCGGCAGTGGTTCTGTACACGGCGGCGATCGGGTTCGGGGCGCCCATCTCCACCACGCACACGATCACCTCGGCGATCATGGGCGTCGGCGCCACCAAGCGGCTCTCGGCCGTGCGCTGGGGCGTCGCGGGCAACATCGTGACCGGCTGGATCCTTACGATTCCGGCTGCGGCTCTGGTGGCAGCGGTGTCCTACTTTGCCCTGCACTGGGTGGTGGAATAACGGCGTACATCACGTCGACGTCCCAGCGGTCGAAGCCCAGGGACTCGTACAGGCGGATCGCCGCCGTGTTGGCCTCGTCCACGTAGAGCATCGCCTGGGCGAGGCCACGCGCGCGTAGATGGTCCAGACCCGCCAGCGTGAGCGCCTTGCCCAGCCCGGTGCCCTGCTGGGAGGGGTCGACGCCGACGACGTACACCTCGCCGATCGGTTCGTGGCCGTGCTCGGACGAGCCGTGGATCTTGGTCCAGTGGAAGCCGGCCAGCCGCTCATCACGGAAGGCCAGGAAGAAGCCCTCCGGGTCGAACCAGGGCTCCTGCTCGCGCTGGCGCAGGTCGCTCGCGGTCCAGGCGCCCTGTTCGGGGTGGTGGGCGAAGGCCGCGGCGTTGACCTTGAGCCACGCCTCCTCGTCCTGACCTGGTACGAAGGTGCGCAGCCGTACCCCCTCAGGCATCTCGAAAGCGGGTAGCGGCGTGGACAGGGACCGGCGCATCTGCCAGAGCGAGCGCACGCGCTCGAACCCCGCCGACGCCGCCAGGACGCCCGCGCCCTCATGATCGCCGTGCGCCCACAGGCGCAGGCTGCCACCCGATACCTCGAGTACGGCCCGCAGCAGCCGCGTACCGTGCCCCTTCCGGCGGCGGGCGGGGTGGATGGCCAGTTCGCCGCTGGGACCCTCGACCTCATCGGTGGGATCTATGTGGGCATAGCCCACCAAGGCCTCATCGTCGTCGTACAAGAGCAGGGAACGGGCCTGCGGATCACCGCCATAGCGCAGGTGGAGCATGACATGCTCGTTGAGCGGGCGGACGCCGTCGGCCTCCGTCGCCGCGTCCACCACGCCGAGCACCTGAGTGATTTCGCGGTCATCAAGTCGTTGTCTGATCTCCACGTGCGCTGTCACAGTCCGAACTCTAGGGGTACTGCTGGCAAATAACGCCATGTGGCGGGCCGATGAATCGTTACCTTTGCGACATTGGCTGCATAGGTTCCGGCCGTAACGTCTTAGGCCATGACCCCACGTTCCCTCCTCCGGCTTGTGCTGGCCGGAGCCGTCGCCGCGGGCGGGTTCGCCGCGGCGACCGCCCCCGCGAACGCGAGCAAGGCACCCAAGACCGTTCCGGTACGGCTGCTCGCGCTCAACGACTTCCACGGCAACCTCGAACCCCCGACCGGATCCTCCGGCCGGATGGTCGACGAGAACGGCGCCACCGTCGAGGCGGGCGGCGCCGCGTACGTCGCCACGCACATGAAGGCCCTCAGCGACAAGAACACGATCGCGGTGGCCCAGGGCGACCTGATCGGCGCGAGCCCGCTGATCTCGGCGGCCTATCACGACGAGCCGTCCGTCGAGTTCATGGGCAAGATCGGGCTCAAGGTGGCCGCGGTCGGCAACCACGAGTTCGACGAGGGATACACGGAGCTGCGCCGGATCATGAAGGGCGGCTGCCACCCGGTGGACGGGTGCTCGCCCGCCGGCACGTGGAAGGGCGCCCAGTACGACTACGTCGGCGCCAACGTGCTGTTCAAGAACCCGAACGAGAAGACCGACGCGCTCGCGGCGCTGGGCGCGCCGCAGAGCCAGGTCAAGAAGCTGATGAGCGACTGGGGCGTGCCCGCCCTGCCGCCGGTCAGCGTCAAGTGGATGAACGGCGTGCCGATCGGCTTCATCGGCCTGGTCACCCAGACCACCCCGAACATCGTCACCGCCGAGGGCATCAAGAACCTCAAGTTCGTGGATGAGGTCAAGGCCGCGAACCTGGCGTCCAAGCTGCTCAAGCTGGTGGGTGTCAAGGCCCAGGTCGTACTCGTGCACGAGGGTGACCAGGTGACCGCGGGCCAGTCGCCGGACGCCTGCAGCGCCGTCCCGGGCGCGGGCAACCGCATCGCCACGCAGGTCGACCCCGAGATCGACGTGATCCTCAGCGGCCACTCGCACCAGGCGTACCTGTGCAAGGTCAAGGACCCCGCCGGTCAGGACCGCCTGTACTCGCAGGGTGGCTCGTTCGGCCGCGTCATCACGAAGGTCGATCTCAACGTGAACGTCAAGACGCGGGACATCGACCGCGCCTCGGTGGTGGCGGACAACCAGGTCGTGACTCGTACGGTCACCCCGGATCCCGAAATTTCCGCCTTCGTGCAGACCTGGAAGGACCGGGTCGCCCCGGTCGCCAATAAGCCCGTCGGCCGGATCACCGCGGACATCACCAACACCGCGGCCCCCAGCGGCGAGTCCCCGCTCGGCGACCTCATCGCCGACGGCCAGCTGGCCGCCACCAAGACGGGCGGCAACGCGCAGATCGCCCTGATGAACCCGGGTGGCGTTCGGGCCTCGCTCACCTTCGCCGGCTCCGCGGCGGGCGAGGGCGACGGCGTGGTCACCTATGGCGAGGCGTTCACCGTGCAGCCGTTCAACAACCTGATGCAGGTCGTGACGCTGACCGGCGCGCAGCTCAAGACGGTCCTGGAGCAGCAGTTCACCGGCGGGCCGAACGCCCAGCCGTTCACCAAGATCCTCCAGCCGTCGGCGAACTTCACCTACACCTACAGCAGCGGCGCGGCGTGGGGGTCCAAGGTGTCGAACATGAAGATCGACGGTGTCGCGGTGACGGACGCGCAGACGATCCGGGTCGCGGCGAACAACTTCCTGGTCGGCGGCGGTGACGCCTTCCTGGGCTTCAAGGACGGTACGGACCTCTGGAGCGGGCCGCTGGACATCGACGCCTTCGTCGACCAGCTGGGCCGCGACAACCCGATCGCCCCGCCCGCCACGACCCGCATCACCGTAACCCCCTAGCGAACCTAGCGAACTAGCGAAGGGCCCGCTTCTAACGCAGAAGCGGGCCCCTCTTTATGTGAAGGGCCTGCTTCGGAAACGAGAAGCGGGCCCTTCCTCCTTCTTCGCCTGACGCTCTCTTCCGCCTGACGGTCTTCTTCGCCCGACGCTCTTCTTCGCCCGACGGTCAGCCGGCGATCGGCTCCACCTTGCGGATCAGCAGGCCGAAGCAGAGTGCGCCGAGCACCGCCACCACACCGGTCACCAGTAGCGGGACCACGAACGAGCCCGTGGCCTGGGCGAGGGCGCCGATGACGATCGGGCTGAGCGCGCTGGCGATGTTGGCCGCGAAGTTCTGCAGCCCGCCAAGCGTGGCCACCTGGTGCGCGGGCGCGACGTCGGCGGGCAGGCACCAGAGCGACACGATGGCGAACGCGATCGCGGCGTAGCTGATGCTCAGCAGGGCCAGTGCCAGCGCGGCGCTCTCCACCAGGACGGCGGCCGCGACAGTGGAGCTCAGCAGCATGCCCGCCACCAGGCAGGTCTTCCTGGTCCTGGTGAGGCTCCAGCCGCGCTTGAGCAGCCAGTCACCGGCGATCCCGCCCGCCCAGCCGCCCGCCACGGCCGTCAGGCCGGGGATCATGCCGAAGAAGCCCAGCTTGAGCAGGTCGAAGCCGCGATCCTGGACGAGGTAGCTCGGGAACCAGGTGAGGAAGAAGGTGACCACGAAGTTCAGGCAGGAGAAGCCGCCGATCATGCCCCAGACCACGCGGTGCCGCAGCAACCACGCCACGCTCCCACGCCGCTCCGGCGCGGCGGAGGCACCGGCCGAAGCACGGGCCGTGGCACCGACGGACTCGCCGGTCGGGGCGCCACCGGAGGCACCGGGCGAGGTAGCGGACGAGCTCTCGACAGACGTGCCGGTCGAGGCAACGGCGGACGTGCCGGTGATGTGGGCGCGTTCGGCGGCGTTAGGCCTGGGGTGGGACTTCGGTGAGCGGTAGTACGACCACCACCCGATCGTCCACAGCACCCCCAGAGCGGCCATCACCACGAACGCCGCATGCCACCCGAACCCCGCGATGATCGCCGTGATGATCGGCACCGCCAGCGCGGACCCGATGCGGGCGCCACTGTCATAGAAGGCGGTCGCCCTCCCCCGCTCACTGGGCGGGAACCACAGCGACACCGCCTTGGCGCTGGCCGGATAGGCGCCGCTCTCGCCGATGCCGAGGCCGAGCCTGAAGCCCAGCAGCACGCCGAAGCTGCTGGCCAGCGCGGTGAGCCCGGTGAACACCGACCACCACAGCACGCACGCCCCGTACATGATCCGGGCGCCGAACCGGTCGATGAGCCAGCCCGCGGGCAGCTGCATCACCGCGTACGTCCAGGAGAACGCGCTGAGGATCAGCCCCTGCTCGGTCGGGGTGAGACTCAGGTCCTGCGTCATGAAGGGCAGGGCGACGGAGAGCGCGGCCCGGTCGACGTAGTTGATGGCGAGTCCGCCGAAGCAGAAGGCCGCCACCACCCACCGCACACGGGTCGCCCGGCCCCTGTCGGGAGCCGGTGATCGTGGCGCTGCGGCGGTCTCGTGCTTCACCATGCTGACCTCCTCGCGAGATTACGGCACGGCACCAATTTGATCGTTTCGCTCAGAGCCTGCCGTGCTGTGGTGTGGTTAACAGGATGCTCGTTACACGCAACCTCGCTGTCAAGACCTGGAAACAAACGCGCAATCAGGGCGTCGTTCCGAGTTAAACGCTCATATCGATGAGCGGTTCGCGCAGAGACTTGACAATCAAATCTGCTCGATACAATCATCAAAATGACCGATTCAATCATCTAGAAGGTGGTGCACGGTGAGCCGTTTGCCCAGCAGGGCGCGCCGCGAGCGCATCATGGAGCTCCTCGCCGCCCACACGGACGGCACCGTAGAGGTGGAACGGCTGAGCGAGACGCTCGACGTCTCCCTCGCCACGGTCCGCCGCGACCTCGCCCAGCTGCGCGAGGAAGGCCGCATCACCAGGACGTACGGCGGGGCGGTGCTCGGCGGCGGCACCACCGAGATCTCCGTACGCCAGCGCCGCATGAAGCACGTACGGCAGAAGGACGCGATCGCCCGCCAGGCCGCCGAGTACGTCGAGGACGACCAGGTGGTCCTGCTCGACGCCGGCACGACCACCGAGCGGCTGGCCCGCTACCTGCTGGGCAAGTCCGGGCTCACCGTCTTCACCAACGGCCTCGGGGCGGTCAACACGCTGGTGGAGGAGGAGGGCGTCGACGTCGTGGTGATGGGCGGGCGGCTGCGCCGCATCAACCAGACCATGACGGGTCCGGGGGCCGAGGAGATGGTCAGGGGGCTGTACGCGGACATCGCCTTCCTGGGCGCCGACGCCGTGCATCCCACCCGGGGCATCGCCTCGCGCACCTTCGAGCAGAGCTCGCTGAAGACGCTGATGAGCCAGCACACGCGCCGGCTGGTCGTGGTGGCCGACTCCGCCAAGCTCCTGGACGACGCCAGCTCCTACTGGTCGCCGATCGATCGCCCCTGGACGCTCCTCACCGACGACGGGGCCGACCCCGAGGCGCTGGCCGCCCTGCGCGCGGCGAGCGGCGGCGACCTGCGGATCGTGGTCTGCCCGACGACGGACCTCCCACCGACCGACAGGCAATGACCGCTGATCTACAGACAGCGACGACCGACCCCCACCGAGCGAGAGGCCATGATGAAACAGGCAGTGTTGCGCGCCCCCGAGCGCCTGGACGTGTCCCAGGTCGAGCGGCCCGCGCTGGAGCCGGGCGACGTCCTGGTCCGCGTGGAGAGCTCCCTCGTGTGCGGCACCGACATCCGCATCTACCAGGGCACCAAGAAGCGGAACGTCACGTATCCCACCGTGATGGGTCACGAGTTCGCCGGGACGATCGCCGAGGTGGCCGGTGCCCTGCCGGCCGGGCTGTCCATCGGGGACCAGGTGGCGGTCTATCCACTGGTGCCGTGCGGCGCCTGCGTGGCGTGCGCCAAGGACCGCGGCAACATCTGCCGCAACCGGGTCGCCTTCGGCTACCAACTGCCCGGCGGTTTCTCCCAGTACGTCCGGGTGCCCGCGCAGGCGGTCGAGGCGGGCAATCTGGTGCCCGTGCCCGGCGTGTCCGCCGCGGAGGCCGCCATCGTGGAGCCCCTGGCCTGCGCCTACAACGGCCAGCTGCTGGCCGGCGCGCCGGGCGCGGAGACCATGCTGGTCAGCGGGTGCGGGCCGCTGGGGCTCATGCACGTACGGCTGGCCAGGGAGCTGGGCGTCCCACGGATCGTGGCGGTCGATCCGATCCCTGAGCGGCGCGAAGCCGCGCTGGCGTCCGGCGCCGAGCTCGCCCTGTCCCCCGGCGAGGGCACCGCGGCCGACGTGCTGGAGTGGACCGGCGGGGCGGGCGTCGACGTGCTCATCGCCGCCGTGGGACGGCTCGACGCCGTGCATCCCTACCTGGCCTGCCTGGCACCCGGTGCCAGGGTCAGCATGTTCGCGGGGTTCGGTGGCGAGGGCAGCGTGCTGGAGATCCCGGCCAACGACATCCACTACAACGAGTGGTCCGTCGTGGGCGCCTCCTCGTGCCGGCTCGACGGCTTCACGAAGATCGCCGAAATGATCTCCGCGGGCGAGCTCAGGGTGGACGACCTGGTCGGCACCCAGTTCCCGATAGACGACATGGCCAAGGCCATCGACCTGGCCGCTTCAGGCCGCGACCTCCGCGTCGGCATATCTCCTTGGAAGGACTGACATGACGGCTTACGCCACACTCGATATCAACCCGACGGGCACGACCAGCGCTCTGGGCCGGACGATCCGGCTGCGCCGGCTGTTCGGCGCCACGGGCCGGACGGTCACCGTGGCCCTCGACCAGGCGGTGCCGCGCGGTGTCGCCCCTCGCCTGGCGGGGATCGCACCCACGTACGACGGCATCGCGGCGGCGGGTCCCGACGCCGTGACGATGTTCAAGGGCATCGCCGGACACGTGATCGCCCACAATCCCACGCGCGTCCCGTGGATCCTGAAGGCGTCGACGTTCTCCGTGGACTTCCACGCCCACTACGACGCGGTCGTGGCCAGCGTGTCCGACGCGATCCGCCTGGGCGCCGAGGCGGTCGCCGTGGGCATCAGCGCCGGGTCCTCCAACCAGGCGCGCGACCTCGAACTGCTGTCGGGCGTCGTGGAGAGCGCCGGCGCGGTCGGACTGCCCGTGGTCTGCCACGCCTACCCCAGCGGGGAGCTGTGGGAGGACAGGAAGGGCAGCGTCGAGGCGATCCTGTACGCCGCCAGGGCCGCCGCCGAGCTGGGCGTCGACGTGGTCAAGACCTGGTACTCCGGCTCGACGGAGTCCTTCCGCGAGATCGTCGAGGGCACGCCCGCGATCGTCGTGGCCGCCGGTGGCGCCAAGGCCGACAGCCCGTTGCAGGTGCTCCGGCAGGCGGCCTCGGTGATCGAGGCGGGCGGGCGCGGTGTCACCTTCGGCCGGAACGTGTGGGGCGCGGAGGATCCCGGCAAGATGGTGCGAGCCCTCCGCGCGGTCGTCCATGAGGACGTCGAGCCGGAGAAGGCCGCGGAGCTGCTGAAGTAGGGACCACATGGCCACCTATCTGGGGATCGACCTCGGCACGTCGGCGACCAAGACCGTCCTGGTCGACGGCGCCGGCCGGGTGCTCGCCCGCGGCCGCGCCGACCACCGTCCCGCTCACCGGCAGGCGCGGGGCCGGGTGGACACGGCGGAATGGGCGCGCAGCGTGCGGCTGGCCTGCCACGATCTCGGCGACGCCACCCGCGCCGACGCCGTGGGCCTGGCCGTGCACTGCCCGGTCGCGATCCCCCTCGACGACGCCGGCGAGGCCGTCGCGCCCGGCCTGTGCTGGGATCATCCCGCGCTCCCCGACCTCGTGGAGGCGTACGCCAAGGCACGCGGCGACGAGGCGGCCACCCTGGTGGGCAATGCCGCCTTTCCGGCCACCGCTATGGGGCTGGCCTGGCGGTTCTTCGCCGAGCACGAGCCGGAGACCTTGGCGCGTACGCGCACGATGGGGTTCGTCGGCACCTGGCTGGGGCACCGGCTGACCGGCCGCGACGCGATCGACCCCACGCAGGCCTCCTACAGCGGCCTGTTCGCCTGCACCGACGGCTGTGACTGGATCGACGACCTCGCCGCCCTGGTGGGGGTGCCCAGGCACGTCCTGCCGCCGGTGGTCCCGTCGCTGTCGCCCCTCGGCACCCTCCTGCCCGAGGCCGCCGCCGAGCTGGGGCTGCGCCCTGGCATCCCGGTCGTCACCGGGGCGGCCGACACGGCGGCCGCCGCCTGCCTGCTCGACATCCACGGGTCTCGCGCGCCGCTGTACACGGTGGGCACGACGCATGTGGTCACGCGGAGCTCCGCCGTACCTGATCGGGCGCCGCGGGTGTTGCAGCGCGCGGACGTACGGCCGGGCAGATGGCTGTGGCATTCCGCGACGAACGGCGGCGTGGCTCTGTCGGTCGCGGCGCGGCTGCTCGGCTACGGCGACGCGGTGGAGGAGCTGATCGCCAGAGCCGGAGCGGCCACGATCGCGCAGGCCGAGGCGGCGCCCGTGTTCATCCCGCATGTGACGCCCGAGCGCGGCCCGCTGTGGCTGGAACGGCCGCGCACCGCCCTGCTCGGCTACCTGCCCGATACCGACGCCTGGTCGGCGGCGTGGGGCGCGGTCGAGGGGGTGGCCTTCGCGGTCCGCCTGATGCTGGGCGACTCCGATCATGTCGTTATGGTGGGCTCGCTGGATTACGCCGGGATCGTGGCGGACCTGTTCGGACGGCCGGTCCATCTCGTGGAGGAGACGTACCTGCCCGCGATGGGAGCCGCGGCGATGGCCGCCGAGGGGACGGACGGGGTCATACTCCCCGCGCCGCCGTATCGGCGCATCGACCCGCGTCCCGAGTGGGCGCACGTCGTCGCCGCGCGGTGGGAGTCGTACGGCGAGACCTGGGGCAGGATCGTGGGCCGCCCCGCCCCCACGGCACCCCCGATGAGCGAGGAGAGTCGATGATCTACGTGACCCGCACCTTGACCGACGCCGCCATGGCGCTCGTGCGCTCGCTCGGCCGTCCCGTGGTGTGCGGCGAGGAGGACCCACCCGACCGCGCCACGCTGCTGCGCCTGGCCGCGGGCGCGGAAGGGGTCGTGTGTACGCTCACCGAGCGCATCGACGCCGAGTTCCTCGACGCGGCGGGCCCGTCGCTGCGGGTCGTCGCCAACACCGCGGTCGGCTACGACAACATCGACGTGGCCGCGGCCACCGAGCGCGGGATCCAGGTCACCAACACCCCCGGGGTGCTCGACGGCGCCACCGCCGATTTGACGATGGCGCTGATCCTGGCCGCCGCGCGCCGCGTGCTGGACGGCGACCGGCTGCTGCGGGAGCGTACCCCGTGGGTCTGGGGGCCGCGCATGCTGCTCGGGCTCGATCTCAGCGCCGGGGCGTCGCTCGGCGTGGTCGGCTACGGCCGCATCGGGCGGGCCGTGGCGCGGCGCGCCCGCGCGTTCGACATGGAGATCCTGGCCACGCCCACCTCCTCGCCGCTGGCGGAGGAGGATGAGCGGGGCGTCGAGTTCGTCGAGCTGCCCGAGCTGCTGGAGCGCGCCGATGTGGTCAGCCTGCACTGCCCGCTCACCCCGGCCACCCGCCACCTCATCGACGCCGACGCCCTGGGCCGCATGAAGCGCACCGCGATCCTGGTCAACACCGCTCGTGGCGGCATCGTCGACGAGGACGCGCTGGTGAAGGCGCTGCGGGCGGGGACGATCGCGGGGGCGGCCCTCGACGTGTTCGAGGGCGAGCCGGCGGTGAACCCGGCGCTGGTCGAGCTCGGCAACACCGTGCTGACCCCGCACATCGGCAGCGCGGGCACGGCGACCCGCGAGCGGATGTGTCACCTGTCGGTGTCGAACGTCGCGGCCGTGCTGGACGGGCGCGAACCGCTCACACCGGTGAATCTCCATCCAGGTACAGCGGCAGACGGGTGACGAACTGGGCGCCTGGATAGTGGTCGGTGATCGTCAGGGTCCCCCGGTGCGCCTGAGCGATCTCCCTCGACAGGGCCAGGCCGAGTCCGCTGCCCTCCTTGTCCCTGGCCCGGGCCTCGGCCAGGCGGGTGAAGCGCTCGAAGACGTGCTCGCGCTCGTCGGCCGCGATGCCCGCCCCGTCGTCGGTGACCGTGATGTCGACGGTCTTGTCTCGATGGTTGACCGCCACCTGGAGGTCGATCCTGTTGGTGGCGTGCCGGGTGGCATTGTCGAGCAGGTTGGTCAGCAGCCGGTCCAGCTGGATGCGCGAGCCCATGACAGGGGCCGTGCCCATCACGTGGGTGACGACGCTGATGTCGCCTCCCGCACGGCGCCGCCCCTGCTCCTCCGCCAGCTGGCAGGCGTCGACGACGTGCCAGTCGATGACGGCGCCCGCGTCGAGCCGGGCCAGCATCAGGAGCTCCTCGATGATGTCCGTCAGACGGTCGGCTGACTTCAGGGCCCGGGCGCCCGTCGACGCCCAGTCCGTGTCGTCCGGGTAGGCGCTGGCCACCTCCAGCTGGGTGCGCAGCGCGGTGATGGGGCTGCGGAGCTCGTGCGAGGCGTCGGCCACGAAGCGGCGTTGCGTCTCGGCGGAGCGTTCCAGCCGGTCGAGGGTGTCGTTGGTGGTCACGGCGAGGTTGGAGATCTCGTCCCCGGCGCCGGGCACGGGGACCCGGCGGCTCAGGTCGTGCCCGGTGATCTCGGCCAGCTCGGCCCGGATGCGCTCGACCGGGCGCAGGGTGTGGCCGACCACGGCCCAGGTGATGCCCGCGACGCCGAGCAGCATCAGCGGGGTGCCGAGGAAGATCAGGGCATAGAGCCACGCCAGTGCCCGGTTGACGTCGCTCAGTGAGGACGCGCCGTACACGGTGATCAGGCCGTACGGCGTCCGCGACTGCATGGCCATGACCAGGTACTTGGCGCCGTGCTCCACGCTCTCGCTGTCGCTGGTGAGCTCGATCTCGGTGGCGTAGATCGTCTCCGGCTGGGGCAGCCGCAGGTTCGCGACGGGGGGCTGGCCCCTCAGGTTGTGGCTGGAGGCGAGGACGGTGCCCTCGGACGAGACGACCTGCAGGAGGGGTACGCGGGCCGGCGTCGGGAGCACACTGCGCAGCTCCTTTGTGCGGGCGTCGTTTGCCACTCGTCGTACGGCCAGCTCCACCCGGTTCTGCACGGCGCCGCGGAGGCTGCTCGGCAACGTGCTCAGGGTGAGGCCGACCGTGGCGGCGAAGACCACGGCCGCGACCAGCGTCGCGATCATGGTCAGGCGAGCCCGGATCGAGCAGGGGAAGATCCTTTTCACCATTCCATGGTCCCTAGCATCACTATCTGTGACACTTCCCTATTATGCCGCGAGGAACAGCATTGATACTGACCTGCTGATATATCTACCTTTACAGCGCTAAATCGTCGCGGAGAGTAAGGGGCTCCACTGTCGGCGATTCCGCGGTCGGTGGTTTCGCTGTCGGCGATTCTGCGGTCGGTGGTTTCGCTGCTGGCGATTCCGCTGTCGGCGTGCACCGCTACCGGGCGGTGGCCGGGATCGGCAGGGTGGTGGCATGAGGCTTCTGGTGCTGGGCGGGACGGAGTTCGTGGGGCGGGCCTTCGTCGAGGAGGCTGTCGCGTCCGGCTGGGACGTGACCGTGTTCAACCGGGGCACGCATGCCCCGCCACCCACGGTGACGGGGCTGCGGGGCGACCGGGCGAAGCCGGGTGGGCTGGCGGCACTCGACCGTGGTGAGTGGGACGTCGTGGTCGACACCTGGTCGTGGGCGCCGTCCGCCGTACGCGACGCGGCGACGCTGCTGGCCGAGCGGGCGGGACACTACGTCTACGTGTCCAGCCGGTCCGTCTACACCTACCCGACTGCGGCCGGTGCCGGAGAGGACGCTCCGGTGGTGGCGGCCTCGGCCGATGACGGCGATGACGTGGGTTACGCGCGGTTCAAGGCCGGTGGGGAGCTGGCGGCGGTGGCGGCCTTCGGGGAGCGGGCGCTGCTGGCGCGGGCGGGGTTGGTCCTGGGACCGTACGAGAACATCGGGCGGTTGCCATGGTGGTTGAACAGGATCGCGCGTGGCGGGCCAGTGCTCGCGCCGGGGCCCGCCGAGCTGCCCCTGCAGTACGTGGACGCGCGCGACATGGCCCGGTGGTGCCTTGAGGTGGCCAAGGACGGACTGGGTGGCGCCTACAATGTGGTGAGCCCGTCGGGATTCGTCACCATGGAGGGGTTACTGCGGACCTGCGTACAGGTGACCGAGTCCGAGGCCGAGCTGCGGTGGGTGGAGCCGGAGCCGATCCTGGCTGCCGGCGTGGAGCCGTGGACCGATCTGCCGATCTGGCTGCAGGGCGACGACCACGACTCCATCCACCGAACCGACGTGTCCAAGGCGGTGGCGGCCGGGCTGCGATTCCGGCCGGTGGCCGAGACGGTGGCCGACACGTGGGCGTGGCTGCGGAGCATCGGCGGGCGGGCGCCCATGCGTCCCGACCGGCCGCCGGTCGGCCTGGACCCGAAGGTGGAGGCCGCGCTGCTGGGGCTCGACGGCTGATCTCAGCTGCTGCTGGGGCTCGACGGCTGATCCCGGCTGCTGGTGGGGCAGCCGCGGCTGCCGGTGCTCTGGGGCGGCGCGGTTACCAGGCGCGCCGTCCGGTCACCTGCTCTGGGGCGGCGCGGTTGCCGGGTGTACCGTCCGCTCATGGACATGATGACCGTTGAGCAGAACGGCATCAACGCCGTTCCGGCAGCCGAGCGGCGGGGCGCGCCTCGGGACCTGTTATGGCCATGGGCCGGCGCCAACCTCTCCCTGTTCGGCGTCGCCTTCGGTGTCTACATCGTCGGGCTCGGTCTGGGCGTCGTCCCGGCGATCATCACGGGAGCGATCGGTTACGCGCTCTCGTTCGGGCTGGTCGGGCTGGTCGCCATCGCGGGCACCCGGTCGGGGGTGCCGACGATGACGCTCGGCCGCGCCCCCTTCGGCTACCAGGGCAACAAACTGCCGGCCGTACTCTCCTACGTCTCGAACGTCGGCTGGGAGATCGTGCTCGTGACGCTGTCGGCGCAGGGCGGCGCGGCGATCCTGAAGCGGGTCGCGCCCGGCATTCCCGGCACGACCGCCATGGCGGCCTGCTTCGCGGTCGCCGCGTTGCTCACGATCGTGATCGGGGTGTACGGCCACGCGTTGATCATGGCGGTGCAGCGGTATCTGACGTACGCGTTCATCGTGCTGACCGTCGTGTACATGATCCTCATGGCCCCGAAGCTCGGCACCTCGCTGGACACCACCGCGGGCCCCGGCGGCTGGGTGGGCGCGATCATCTTCGCGATGACGCTGCTCGGCCTGGGCTGGGTCAACTGCGGCGCCGACTACTCGCGCTACCTGCCCACCGCGTCCAAGCCCTCGTCGGTGGCGCTGTGGACGACGGTGGGCGGGGCGGTGCCGCCCATGGTGCTGCTCGTCTTCGGCGTGCTGCTGGCCGGCGGCGACCCCAAGCTGGCCCAGGCCGCGGGCGCGGATCCGGTCGGGGCGCTGGCGGCGGCGCTGCCGACCTGGTTCCTGCTGCCGTACCTGCTGACCGCCATCGGTGGTTTCCTGGCCGGGGCGATCATGGACATCTACTCGTCGGGACTGTCCATGCTGGCGCTGGGGGTGCCGATCAAGCGGCACTACGCGGTGCTCATCGACGGCGCGCTGATGGTGCTCGGCGGCTACTACCTGCTGTTCGTCTCCACCAGCTTTCTGGCGACCTTCCAGGCGTTCCTGGCGATCATCGGGGTGGTGATGGCCGCCTGGGTGGCCGTCTTCCTCGTCGACATGTGGCTCCGGCGGGCGGGCGGGCGGTCTTACGACGAGCGGCTGCTTCGGCCCGGGGCGCCCGCTCTGAACTGGTCCGGGGTGATCTCGCTGGTCGTGGCGTCTGTCGTGGGCGTCGGGCTCATCACCTCCACCGACCCGAACATCGCCCGGGTTGTCGGCTTCCTGATGAGTGACCAGCTGAGGGCGGGGACGTTCGGGGCGGCCAACATCGGCGTGGTGGTCGCGCTGGTGCTGGCGGGAGTTCTCTACTTCGCGATTTCGAGTCTGGCGCCCCGCCGTAGCGGCTGAGGGCCCCGGACGGCCTGTGACGGTCGTGGTGGCTGGGGTCCTTTGGGAGATACCCCCTCCGGGGAGAAGAGGAAGCCGGTCCGTCGTCGTACAAGGCCCAAGGACGGGCACCCGCGCTGTGTTAGGCGGTCACGATGGCGAAGTCGGGTATCGGGTGGTCGAGTACGGCCACCAGGCGCCGCAGTACGCCGATGTCGCCTTCTCGTTCGACCCGCTCGACCCCCCGGCCGGCCAGCAGGCCGAGCAGCTGCGCCTTGGTCAGTCGCAAGGTCAGGTCGACCGGCCCCTCGGGCGGGTCGGCGTGCTGGATGAGCGCGCCGTTCGACAGCGTGGTCCGATACCTCTCGCCCAGGTCGGTCAGGTGCCAGTCGATGGACAGGCTCTCGTTCCAGGCCCGCGGGCCGTCGATCCGGATGGCGATCGATTCGAGGATCTGGTCGACGCCGAGCGCCGCGACCAGGCCGGGCGCGGCCCGCTCCGTGGCGGCCGGCACGACGCCGTCGCTCAGCTCCAGCGCGCCCGTCAGGTAGAGGTTGCGCCAGGTGGGGTTCTCCGCGCCGTGCCCGAGCCGGGTGTACACCTCGGCGAGCAGGTCACGCGCCTCCTTGTTGCCCTCGTCGGCGAAGACCGCGTGGTTGAGCAGCTGGGCGGCGAAGCGCAGGTCGTTCTCCTTGAGGTAGCGCCTGGCGAACGCGACGACGGCCGCCCCGCCGCCGAGGCACTCCACGTAGCGGATCGCGCTCTCCCTCGGCGGGTGCTCCCACAGGTGCGCGGGGTTGCCGTCGAACCAGCCCAGGTAGCGCTGGTAGATGGCCTTGACGCTGTGGCCGACCGGCCCGTGGTAGCCGTGCGTGTGCCAGACCTGCTCCAGCTCGGGCGGCACCCGCATGGCCTCGGCGATCTCGGCTCCGGTCAGGCCCTTGTTCATCAGCCGCAGGGTCTGGTCATGCAGGTAGGAGTACAGGTCGCGCTGCTGCGTCAGGAACCGGGTGATCTCCGGTCCGCCCCAGGTGGGCCAGTGGTGCGAGGCGAAGGCGACATCGAGCTCGGCCGCGAACATAGCGACCGTCTCGTCCAGCTGCCGGGCCAGGGCCTTGGCGTCCCGCAGGGGCAGGAGGTTGTGCGGGTTGCGGGTGGCGTTCTCGCCCAGGCACAGGGCCCGGCGGCCGGGCAGGTACAGGGCCAGCTCCGGTGGCGACTGGGCGAGCTGGAAGACGATGCGTACCCCGTCGACCGTCTCCTCCTGTCCCGTACGTTCGACGTCGATCGTGGGGGCGATGAGCGAGATGGAGCGGGTCTTGCCCAGGCCCGTACCGATCTGGCCGTCGGGTGATCGTTCGAGGGCCTGGCCGTACAGGTAGACGGATCGGCGGGCCGTGGCGGACCAGGCGTGCAGGTGCTCGCGGGCGACGTTCCGCAGGAAGCCCGCGGGCGCCAGGATCGGCACGCCGCCGCCGGTGACGCCGCGCACGCCGCCGAAGTGGTCGACGTGCGGATGCGTGTAGATCACCCCGGTCACGGGCCGGGCGCCGCGATGGGTTCGGTAGAGGCGCAGCGCGGCGGCGGCGCATTCGGTGGAGATGAGCGGGTCGATGATGATCACGCCGGAGTCGCCCTCGACGATCGACATGTTCGACAGGTCGAACCCGCGCACCTGGTAGACGCCGTCCGTCACCTCGTACAGCCCCTGCCTGGCGGAGAGCCGGGCCTGCCGCCACAGGCTGGGATGCGCGCTGCCGGGGCACTCCTGCTCCAGGAAGGCGGCCGACTCGCCGTCCCAGATGACCTTGCTGTCCACGGCGCTGACCACCGCCGGGCTGAACTTCGCGATGAAGCCGCGATCCGCCGCCGCCTCGAAGTCGTTGGAATCGTGGAGTGGAAGGTCGGCCATGCCCAGGCCCATTCCCGAGAACCGGTCAACGCATATCCTCGTTAATGGGCAATCCCGACAAAGCCCGCTAGGAGGTTCCGTGGAAGCGTGCGTGTTCGACCTCGACGGCGTGCTCGTCGACTCCGAGCCGGTCTGGGAGGAGGTACGGCGGGCGTACGTCGCCGAACACGGCGGCACCTGGCAGGAGGACACCCAGTCCAGGCTCATGGGGATGAGCACCCAGGAATGGGCCGCCTACCTGCACGAACTCGGCGTTGCGCTGCCTCCGGACGAGATCGCGCGCGGCGTGGTGGACCAGATGGCCGAGCGCTACCGGCACGGCGTACCGCTGATGAAGGGGGCGCCCGAGGCGGTACGGCGCCTGGCGGCGGACCTCACGCTGGGCCTGGCCAGCTCCTCGCCGCGTGCGTTGATCGAGGTGGTGCTGGACGCGGCCGACTTCCGTGACTGCTTCGCCGTCACCGTCTCCACCGAGGAGGTACCGCGCGGCAAGCCCGCCCCGGACGGCTACCTGGAGGCGACCGCCAAGCTGGGGGTCGACCCACGCGAGAGCGTGGCGGTGGAGGATTCGAGCAACGGCCTGCGTTCGGCGCACGCGGCCGGGATGCGGGTGATCGCCGTGCCCCATCCCCGCTATCCGCCCGCCCCCGACGCGCTGGCACTCGCCTGGAAGGTGGTCCCCGACCTCGACTCCCTCACGGTCGCGGCACTCGAACGATGACTCGACTCACAATGGCGGCGCTCCAGCGATGATCCGACTCAGAACTCCCGCCGATCTCGACGCGTGTGTGCAGGCGCTGGCCGAGGTGCAGGCCGCCGACCGTTACCCCGTGGACTGGCCCGACGATCCGCAGAGCTGGCTCACGCCTGGCGACCTGCTCCGCGCCTGGATCGCCCTGGACGAGCAGGGCGTCATAGTCGGTCATGTCGGGCTCGCTCAGGTCGAGTCGCGGGTGGCCGAGCTGGTCGGCGCGCCCGTCCGCGCGTCCGTGACCCGTCTGTTCGTCACGCCCTCCGCCCGGCGTGGCGGGCTCGCCGCCCGTCTGCTGGACACCGCCCTCGCCGACGCGGACGGACGTCTCACCCTGGAGGTCTCCGACGAGGGCCGGGCGGCCATCGCCGCCTACGAGAGGTACGGCTGGCAGCGTGTCGCCACCTCCCGGGCCCGATGGCGCAACGCGGCCGGTGAACCTGCCCTGGTGCACCATTACCTGAGCCCGTGAAGCTATCCTTTCGGAATCGTGCGAGACATCACGGTATTCAGCGGCAGCGCCCACCCCGACCTGGCTGAGGAGATCTGCTCCCACCTGGGCACCCCGCTCCACCCGGTCAAGGTCAGCCGCTTCGCCAACGACGTGCTGGAGGTCCAGCTCCAGGCCAACTGCAGAGAACGCGACGTCTTCATCATCCAGCCGCTTGTTCCGCCCGTACAGGAGAACCTGGTCGAGCTGCTGCTGATGCTCGACGCCGCCCGTGGCGCGTCCGCCGCAAGGACGACCGTGGTGATGCCGCATTACGCATTTGCCCGGAGTGACAAAAAGGACGCGCCGCGCATCTCCATGGGGGCCAGGCTGGTGGCGGATCTGCTGGTGACGGCGGGCGCCGGGCGGGTGCTGACGATGACGCTGCACTCGCCGCAGGTGCACGGCTTCTTCAGCGTGCCCGTCGACCACCTGCACGCGCTGCGCGAGCTGGCCGCCCATTTCCGCCAGTACGACCTGTCCAACACCGTCGTCGTCTCCCCCGACCTGGGCAACGCCAAGGAGGCCGCGCACTTCGCCCGGCTGCTCGGCACCGACGTGGCGATGGGGGCCAAGCAGCGCTTCAGCGACGACCGGGTGGTGATCAGCTCGGTGATCGGCGAGGTCGAGGGCAAGGACGTGATCATCCTGGACGACGAGATCGCCAAGGGCACGACCGTCATCGAGCTGCTCGACCGGCTGCGCGAGCGTGGCGTCAACTCCGTACGCGTGGCGTGCACGCATGGGCTGTTCGCGGCCGGGTCGATCGAGCGGCTGACCGCGCTGCCCGAGGTCGAGGAGATCGTCTGCACCAACACCGTGCCCGTGCCCAAGCCCACGGACAAGCTCACGGTCCTGTCGATCGCCCCGGCGCTGGCCGAGGCGATGCGGCGGATCCACGACGGGGAGTCGGTGAGCGCGCTGTTCAGCGCGCCCTGACAAAAGGCCGGTTCCGGTCCCCCTGGCTCGCCATGGGGGATTAATCACGACATGCTCCTCGGATGGTCGATACGAAACTCGCCGGTCGGACCGTTCTCGTCACCGGCGCCAGTGGAGGCATCGGGGCGGCGGTCGCGCGGGCCTTCTCGGCTGAGGGGGCGCGGGTGGCGGTGCACTACTTCAGTGAGAGGCCCGCTCCCCCGGGCGTCACCTGGGAGCATGTCACCCCCACCAGGGACGTCGCCGAGGCGCTGGCCGCCGGGCTCCGCGACGCGGTGGCCGTACCCGCCGACCTACGTGAGCCGCAGGCGGCGCGACAGCTGTTCGACGCGGTCGAGCGGCTGCTGGGGCCGGTCGACGTGCTGGTGAACAACGCCGCGCACTGCGAGACCCCGGACACCTTCGGCGCCCTCACCGCCGACGGCCTGCGCCGCCACTACGAGGTCAACGCGATCGCCCCCGCGCTGCTCGTCTCCGAACTGGCGAGCCGGCAGCGGGACGGCCGCGAGCCGTGCGTGGTGAACGTCTCCACGGACGCCGCGCGCGCCTTTCCCGGTCAGATCGGGTACGGGACGTCCAAGGCGGCACTGGAGGCCCTTACGCGGGCGGCCGCGCTCGACCTCGGTGCGACCGGCATCCGGGTCAACGCGGTGGCTCCCGGCCCGGTGCAGACCGGCTGGATGGACGCCGAGATGTGCGCGCGGGTCGGCGATATCGTGCCGCTGGGGCGGGTGGGCGAGCCCGCCGACATCGCCGACGCCGTCGTGTTCCTCGCCTCGCACCAGGCTCGGTGGATCACCGGTCAGGTTCTCCAGGTGGCGGGTGGCCACGCGCTTTAGTGCGGTGACCGCCTCAATCCCTGTAACGGTCCGTCGTGAGCTGAGGTCCTTTGGGGCAGAAGAGGCAAACGGTCCGTCGTGGACACCGCTCTAGACGAAGCCGCCGTTGCTCATCAGCAGTTGGCCGTTGATCCACTGGCCCTGTGGGGAGCACAGGAAGTCGACCAAGTTGGCGGTCTCCTTGGGCGTGCCGAGGCGGTTGAGTGGGGTCTGGCGGAGGAAGGTCTCCCGGGCCTCGTCCGACATCCAGCCGGTGTCCACCGGTCCGGGGTTGATGACGTTGGCGCTGACGCCGAGGTGGGCCAGCTCGCGGGCGGCGGCCAGGACGATGCGGTCCAGGGCGCCCTTGCTCGCGCCGTAGGGCAGGTTGCCGACCGTGTGGTCGCTGGTGAGGCCGATGATCCGGCCGGTCCCGTGGGCGCCGGAGAAGCGGCGGCCGTACTCGCGGACCAGCAGCCAGGTGGCCCGCGCGTTGACGGCGAAGTGGCGGTCGAAGCTCGCGAGGGTGGTGTCGAGCAGGCCGGAGGCGACCGATTCGCAGTGGCACATCACCAGGGCGGTGATGTTGCCCAGCCGGCGTTCGGCCTCGTCGAAGATCCGTGCGGGGGCGTCGGCGTCCGTCAGGTCGGCCTCGATCGCCGCGCCGCGCCCGGCGAGGCTTTCGCCGATCGCGTCGGCCGCCCCCGGCTCGGCACCCCAGGACATGCGCTCGTCGTACGGGGTCCAGTACGTGTAGGCGATGTCCCAGCCCGCGGCCGCCAGCCGGCGGGCGATGCCGGCGCCGATGCCGACAGTGCGGCCCACACCGGTGACCAGGGCCACTTTTCCGTCGCGTCTCGTGTCGACCATAGTGGCCATCATGCATGCGGCCACCGATCTTCTGCTAACCCGTTTCCTCCACGACATCAGGCCGGCCGTACCCCTGGTCGCCCTGTGGGCGCACGGGTCGCTCGCGGCGGGTGACTACCAGCCGGGCAAGAGCGATCTCGATCTCATCGCGGTGGTCGAGACGGACCTCACCGAGGAGCAGCGGCAACGGCTGGCCAAGCTGCACGAGGAGATCGTTCTGCCGCTCGCTGAGCATCTGCACTGCTCCTACATGCCCAAACACCGGCTGGGCGACTTCGCGACCGACCATGTGACCTGGGCGCACCAGGAGCTGTACGAGCGGCCGGTCACCCCGGTGACCCGTCGTGAGCTGCACTCGGGCGCTCTCGAGCTGCACGGCGAGCCGCCCGCGGGCCTGCTGCCGCCGGTGACGGACGAGGAGCTGAGCGAGTTCATCCGGGCGGATCTCCGGGACTTCTGGCTGGTCAAGACGCGCACGCGCAAGCTGTGGCTGCGGGACATCTGGGTGGATCTCGGGATGATCACCGTGGCGAGGGCGACGGTCACGTTGCGGGACGGGCGGCTGATCACCAAGCGGGAGGCCCTGGACGTGCTGGCCGAGCTCGGCGCGCCGATGAACGTGGTGGCGGACATCCGAGCCCGCAGGTACGGCCTGCCGCGGCCGTTCCTGAGCCGCTTCAGGCGCGCGACGCTGGCCAGGGTCTTCATCAGGTCGGCGATCAGGCGCGCCCTCGGCTGACGATCAGGACAGCACCCCGGATAGTCTTTGCCGGGTCACCACCAGAAAACGGGGAAAGGCGGGACATGGGGGAGATCAGGGAGTCCTATCTGGTCGCCGCGTCGTCCGCGGTGGCGCTGCTGCGTGAGCCGGCCGTGGCCGCCGCGTGGGAGAAGCCGAGCGCGTTGACCGAGTTCAGTGTGGCCGGACTGGCCGCGCACCTGGCCCACCAGATCGTCCGGGTCGACAACCTGCTCGAGGACGGCGGGCCGCCCGGTGAGCCGATCCCGCTGATCGAGCACTTCACCAGGTCGCCGTGGGTGCAGGCGGGTCTCGACCACGAGAGCAACGTGGGCATCCGGCGGGCCGGTGAGGTGGCCGCCGCCGATGGCCCGGTGGCGCTGGCCGCCAGGGCGGGCGAGCTGTTCGACCGGCAGCGGGTCGCCCTGCCCGCGCAGCCCAGCGACAAGGTGGTGTACCTGCCGTGGTCGGGCTGGTCGCTCCGGTTCGACGACCTCCTGCTCACCCGCCTGATGGAGCTGGTCGTGCATTCCGACGACCTGGCCGCCAGTGTGGGCGTGGAGACTCCCGAGCTGCCGGCCTCGGTCGTCGAGCCGGTCGTCGAGCTGCTGGCGCGGCTTGCCGTACACCGTCATGGCGCGACGGCGGTGATCCGCACGCTGAGCAGGGCCGAGCGGGCGCCCGCCACGATCAGCGCCTTCTAAGCCACACGAGAAGCTACCTCTGGACCATGCGCAGGGCCGCGACCACCTCGCGGCCCGACAGCGCGCTGTCGGGATCGATCAGCCACTGCGACAGGAATCCCGTCAGCATGGCCTGATAGAACGTGCCGACCAGCCGCGCCCGCTCCGGCTCCGCCGCCGGGTCGATGCCCTCGAACAACTCCGCGAGCCCCTGACGCCCCTCCTGGATGCCGGCCACGAGCTGCTCCCGAATATCGGGCAGGTGGTCGATCTGGCCCAGCAGCTCGAACTGGGTGACCCAGAGCGGCCGCAGCCGGTCGAATGACTCGATCACCCGGTCCCATGCCGCCTCGAAGCGTTCGAGCGGCTCCGTGTTGGCCTTGACGTCGGCGTGCTTGACGTCGGCGGCCAGCGTCGCCGCCAGATCGTCGCCCCACTCCCGCATCACCTCGAACAGCACCTCGTTCATCAGCGCGTCCTTCGACCTGAAGTGATAGCCGATGCCCGCCAGGCTCACTCCGGAGGCCGTGGCGATGTCGCGCGCCGTCGTGCGCGAGTAGCCCTTCTCGATCAGGCAGCGCTTGGCCCCGGCCAGCAGGTCTTCACGATTTCCCATGCCCAAAGTCTAACACGGACGTCTCAGAAATCCGTACTAGACAAGCGTCTGAGACGACTGTACCTTTCAGGGCATGACGAACATCCTGATCTCCGGCGCGAGCATCGCCGGCACCGCGACGGCTTACTGGCTGCGGCGGCACGGCTTCACCCCCACCGTGGTGGAGCGGGCGCCCTCGATCCGCGAGGGCGGCTACAAGGTCGACATCCGCGGCGTGGCGCTCGACGTGGTCGAGCGCATGGGCCTGCTCGACGCGGTCCGCGCCAGGAGCACCGACATGCGGATCGCGACGCACTATGACGGCAAGGGCCGGCGGATCGCGGAGATGGACGCCGACCTGTTCGGCGGGCGCGAGGGCGCCGACGCCGAGATCATGCGCGGCGACCTCAACGAGCTTCTCTACGACCTGACCCGCGACGACGTGGAGTACATCTTCGACGACTCGATCACCGGCATCGCCGAGGACGGGACGGTGACGTTCGAGCGGTCGGCGCCGCGGCGGTTCGACCTGGTCGTCGGAGCCGACGGGATGCACTCCAACACGCGCGGGCTGGTCTTCGGCGCGGAGTCGGCGTTCGTGCGCGATCTCGGCTACTACATCTCGATCTGTACGGTCCCCAACCGTCTGGGCCTCGACCGCGAGGAGGCGGTCCACGCCGCCCCCGGCCGGACCGCGAACGTCTACAGCACCAAGCAGGACGGCAACGCCAAGGCGCTGTTCATGTGGTCGTCGCAGCCGCTCACCTACGACCGCCGCGACCCGGACCAGCAGAAGGAGCTGCTGACCCAGGCCATGGCCGGGGTCGAGTGGGAGGTGCCCGCGCTGCTGGAGGCCGTGCGCGAGTCGACGGACTTCTACTTCGACTCCGTCAGCCAGATCCACATGGACCGCTGGTCCAAGGGCCGGGTCGTGCTGGTCGGCGACGCCGCCTACTGCGCCTCGCCGGCGTCGGGCCAGGGCACCAGCCTCGCCCTGGTGGGGGCGTACGTGCTGGCCGGTGAGCTGGCCTCCGGCGGCGGCGTGGACGGCTACGAGCGGGAGATGCGCGCCTTCGTGGACGCCAACCAGAAGCTGGGCCCGGCCAACGTCAAGGGCATGGTGCTGCCCTCACGCGCGGTCATCTGGTTCCAGACCAGGATGATCAGGCTGCTCCCCCATCTGCCCGGCCGTGACCGGATGATCGACCGCATCGCCGGGCCCATGGCCCGGGCCGCGACGGCCATCACGCTGAAGAACTATATGGAATAAAGCGTTCCGTTCTGGTAGATTGGGAATCGAACGTTCCGTTCCGCATAAATGCCAGAAGGAGCCTGTCATGACGATCCTCGTCACCGGTGCCACCGGAACCGTCGGCCGCCTCATCGTCGACGAGCTCGCCCGGAACGGCCACCAGGTGCGTGCCCTGACCCGCGACCCGGCCAAGGCCGACCTGCCCGAGGGCGTGGAGGTCGTCGCCGGGGACCTGGCCGAGCCGGGAAGCCTCACGACCGCCTTCGAGGGGGTAAAGGCCGTTCACCTCATCAACTTCGCCGGCGACGACTACGCGCCGCTGAAGACCGGCGAGCAGATCGTGGAGCTGGCCGTCAAGTCGGGCGTGCGCAAGGTCACCGTCCTGGGCGGGCGCGCCGACGGCCCGCTGGAGCAGGCCCTGGCCGCCAGTGAGCTGGAGTGGACGCTGCTGACGCCGGTCGAGTTCATGTCCAACACGCTGCAGTGGTGGGCCCAGACGATCAAGGCCGAGGGCGCCATCAGGGAGCCGTTCGGCAGTCGGCTCAGCGCCATGGTGCATGAGCGTGACATCGCCGCGGTGGCGGCCACCGTGCTGACGAGCGATGGTCACGCAGGGAAGACGTACCCGCTGACCGGGCCGCAGGCCATCACCACCACGGAGAAGGTGCGCATCCTCAGCGAAGCCGTCGGCCAGGAGATCCGGTTCGTCGAACTCTCCGAGGCCGAGGCCCGCGCGAAGTGGCGCGCCGACGGCATGGGCGCGGAGACGATCGAGTTCCTCATCGGCGCGCTCGGCAATACCCCCGAGATCGGCTACACGGTGGTCCCGACCGTCGAGCAGGTCACCGGCCGGGCACCGCGTTCCTTCGCCCAGTGGGCCGCCGAGCACGCCACGGCATTCAAGCGCTGAGCTCCGCGTAATGGCAGGCCGCCCGCGCGGCCGGCGTGGCGGGCAGGATGTCGAGCCGCTGCGACCTGCACTTGGCGTCCACCCCCGCCTCGGCCGCCTTGCCGGAGGCGAGCACCTGGCAGCGGGCGTGGAAGCGGCAGCCACCCGGGATCCGCGTCGGGTCCGGCGGCTCGCCGGTCAGCACGATCCGCTCGGGCGACTCCGGCAGCACCGACATCAGGGCCTGCGTGTACGGATGGCGCGGCGCGGTCAGCACCTGCTCGACCGGCCCCGCCTCGACGATCCGGCCGAGGTACATGACCGCCACCCGGTCGGCGATGTTCCAGGCCAGCCCGAGGTCATGGGTGACGACCAAGGCCGACAGGCCCAGGTCCGCGCGGAGCCGGAGCAGCAGCGCGAGGATCTCACCCCGCACCGAGGCGTCCAGGGAGGCCACCGGCTCGTCGGCGACCAGCACCTTCGGGTTGAGGGCCAGCGCGCCGGCGATGACCACGCGCTGACGCTGACCGCCCGACAGCTCGTGCGGGTAGCGCAGGAAGAACCGCTCAGGAGGCCGCAGCCCGGCCCTGGACAGCGCCTCGGCCACGATCTCCCGCTCGCCGGACAGGCCGTGGATGCGCGGTCCTTCGGCGACCGCCTCGTAGACGGTGTGCCGCGGGTTCAGCGAGCCCATCGGGTCCTGCAGGACCAGCTGCACGGCCTTCCGGTACGCCTTGAGCGCCTTGGAGTGGTAGTCCAGCTCCTTACCGTCATAGACGACCGACCCCGAAGTGGGGCGTTCCAGGCCCATCAGCGTGCGCGCCAGCGTGGTCTTGCCACAGCCGGACTCACCGACGAGGGCCACGATCTCGCCGGCGCCGATCGCCAGGTTCACCCCGTCGACCGCGCGGGCCCGCCGCCCGCGCGACGGGAACTCCACGTGCAGGTCACGGGCCTCCAGCAGGGTCTTGTGCCCCGTGGCGACGGTCTCCGAGGACGTCTCCGTCTCGGTCATGAGGCCTCCTCCTTCGCCCGTACGTGCACGCAGGCAGCGGTACGGCTGTCGCCCGCGGGCCAGAGCTCGACATCGAGGGTCGCGCACTCCTCCAGCGCCACCGGGCAGCGCGGATGGAAGGCGCAGCCGGTGGGCAGGTCCATCGGGTCCGGCGGATCGCCGCCGAGGCCCTTGGGCGCCAGCCGCGACACCGGGTCGCCGACCGTGGGGAACGCCGCCGCCAGTGCCCGCGTGTAGGGGTGCTTGGCCTCGTGGAACACCTCGCGCGACGGGCCGTGCTCCACGACGCGGCCCGCGTACATGACCGCGAGCTGCCCGCAGACGTCGGCGAGCACCGACAGGTCGTGCGAGATCATGATCAGCGAGATGTTCCGCTCGGCGATCAGCTCCTTGATCAGCGTCAGGACCTGGGCCTGGACCATCACGTCGAGCGCGGTCGTCGGCTCGTCGGCGATGATCAGCCGGGGCGAGCAGGCCAGGGCCATCGCGATCATCACGCGCTGCCGCTGGCCGCCGGACAGCTCGTGCGGGTAGCTGCGGGCCCGCCAGGCGGGCAGGCCGACCTGTTCGAGCAGTTCGGCCACTCGCTTGCCGGCCTGGTCGGGTTTGGCCAGGTTGTGCACCAGCAGCGGCTCGGCGATCTGGTCGCCGATCTTGCGGACCGGGTTGAGACCGTGCTGGGCGCCCTGGAAGACGATCGACGCCTCGGCCCAGCGGACCGCGCGCATCCGGCCCCACTTCATGGTGAGGATGTCCTCGCCGTCGAGCAGGATCCGGCCGCCGACGCGGGCGTCACGCGGCAGCAGCCGCAGCAGCGCCATGGCCAGTGTCGACTTGCCGGATCCCGACTCACCGGCTACCCCGAGCGCCGCGCCCGACTCCAGTTTCAGCGACACTCCCCGTACTGCGGGCACCTCGCCGGAGGCGATCCGGTAGGTCACCGAGAGGTCGTCGAGTTCGAGGAGAGTCATGCGCCCGCCTTCCTGAGTCGCGGGTTGAGCACGGCCTCCAGCGCGCGTCCCACCAGCGTGAACGCCATGACGACGGCCAGGATGCAGAGGCCGGGAATGAGGATGTACCACCACGCGCCGTGGGCGGGAGCGTTGAAGTCGTAGGACGCGCGCAGCATCGTGCCCCAGGAGGTCTTGTTCGAGCTGACACCGAGGAAGGCCAGCGTGGACTCGGTGACGATCGCGCTGGCGACCTCCAGCGTGGTGCTGGCCAGCAGCAACGGCGCCACGTTCGGCAGCACGTGCCGCGTGGTGATGTGCCAGTGCCCGCCGCCGAGCGCCTTGGACCGCTCGATGTACGGCCTGGCCTCGACGGACAGCGTCTGAGACCTGATCAGCCGGGCGGTGGACGGCCAAGTGGTGATGCCGATGGCCACGATGATCGTGGCCGTGCTGCCGCCCAGGATGGCCGCCAGCACCAGCGCCGTGAGCAGCGACGGCAGCACCAGGAACCAGTCGGTGACCCGCATGAGCACGGCCCCGATCCAGCCGCGGAAGTGCCCGGCGGCGATGCCGACGACCAGGCCGATCCCGATGCTCAGCAGGGCGGCGAGGAAGCCGATGAACAGCGACGTACGCGAGCCCCACCAGACCATCAGCAGGATGGACCGGCCGGACTCGTCGGTGCCGAACGGCGCCGCGAGGCTGGGCGCCGCGAACTCGTCGCCCGTGCCGCTCACCACGCTGGTCACGCTGTCACTGATGAACAGGGGCGCGATCAGCGCCAGAAGAACCGCGACACCGAGCACCATCAGCCCGGCCATCCCGGCCCGCTCCTGACGGAAACTCCGCCAGAAGCGGCCGAGCGCCAGACGCCTGCGAGACGTGGCCACGGCGGTCATGCCGACCTCACCCTCGGGTCGATGATGTGATAGACCACGTCGGCCAGCGTGTTCATGAGGATCACGGCCACCGTGATCAGCATGAACGTGCCCTGCATGAGCGTGAAGTCAGGCACCCTGACCGCCTCGTAGAACAGCTGCCCGAGCCCCGGCCAGCTGTAGATCGTCTCGACGGTGACCGCGCCGCCGACCACGAAGCCGATGCGCATGAAGACCAGCGTCACCGTCGGCAGCAGCGCGTTGGGCACCGCGTGGCGGCGGCGCACCTGGTCGTCACGCAGGCCCTTGGCGCGGGCCACGTTCACGTAGTCCTGGCTGACCTCCTCCAGCAGCGACGAGCGCATGACCAGCAGGTATTGGGCGTAGACCACGGCCACCAGGGTCAGGCACGGCAGCACCATGTGCATGCCGACGTCGAGCACGTAGGCGAAGCCGTCGGGCGCGTCCACGCTCTCGATGCCCCGGGTCGGGAAGATGCCGGGAATCGGCCCGATCCCGACGCCGAACACCATGAGCAGGAGCAGCCCCAGCCAGAACGTCGGCATGGACCACAACACCAGCGAGACGCCCGTGGAGACCTGGTCGAAGCGGCTGCCGCGCTGCCATCCGGCCCGCTGGCCCTGCCAGATCCCGAGGCCGACCGCGATGACCAGGCCCCCGCCCGCGAGCAGCAGCGTCGCGGGGAACCGCTCGCCGATGAGGCTGAGGACCGGCCGGTTGTACTCGTACGAGGTGCCCAGGTCGAGGTGGAGCGTCTTACCGACGAAGTCGAAGAACTGGTCGATCAGCGACTTGTCCAGGCCGAGCCGGTGCCGTTCCAGAGCGAGCTGCGTCGGGGTCATGTTGCGGCCCTGCGCCAGGTTGCGCACGGGGTCGCCGGGCAGCAGCCGGAACACGAAGAACGTGCCGACGATCACCATCGCGATGCTGAACAACGCCCCGCCGACCTTCGACAGCGCGTACTTCAGCGTGCCGCGGTAGGCGGGGCGGTCATCACCGGAGCCCGCCGCCTGGACGGCGGGCTCCGCTGCTTCGAGCGGTGTGGTCATTCGCGCTCGTCGGCGACGCTCTTGCGACGCCGGGTCAAGAGGAAGGCCACGAGTCCGATGACCACCACGCCGCCGACCACGCCGGCGATGAGGCCGGTGTTGGAGCCGCCGTCGCTGCCGGCCGCACTGGTGCCGCCCGTGGCCTTGACGTCCATGGCGTAGAACGGGTAGCCGCTGCTGCCGCCGTAGATCAGGCCCTTGTCCTCGGGGACCGGGGTGATACTGGTGATGCGGTCCTTGCGGTAGCCCTCAAGGTCGTTCGGGTAGTAGATCGCGATCACCGGAGCGTCGGTGTAGAGGCGCTCCTGCATCTTCTTGATGATCTCGACGCGCTTGGCCCGGTCGAGCTCCTTGAGCTGCTCCTGGTAGAGCTTCTCGAAGGTCGGGTCGCAGTAGAACGACTCGGTGCCGCCGCCCTCGCCCGACGGGGTGGGCCGGCGGCTGCACAGGTGCGTGGCCAGGACCTCCTCGGGGTCGGGGTTGACCGACCAGCCGCTGATCGCGATGTCGTACAGCCCCGTGACGCCCGTCTCCTCGGCGAACTTGCTGGAGTCGAGCTTCACCGTGGTCAGCGTGACGCCGATCTCCTTGAAGAAGCCCGTCAGGTATTCGGCGAGCTTGTCCTCGATCGGGGTGTCAGTGTGGATGCTGAAGCGGAACTCCAGCTTCCTCTTGCCGTCGGGCATCGTACGGACGCCGTCGGCGCCCTTCTTGTAGCCGGCGTCATCGAGGATCTTGTTGGCCTTGGCGACGTCGTAGGTGACCTTCTGGTCGCCCGTGGCCTCCCAGAAGAACTCCTTGTACAGCGGCGGGATGATCGAACCGTCGGCGGGCTTGGCCAGACCGCTCTGCACCTCGTCGGCCAGCTTCTGCTTGTCGATCGCGTAGTGCAGCGCGGTGCGCACCTTCGGGTCCTTCAGCGCGGGGTGACCGTCGCCGACGGGCTTGTTGTCCGTGGTGGTGGCGCCGGGGTTGACCTCCAGGTACGCCGCGCGGCGGCCCTGGGTGTTCCACTGCTCGATGTTGGGGTCGCCCTTGATCGACTCGAAGTCCGGCGGCGTCATGCGGCCGATCAGGTCGATGTCACCCTTCTTCAGACCGGCGATGGCGGCCTGCGGGTTGTCGTAGAAGATGAACTGCAGTTCGTCGACCTTGGGCCTGCCCCGCCAGTAGTCGGGGTTGGCCTTGAGCTTGACGAACTGGTCCTTCTTGTGCTCGACCGCGATGTACGGCCCGCTGCCCACGGCCGGGTAGACGTCGGCCTCGTACTTGGCCATGTCGGTGACCTTCTCCCAGACATGCTTGGGCATGATCGGGATCGGGTTCTCCAGCATGGACGCCTGCGGCGCCTTGGTCTTGATGACCAGGTCCTGGCCGTTGGCGGTGACGCTCTCGAAGTTCTCGACGGCCGGGCCGTTGGCGGTCTTGGCCGCGTCGTCCGTCATGACCTTGTTGAAGGTCCAGGCCGCGTCCTCGGCGGTGACCGGCTGACCGTCAGACCACTTGGTGCTGCGGATCTTGAACGTCCACGTGAGCCCGTCGGGCGAGGTCGTCCACGACTCGGCCAGATCCGGGCTGGGCTTCAGCGTCTTGGGGTCGGGCGTGGTCAGGAAGCTGTACATCTCGCGCTGGACCGCCGACGAGACCAGCCTGACCGCCAGGAACGGGTTCATCGAGTCCATCGCCTGCGTGGCGCCGATGCGGACGATCTTCTTCCCCGCTGCCGGTTCCGCGGCTTGGGCCGCCTGGCCCTGACCTGCGACTAATACCGCTACGCCCAGCAGAGCCAGGCGTGCGAACCATTTCCTCATTGTGCCTCACCTTCAGGCGGGGGTGTCCTGTGTAGAGAAAGGCACACCATACGAACACTGCGTGTCAACGAGTGCCGGAAAATTGTTTCACCTTCGTTTCCTTGAGCGGTGTAAATTTTCAGACCGACTCAAGAACGGTCCCGTCGCTCACCCTCAGGCGACGATCGACGTGTACGGCGTCGAGCATCCGCCGGTCGTGGGTGACGAGCAGCAGCGTGCCTGGGTAGCTCGACAGGGCCGACTCCAACTGCTCGATCGCCGGGAGATCGAGATGGTTCGTCGGCTCGTCCAGCACGAGTAGATTAACGCCTCTAGCCTGCAGCAACGCCAGAGCCGCGCGGGTGCGCTCGCCGGGCGACAGCGTGTCGGCGGGCCGCAGCACGTGCGCGGCCCGCAGCCCGAACTTCGCCAGCAGCGTCCGCGCCTCGGCGGGCGGCAGCTCCGGCGTCTGCGCGCCGAACGCGTCGAGCAGCGGCTCCCCGCCCTCGAACAGCCCTCTGACCTGATCCACCTCGCCGACCACCACGCCGGGCCCGAGCGTGGCGTGCCCCTCGTCGAGCGGGGTGCGGCCGAGCAGCGCGGCCAGCAGCGTCGTCTTGCCCGAGCCGTTGGACCCGGTGATCGCCACCCGCTCGGCCCAGCCGATCTCCAGGTCGACCGGGCCGAGTGTGAACGCGCCCCGCCTGACCACCGCGCCGCGCAGCGTGGCCACCACCGCGCCGGAACGCGGCGCGGCGGCGATCTCCATCCGCAGCTCCCACTCCTTGCGCGGCTCCTCGACCACCTCGAGGCGTTCGATGAGCTTCTCCGACTGGCGGGCCTTGGCGGCCTGCTTCTCGGTCGTCTCGATGCGCGTGTTGCGGCCGATCTTGTCGTTGTCGGTCGCCTTGCGCCGGGCGTTCCTGACGCCCTTCTCCATCCAGGCCCGCTGCGTCCTGGCACGGGACTCCAGCTGGGCGCGGGTGTCGGCGTACTCCTCGAAGCGCTCGCGGGCGTGCCTCCTGGCCACCTCGCGCTCGTCCAGGTAGGCCTGGTAGCCGCCGCCGTATAGGTGGATCTGCTGCTGGGCCAGGTCCAGCTCCAGCACCTTGGTGACGGTCCTGGCCAGGAACTCCCGGTCGTGGCTGACCACCACCGTGCCGGCCCGCAGGCCCTGGACGAAGCCCTCCAGCCGGTCGAGCCCGTCGAGGTCGAGGTCGTTGGTCGGCTCGTCGAGCAGGAACAGGTCGTAGCGGCTGAGCAGCAGCGAGGCCAGCCCCGCGCGGGCCGCCTGGCCACCCGACAACGAGGTCATGGGCTGTTCCATGCTCACCGGCAGCCCGATCTCCGCCGCACGATCCTCCAGGTCGGCGCCGCCGAGCGCGAGCCAGCGCTCCAGCGCGACGCTGTAGGCGTCGTCGGCGCCCGGCCGCGCCTCGACCAGACCCTGGGTGGCGTCGTCGAGCTCCCGCTGCGCCTGCTCGACGCCGGTGCGCCTGGCCAGGAATTGCCCGACCGTCTCACCGGGGCGGCGCTCCGGCTCCTGCGGCAGGTGGCCGACCGTGGCCGTGGCCGGGCTGAGGCGTATGGAGCCCTGCTCGGGCCGATCGATCCCGGCCAGCAGGCGCAGCAGCGTGGACTTCCCGGCGCCGTTGGCCCCGACCAGCCCGATGACGTCGCCGGGGGCCACCACCAGATCCAGGTTCGAGAACAGGATCCGCTCGCCGTGCCCCGCCGCAAGGTCCTTGACCACCATCGTCGCGCTCATGTAGGCCGATGCTACTAACGTGAGCCAAATGTCTCGCTGGCCCGTGCTCGCCGCCGCTGTCGTCACCGTCGTGGCCGGGCTGGGGGTGCGGCTGCTGTGGGACGGACCGTTCGCCAAGTACGCGGGCGACGCGCTCTACACGGTCCTGATCTACCTGCTGGTCGTGCTCGTCCTGCCGCGCATCCGGCCGGTGTGGGCCGCGCTGGGGTCGGCCGCGCTGAGCTGGGCGATCGAGTTCGCCCAGCTCTGGGAGATCCCGCCGCTGCTGCGGCCGCTGCTGGGCAGCACGTTCAACCCGCCCGACCTGTTCTGGTACGCCGTGGGCGCTGTCGTGGCTTGTGCTGCGCATTTAGCGACGAGGTCCACATTTAGGTAAAGAACGGTCCTTACCAGCTCGAAACTCCGCTGTAACGCCTTGCCTGTGACATGGAAATGGTCTAGAGATAGACCAAATCCTAGAGAGTCCTCCGCCGCGCATCCCCCCAAGGAGACCTCAATGACCACAGAAGAGGATTCCAGGCGCCTCGCCGAGCTCGGTTACAAGCAGGAGCTGTCAAGGACCTGGAGCGGTTTCTCCAACTTCGCCATCTCCTTCTCCATCATCTCGATCCTCGCCGGCTGCTTCACCACCTTCGGTCAGGCCTGGAACAACGGCGGTCCCATCGCCATCTCCTGGGGCTGGCCGCTGATCTCCGTCTTCATCCTGATCATCGGTCTCTGCATGTCGGAGCTGGTCTCCGCGTACCCGACGGCGGGCGGCATCTACTGGTGGGCCGCCACGATGGGCAAGCCGATCCACGGCTGGTTCACCGGCTGGCTCAACCTGATCGGTCTCATCGCGGTCACCGCGTCGGTCGACTACGGCTGCGCGACATTCCTGAACATCACCATCAACCGGCTCACCGGCGGCGGCTGGGACGCCTCGCTCGGGAACGCGTTCCTGCTGTTCGTGATCATTCTGGTGCTGCACGCGCTGATCAACATCTACAGCCACCGGCTCATCTCACTGCTGCAGAACATCTCGGTCTGGTGGCACGTGGCGGGTGCCGCGATCGTGGTGGCGATTCTGATCTTCGCGCCGAGCCACCACCAGACGGTCGGCTTCGTCTTCACCGACACCATCAACAACTCCGGCTTCGGTGACGGCGACGGCGGCATACCGTTCTGGTTCTACGTGCTGCCGCTGGGCTTCCTGCTCACGCAGTACACGATCACCGGCTTCGACGCCTGCGCGCACGTGTCGGAGGAGACGCAGGGCGCCTCCACGGCGGCCGCCCGCGGACTCTGGCAGTCGATCTTCTACTCGGCGATCGGCGGCTGGATCCTGCTGCTGGCGTTCCTGTTCGCCGCGACGAACGTGGACGAGATCAACAAGCAGGGCGGCTTCGTGGGCGCCATCTTCGAGACCGCCCTCTCCTCGCCGCTGGCCACCGCGATCTTCGCGATCTCCACGATCGGTCAGTTCTTCTGCGGGATGAGCTGCGTGACCTCGATGTCGCGGATGACCTACGCGTTCTCGCGCGACGGCGCCGTGCCGGGCTGGCGGCTGTGGTCGAAGGTCGACCGCAACCGGACGCCGGTCAACGCGATCCTCGCGGGCTGCGTGGTGGCCGCGCTGATTACCCTGCCCGCGCTCTGGGCGCCGGCCGGCTCGACCACTCCGGTGGCCTTTCTCGCCGTCGTGTCGATCGCGGTCATCGGGCTCTACCTGGCGTTCCTCATCCCGATCTGGCTGCGGCTGCGCATGGGCGACAACTTCCGGCCCGGCCCGTGGACCCTTGGGCGGAAATATCGGGCCATGTGCTGGATCGCCTGCGTTGAGATCGTGATCATCTCGATCTACTTCATCATGCCGATCAAGCCCTCAGCGATCCCCGGCAACGAGAACTTCACCTGGACGGACGTGAACTACGCGCCGGTCCTGGTCGGGGTCGTGCTGCTCGGCATCGCCCTGTGGTGGAAGCTGTCGGCCAAACACTGGTTCACCGGGCCCCGCCGGACCATCGACGAATTGCCCATGCCTTAAGACGCTTACGACGCTTCAAAGGCCGTGGCCACGGCCGCGCGGACGGTGTCCATGGACGTGGCCTCCAGCTCTCTCTTGAGCGAGGTCATGTCCACGTCGGGCATGCCGCAGGCGACGGCCCAGTGCCACGGCTCCAGGTCGCCGTCGACGTTGAGCGCGAAGCCGTGGCTGGTGACGCCACGGCTCTGCCGCATCCCGATGGACGCGACCTTGCGCCCCGTCTCGGATGTCCAGACGCCGGTCAGCAGCTCGGAGCCGGGCGGGGTGTCGCGGCGCTCCGCGGGCAGCCCCAGCGCGCCCAGGGCCTCGACCAGCCGGAGCTCCACTTCCCGTACGTAGTCGACGATGCCCTCCTCCTCGCCCAGCTTGACGATGAGGTAGCCGACGAGCTGGCCGGGACCGTGGTAGGTGAGCTGGCCCCCGCGGCCGGTCTCGACCACGGGGATGCCGCGCGACGGGTCCGGCAGGTGGGTCACCGGCGTGCGGCGCCCGACCGTGTAGACCGACGGGTGGCTCAGCAGCCAGAGCGTGTCCGGCCGCTCGTCTCGTTGGCGCTCACTGACGAGGTCGGTCATGCGCTCCATCGCCTTGTCGTAATCGACGAGCTCATCCTGGACGAGTGTCAGCGGCCTTGCCTTCATGCGTTCCAGGATAGGACGCAGCGCGGCCAGCACCGGATCGCCCCGGTTTGCCCCGGAGGCGTTCCCCCTTTGCCGGCCCAGTGCGGGAGGCGGCGGAGGTGATGTGCCGTCGGCCGACCAGCGGCGGTGTCGCTTGTACACCGTGATGCGTTGCGTCGGACGCATCACTCGTGGCGGTGCGGCGACACTTCGGCGCGCGTCGAACTAATTCGCGGCCAGACTGATTCCTCGTTGATCACGAGGCGCGACCCGAATGAGGAGCCCCAGAACCATGACATCGAGCCACGACATCGCCCTCTACGCACCCGGTGCGGTCCTTTGAGAGTCCACTGATCCGCCGCAGCGCAAGCGGTTCCGCACCAACTACTTCACAGACGGCCGCACGCTGATCTGGGAGTATCCGCGGTCCACGCCTGATGGAGACCAGATGGACTTTGTCGAGACGATGGAGATCGATGCCCCGGCGCTGGTCGTCGAGAGGTCGCTCGCATGGACGATGCATGTACCGGTCGAACGGCGCAGCCCGACGGTGACGTAGACGGCTGGCCCCAATAGTCCCGACGTGAGCGTGCGCTCAAGCGAGCGAGTCGCCGCGGCCTTCCGCCCGGGCCGGGCAGACCGACGCCGAGGTGATGGCTCATGTCGAGTTCGAACCGGCCATACAGGTTCAGGTCTCGAAGATCGCTGCACACGCTCGGGCCCGGCATTCGGCCGCGCCGTACGACCAGGGGGAGATGAAGACCTTGACAATGCGGTGGACCACCGATGTGACGCCAGATGATCTGATGGGCATGCGCCGGGCCGCAGCATGACGTTTTCCGTTCCTGTCCTTCTGGTGAGCGGAATCGCCTCGTTACGAGAAACGCCCTTCCGCGTTGTCGAGGTCGTCACGGCGGCGCAGGTGATTCAGCGGAAAGGCGCGCTGGCCGATGGGGTTCACCTCGCCATCGTGGATCCAGGCCTGACGCCCAGCGACGACGACATCTTTTCCGCGCTCCATCTCCGCAACGCCGGAAAGACCGCGGTGGTGGGCAATCCCGAACTCGTTCCCGGCGACCTCCTCGAGCCGATCCATGCCTACATGGCGGCCTGCAGGTCCACCGCGACACCTGTCCAGACAGAGGTCCTCCTCATGGAGGACGCGACGCCGTTGTACGACATCCACCGAATCGTAAAAGCCTTCGAAAGGCAGATGATCTGATGGGCCTGCCCTCCAAGCCGCTGCGCGTGGCGCTGCTCCTCGGTGGCGCCAGCGCCGAGCGTGACGTTTCGATCGCCTCCGCCGCGGAGGTCATCCCGGCCCTACGCGGGCGCGGCCACAGCGTGGAGGTCTTCGACACCGTCAAGGGCCGGCTCAGCTCCGCCGAGGAGGAGCGCGTGCTGGCGGCGACGGTGGGACACGCGCCGCCTGACCTGGCCCTGCGGCCCGTCGTGGGCATGGCGCCCCGGCTGGTGGAAGAACTGCTGGGCGCGGACCTCGTCTTCCTCGCCCTGCACGGAGGAGCGGGGGAGAACGGTGTCATCCAGGCGATCCTGGACTCGGCGGGGCTGCGCTACACCGGCAGCGGCCACCTCGCCAGCGCCATTGCCATGGACAAGGACCTGAGCAAGCGGCTCTTCCGTGCGGAGGCCATACCCACTCCTGACTGGGTGCTCCTGGAGCCGGATGACGATCCCGGCGGCATCCCGTTCGAGATCACCCCCAGCAGCCCGGTAATCGTCAAACCGAACGCGCAGGGGTCCACCGTCGGCCTGACCCTGGTGAAGAGGCCGCAGGATTTGCACGACGCCGTCAGGACCGCCCGAATGCACGACGCCGGTGTGCTCGTCGAGCGCTTCGTGCCCGGACGGGAATTCGTCGTCGGCGTCCTCGACGGACGGCCGCTGGCTGTGGGAGAGATCAAGCTGGGCGTCAAGGAGATCTTCGACTACGAGGCCAAATACCAGCCGGGTGTCGCGCTGGAGATCTTCCCTGCCGGCATTTCCCCGGAATTGACGGCCGAACTGCAAAATCTCGCGGGCCGGGCGCACGAGATCCTCAAGGCGGGCTCCTACAGCCGCGTGGATTTCCGGCAGGACGAGGCGGGACACCTGTGGTGCCTGGAGGTGAACACATTGCCCGGCCTGACCGCGACCAGCCTCTTCCCTCAGGCCGCGCAGGCGTCGGGGGTCTCGTTTCCCGAGCTCTGCGAGCGCATCTGCCGATCGGCGGCAGACGGATGACGGCCGTCGAGTTCGAGCACGTCGCCATCAGGGAGAACGGAGATCCCTTGGTGGATCTCCGTTCCTACCCCTTCGATCTGTCCCCCTCCTATTTTCGGCGGGGCCTGTCACCGACCAGCGCGATGTACGTACGTCATGCGGTCGCCCGCATGCTGGTCAGCATCCAGCGCAGCCTGGCTCCGCTCACCTTCAGGATCTGGGACGGCTGTCGGCCGCGGTCCGTGCAGAGCAACATCTACCTGCGCTACCTCGCGAACCTTCGAGTCACGCACCCGGAGATGGACGAGGCCGAACTGCGCAAGCAGGCGGAGGTCTTCGTCACCGAACCAGGAGATCCGCGACGCGTCCCTCCCCATGCCACCGGCGGGGCGGTGGATCTGACACTGCTGGACTGGGCTGGACAAGAGCTCGACATGGGGACGGCCTTCGATCACTTCGGTCCCGAGTCGGCGGCGCTCTACTTTGAAGACCGCCCTGGGAACTCCCTGGTCAGGGACAACCGGCGGAGACTGCGGGACGCCATGATCGGTGCCGGCTTCCGCTGCGATGCCGACGAGTGGTGGCATTTCGACTTCGGCAACCAGATCTGGGCGGCGCATTACAAGGAGCCGGAAGCCTTCTACGGCGAGATCGGCTGGCGCGGGTTGAGGCCTTGCACGCCCACAAGCGACGAACTGGGCGACCAGGAGCCGGGGTGACGTCCACTGGCAGCGATGGCGTGCGGGGGAGTCGTTCAATTCGATGGGGCGTGCCCATGCACCATGTCCGGAGCTTCTTGGCGCAGACCGGAGGCATCCGCCATCGGCCACAGCGACGCGCCAAGGCACACCTTTCGGCGGCCGAGCGGGAGGTGATCTCGCGAGGGCCGGCGGCCGGAAGTCCGGCGCCGGCCCGGCGGCTGAACCGGGCTTCTTCGGCGAACCCTCGCCAGATCGCCCGTTACGGCGGACGCGACGCCTACCGCGCCGTCGTGGCCGACCAGGCGGCCTACCAGCGTGGGACGTGGTGACTTAAAACGCCGAGTGGGAGCGGCTCCACCCGCTGCTGGCCCCAAGCCGGCCAACGAGGCGGGCGATGGAACGATCACCGTACGACGCGCGTTATGACAAACGCGCCTACGTCTTCCTCGGCACCGTCACCCTGGCCGCCCTGGTCATCTGGCTCCGTACCTGATCTAAGAAACAGCCCTTAGTAGCGCTGCGGCTCCTCGGGGACGAGGATCCACATGGCCACGTAGACCACCCAGAGCGGTCCGGGGATGAGCGACAGCAGCAGCCAGAGGATCCGGACGAGGGTGGGGGGCAGGCCCATCTTGTCGGCGAGACCGCCGCAGACGCCGGCCAGGATTCTATGCTCTCGTGAGCGGTACATCGTTTCCTCCGTGTGGTTGCACCTATCTGGAAAACGGATGTCCAGGCTGGAGATATCCCACTAGGCACCCTGAGAAAACCCTGAGAGGGTCAGCCACTCGTGTGCCTGGGCGAGGTGTTGGCTGGTCAGGCCCTGTCTCGGATCAACATGAATGAGCAGGAAATCATCGAGACCCTGAGTGCCCCTGAGGTATTCCTCGTCCTCCAGCCATACCTGGTCGTCGAACCATACGAACGGTCTGCGGCCGACATAAGCGGCTACGTGCGGGGTTTTAAACATTTCCCCGTACAAACCCCCCTGGTCCGGTCCCATGGGAATGACGGGCAGCTCGGGCAGGCCGAGCCGGGGACCGATCCACTCGTTGGCGTGCTGCTCCCAGGTCGTCGCCCAGACCAGCTCGGCCCCGGTGACCAGGGCCAGCTCCAGCAGCCTGGTGCCGTGCCTGGCGTTGAGCTGCACGGTGTAGACCTGGTCGCCGACCGTGCACTGGTAGCGGCGGAAGTCGGGCGTGGGCCGGCTGAACGGGTTGAGCACCCCGTCGACGTCGATCAGCAGCAGCGGTCTCACCGGACCGCCCGGTGCCCCTGCGGGCTGCGGTCTCACCGAACCGCCCCCCGATGCTCCTGCGGGCTGACGCCGCGTACTCGCTTGAAGGCCGCGCTGAGCGCGAACGGGCTGCCGTAGCCGACCTGCCTGGCCACCGAGCCGACCGTCGCGTCGGGCTCGCGCAGCAGGTCGGCGGCAAGAGCCAGCCGCCAGCCGGTCAGGAACGCCATGGGCGGCTCGCCGACCAGCTCGGTGAAGCGCCTGGCCAGCGAGGCCCGCGAGACGCCCACCTGCGCGGCCAGCGCGGCGACCGTCCACGGGTGTGCCGGGTTGTTGTGCAGCATCCGCATGGCCCGGCCCACCACCGGATCGCTCTGCGCCCGATACCAGGCCGGCGCCTCGTGGGTGGCGAACCACGACCGCAGCACGGAGATGAGCAGCAGGTCGAGCAGCCGGTCGAGGACCGCCTCCTGCCCCGGCTGGTCCTTGACGATCTCGGCGCCCAGCAGCGGGACCAGCGGGTCGCCCCGCTGGACCAGCAGCGTGGGCAGCGCCTCCAGCAGCCGCCTGCTCACCTCCCCCTCCATGAGGTAGGCGCCGGTGATCATCACGGTTTCGCCGTCCGCGGCGTTGCCCCAGGTGCGTACGCCCAGGTCCATGGCCTGGGCGAGCGACTCCCCGTCGACCGTGGTGCAGTGCTGGCCGGGGTGGATGACGATCTGCGGCGGCGTGGCCGGGTTGTCGGCCACCGTGTACGGCTTGGGCCCGCGGATGATCGCCACCTCTCCAGGACACAGCCGGACGACATCCCCCTCATCGGGCACCACCCACGCCTCGCCACGCACCATCACGACCACCGTGAGCGGGGCCTCGTCCTGGATGCGCAGCGACCAGGGCGGATCCAGCAGGCAGCGGAGCATGAAGGCGCCCCTCGCCCGCGGACCGTCGAGCAGGGCGGCTAGCTGGTCCATGGGTTAGACGATCGCATATGGGATTGCGCTTCTCAACCATGGAGAGTCTCAGACTTCGGCGGCTTACTTGAGCCATGACAACTTTGGTGCTGGGCGGCACGGGCAAGACCGGCCGCCGCGTGGCGAACAGGCTCACCGTTCTCGACCACCCGTGGCGGATCGGCTCCCGCTCCGCGCGACCGTCCTTCGACTGGACAGACCGATCCACGTGGGCGCCCGCGTTGGACGGCGCCGACTCCGTGTACGTGACCTACTATCCCGACCTCGCCTTCCCCGGCGCCCTGGCAGACATCCAGGCCTTCACCTCGCTCGCCGTGGCCGGCGGCGTCGGCCGGCTGGTCCTGCTCTCCGGCCGGGGCGAGCCGATGGCCGAGGCGGCCGAGCAGGTCGTCCAGTCGTCCGGGGCCGACTGGACGATCGTGCGGTGCAGCTGGTTCATGCAGAACTTCAGCGAGGGCTACCTGCTGGATCCCGTGCTCGAAGGGGTCATCGCGCTGCCGATCGCGGACGTGCCCGAGCCGTTCGTGGACGTGGACGACATCGCGGACGTCGTGGTGGCGGCGCTGACCCAGGAGGGCCACGGCGGCAAGCTGTACGAGCTGACCGGGCCGAGGCTGCTCACGTTCACGGACGTGGCCGCCGAGCTGTCCAAGGCGACGGGCCGGGACATCGTCTACGTGCCGGTGACGGCCGAGGAGTTCGCGGCCGGGGCCCGCGAGCAGGGCGTGCCCGAGAACGAGATCGAGGGGCTGAACGGGCTGTTCGCCGAGGTCCTGGACGGCCGCAACGCGCACCTCGCCGACGGCGTCCACCAGGCGCTCGGCCGGCCCGCCCGGGACTTCACCGACTACGCCACCGCGAACAAGGCGATCTGGACCGTGCGTTGACGCCCCCTGGACCGCGCGCCACGCACCACCTGGACCGTGCGCTCAACGCACCACTTTGGCCGGATCCCAGCCGGGGCCGGGCACCGAGGCCAGCAGCAGGCGCGTGTAAGGGTGCTCGGGCTCGGCCAGCACCCGCTCGACCGGGCCCCGCTCCACGACCACCCCCCGATGCAGCACCAGCGTCTCCTCGCACAGGTGCCGGACCACGGCCAGGTCGTGGCTGACGAACAGCAGGGCCACGCCCGCGTCGCGACGTACCTGGGCCAGCAGCTCCAGGATCTGGGCCTGGATGGAGACGTCGAGCGCGGCCACGGCCTCGTCGAGCACCAGCACCGACGGCTCGACCGCGAGCGCTCTGGCGATGGCGAGGCGCTGGCGTTGGCCGCCGCTCAGCTGGTGCGGGCGCGCGCCGGCCTCGCGGCTGCCCAGGCCCACCTGGTCGAGCAGTTCGGCGGCGCGGGCGGGCGGCTTGCCGTGCAGGCGGAGCGAGGTGTGCAGGCATTCGGTCGCGGTCAGCCGGGGGTCCAGCGAAAGGTAGGGGTCCTGGAAGACCATCTGGATCTCGCGTGCTCTTCGGAGCCTGGCCGCTTTGCCGCGCTCCTTCGGGCCGCGGGGGCGGCCGGCCACGGTGATCGTGCCGGAGTCGGGAGTGACCAGCCCGACGAGCATGCGGGCGATCGTGGTCTTGCCGGAGCCGGACTCGCCGACCAGCCCGAGCGAGCCGCCCGGCGCCAGCTCGAAGGAGACCTCGTCGGCGGCCACGGCGCCCTGGAAGGACTTGCTGAGCTTCTCTACGGCCAGCATCAGGCCTCCACGAGGCGGCAGGCGGCCGAGCCGCCCGCGACGGTCAGGGGCCGCGGCTGCCAGGCGTCGCAGTCGCCGGTGGCGTGCGGGCAGCGCGGCGCGAACGGGCAGCCGGTGAACGCGTCGTCGAGCGACGGCGGCCGGCCGGGAATGGGGCGGATCGGGCGCGGGTCGCCGAGCTCGGGCGTGCAGGCGAGCAGCCCGGCCGTGTACGGGTGCCGCGGGTCCGCGAACAACTCCTTGGCCGGCCGCGACTCCACCACCGCACCGGCGTACAGCACGTGCACCCGGTCGCAGTAGGCGGCGGCCAGGTGCAGGTCGTGCGTGATGAACAGCATGCCGAGCTCCCGTTCGGCCTGGATCCGGCGCAGCAGCGCAAGGGTCTCGGCCTGGGTGGTGACGTCGAGCGCGCTGGTCGCCTCGTCGGCCAGGAGCAGGGCGGGGTCGGCGGCCAGCGCGGCGGCGATGACCACGCGCTGGAGCATGCCGCCGGACAGCTCGTGCGGGTACTGCCGCACGCACCGCTCGGGGTCACGCAGGCCGACGGCGGCCAGCAGCTCCAGCGCCCGCGTACGGGCCTCCGCCTTGGACCGGCCCAGGGTGAGCACCATGCGTTCGGTGAGGAAGTCGCCGATCCGGCGTACCGGGTTGAGCGACGAGCGCGGATCCTGGTAGATCATCGACACCTGGGCGGCCCGCAGGTCCCTGAGCGCCGCCGGGCTCATCGAGAGCACGTCGTCGCCGGAGACCAGCACCCGGCCCGACACCCGCGCCCCCTGCGGCAGGAGGCGCAGCACCGCGCGGGCGATCGTGGACTTGCCCGAGCCGGACTCGCCGACCAGACCGACGACCTCGCCCTTGCCGACGCTCAGCGACACCTCGCGCAGGATCGGCCGCCGGCCGCCCGCCTCGATCGTGAGGTCCTCCACGGAGAGCAGCATCAGATTCCCCTCACGCCCATGCGGTCGGCGAGCCGTACGCCGATCACGTTGAACGACACGACCACCAGGGCGATGGCCGCGCCGGGCACCAGCACGGGCAGGAAGGCGCCCTGCACGATCGCCGGCTGCCCCTCCTTGACCATGAGGCCCCAGTCGGACGACGGCGGCTGCGCGCCGAACCCCAGGAAGCTCAGCGTGGCCAGGCTCATCAGCCCCTCGCCGAACAGCACCACGAGGTAGCCGACGATCGAGCGCCCCATGTTCGGCACCAGGTGGCGCACGCAGATCGCCAGCCCGCCCATGCCCTGCACCCGATAGGCGTCGATGTACGGCTTGCCGCATTCGGCCAGCGCGACGCTCCTGGTGTACTTGGCGATCGTCGGCGCGTAGGCCAGGCCCAGCGCGATGACCGCCGTGGTCATGCCGTTGCCGAAGACGGCCACGATGAGCACCACGAACAGCAGGCCGGGGAAGGCGTACATCACGTCGGTCACCCTGGACACCACCGCGTCGACCCAGCCCCGGTGCCAGGCGGCCAGCGTGCCCAGGGCGACGCCGAGGGCCGAGGCGATGGCGAGCAGCAGCAGCGGGCCGACCAGCGAGGTGCGGGCGCCGTACAGGATGCGGGTGAGCAGGTCGCGGCCCGACTGGTCGGCGCCGAGCAGGTGCTCGGGCGAGACCGGCGCGAGCGAGGCGCCGAAGTCGACCGCGTCCGGCTCGAACGGTGTGACCAGCGGCGCGCACACCGCGCCGACCACGACCAGGCCGAGGAAGGCGGCGGCGAGCAGGTAGCCGAGCGGCCGGGCCGGTCGCGGCGACAGCGTGGCAATAGCGGTCATGAGTCCTCCTTCGTCGGCCTCATGACCAAGGTGCTGTGCTTATTGATGACCTCGACAAGCTCGCTCATGTCCGCCTCCTTGCTCGGGGGTCGATCAGCGGCTGGACCAGCTCCACCAGCGTGGTCACCACGATGTAGGCGGTGACCATGAGCAGCAGCACCGCCTGCGTCACGGGGAAGTCGTGCGTGTTGATCGCGTTGACCAGCAGCGAGCCGATGCCGCTGAGGCCGAACGCGGTCTCCACAGTCACCGTCCCGGCCAGCATCCCGGCGGTCACCAGCCCGCACATGGTCACGATCGGGCCCAGCGCGCCGCGGAAGACGTGCCTGACCACGATCAGCCGCTCGGACAGCCCGGAGGCGCGGGCGACGGTCACGTGGTCGAGCTCGCGCTGCTCGACCATGGCCTGCCTGGTGACCCGGCTGATGATCGCCAGCGCGCCGAGCGCCAGCGTCACGGCCGGCAGGGTCAGGTGCCAGAGCGAGCCGCCGCCCATGACGGGGAACCAGCCGAGCCGGACGCCGAACAGCGAGATCAGCACGGTGGCCACCACGAACGGCGGCACGGAGGTGGCGAAGGTCGTGCCCGCCACCACCGCCGCGTCGGTCCGCCCGCCGCGTACCGCCGCCAGCACGCCCAGCGCGATGCCGAACACCACGAACAGCACGGCCGCGTAGGCGACCAGCCCGAGCGTGCTCGGCAACCGCGCCGCCAGCAGGTCGCCCACCTGGTCGTTGTACTGCGTGGACCGGCCCAGGTCGCCGGTCACGGCGTCGCCGAGCCAGCGCCCGAACTGGACGAGGAACGGGTCGTCCAGGTGGTACTGCGCCCGGACGGCCGCCAGGTATTCGGGCGTCAGGTTCTCCTTGCCGCCCGCCAGGAACGTCACCGGGTCGCCGGGCGCCGCGTACGACGCCCCGAAGATGACGAACGAGGTGACCAGCAGCGTCGCGACCACCCCGGTCAGCTTGCGGACCATGCTCAGCCCTTGGCCCCGAGGTCGGCGGCCCACGGGTAGCCCATGTAGACCTGGGAGGCGGGCGGCCCGGTCACCTTGCCGCCGAGCACGACCGCGGACGGCACCTCGACGAGCGAGATCCACACCATGTCGGCGGTGAAGCGCCGCTGCAGCTCGATGACGTCCTTGGCGCGCTGGGCGTCGTCGGTGCCGGCCAGCGCCTTGGCGACGAGCGCGTCGTATTCGGGCGAGCTGAAGCCGACCCAGTTGTTGGCCGAGCCCGTCAGGCCGTTGTCGTAGAAGCCGATCGGGTCGGACTTGGTGATGTACCAGTCGTCGGGCACCAGGTCGACCTGGGCGCGCAGCGCCTTGTCGGTGTAGAAGCTGCCGAACTCCGACGGCGGCACGGTCTTGATCTGCGCGGTGAGCCCGATCTTCTTGGCCGCGTCGACCACCGCGTTGGCGATCACCGTACGGGTCTCGTCCCCGTTGGTGGCCACCACGATCGGCTCCTTGGGCGTTCCGGCCTCCTGGACCAGCTTCTTGGCCTCGTCGAGCGACGGCGTCTCGGGCGCGCCGGACAGCTGGTCGTAGGCCGTCTGGAAGGCCTGCTTCTCGTACGACCAGGCGCCCGCGCCCACCGGCACCTTCCACGGTCTGGCCAGCCCGGCGAACCCGGACTTGGCGATGCCCGCCCGGTCGACCGCCAGCGACAGCGCCCGGCGGATCTTCGGGTCCTTCAGCACGCCGCGGTCGGTGGGCAGCAGCACGAACACCCGCGTGGTGGGCCCGTAGGCGACGTTGACCGCCTGGTTGCCCTGCAGCGCGACCGCCGGGCCGGTGCTGGAGAGGTAGGCGCCGTCGGCCGCGCCCGTCGTCAGGCTGTTGACCAGCGCCGTGTCGCCGGCCCATTTGAAGGTCACCGTCTTGGTGAGCGGCTTGACGTCCTTGTTCCAATAGGCGTCATAGCGCTCGATGGACAGCTCGGTGCCCGACTTCCAGTCCTTCACCTGGTACGGCCCGCTGCAGGCGTCCTCGTGGCCCGGCGTGCCGTACTCCTTGCCGAGCTTGTCCACGACCTTCTGGTTCAGCACGATGCCCGCGCCGCCCGCCATGGCCTGGACGAACAGCGCGTTCGGCTTCTTGAACGCGATCGTGACCCGGCCCTCGCCGGACTTGCTGATCGACTCGACGTCCTCGAACTCGTCGGACTCGTCCATGCCCTCGCCCGAGTGCCGCTTCAGGCTCCACACGACGTCGTCGGCGGTGACCGGCGAGCCGTCGTGGAAGGTGGCGTCCTTGCGCAGGGTCATGACCATGGTCTTGGGGTCGGGCTGGTCGATCTTCTCGGCCAGCCACGGCTTGACCGTCATGTCGGGCTGCGTCTGCATGAGCCGCTCGCAGACGTTGGCCAGGACCGTTCGGTTGTCGGTGTTGCCGTCGATGTCCATGTCCAGCGTGCCCGGCTCCTCGTCGAGCAGCCAGGTGGCCGAGTCGAGCGCGCCGGTCGCCTTGGCCGTCTGGTTCACCAGCGTGAGCTTGGCCGGGTCGGGCGCCTTGGTCGTGGCGGCCGGGCCACCGCACGCGGCGGTGAGACCGATCAGCCCGGCCACAGCGAGTGTCTTCTTCACAACGTCTCTTCTCCGTGCGGTCCGTCGTAGAGGTTCCAGGGCACGCGCTCGTACTCGTGGTCGCAGGGCGTGCCGGCGGCGATCAAGTAGTCGCCCGTGGTGAGGTCGACACAGCTCGACAGCAGGGTGGCCCACTGCTTGACAGGGGGCTGGCTCTCGTCCGGGTGGGTGCAGAGCGACTCGGGGTAGCCGAGGTGGTCGGACATGGCGTGCCGGATCAGCTTGCGCGCCTCGTCGCTGCCGGACGCGTGGCGGACGGCGCGCAGCCCGCCCTCCGCGCGCGGCACCCGGAACAGCGAGTCGGCCGAGCCGGGGCGGTAGGTGGCAGCCAGTTGGGGCGGCATGAACGCCTGGTAGTGGTTGCCGTGCACGAGCAGTCCGTCGGTGGGATACATCCAGCCGACGGCGCCGGGCGTGGTCTCCAGGTCGATCGCGAAGCCGGCGCGGTGGGTGACCAGCGCGTTGCTGGCGATGTGCGCCCGCGACTTGGTCAGCGCCTCCAGCGCCGAGTTGAGGTCGGCGCTGTCGAGGACCCGGCGCCTGATCAGCGTCTGCGGCACGCCGATCGCGTCGTCGAAGCGCCCGCCGAGCCCGTTGGCGTTGAGCGCGATGCCCGCCGAGTTGGCCCCCTGCCGCCCGACCTGGCCCGCCTCGACGTGCATGATCACGGTGGGCTTGCCCGGCTGGACCACCCTGAGCACCATGACCGTGTCGGCCACGCCGGCCCGCCAGTCCCAGTTCTGGCCCGCGTAGACGTGGCCGTCGCCGGACGCCTGCTCCATCAGGGCGAAGGAGGTGCACCCGTCCGGCTCCATGGAGTTGAACGTGGTGTCGTAGATGATCTCCCCACGCGCGTTCAGCGCGACGATGTCGAGGAACTCGACGCCGGCGCCCTCCGCGATGCCCTCCATCTCCTCCACCAGGTCGGGGGCGAACGCCTTGCTCGGCTCCACCCAGCGCGCCGCCCGCTGCGTCACCTGTGGCCAGTCCAGGCCGCTGGAGTGGGCGAACGCCTCGGCGTAGTAGGCCAGCGCCCGGTGGATCCGCTCGCGGGCCTGCTCGCCGTACTGGCGCCCGCGTTCTCGCGGACCCCCGGCGATCTCGACGACGGGCAGGGATGTGAGGCTCAATGGTGCTCCTTGGACCGGCCGCTGCCTGTAACGTTCATTTCAGTGAGGCAACGAGTCCGTAGCGGTCGTTTCCAGGAAAGAGTAATGAGCGCTACACAGGAGTCAAGGTTCGTAATGGAAAATTCACACAGTCCGATCGAGCAGCTCAGGAGCACGGTGAAGCAGCTCTGGGACGAGCTGTCTCCCGCCGAGCGCGCCGTGTGCCAGTTCTTGATCTCCGCTGCGCCCGAGCAGATCCTCTTCTCCAGCGCGCAGGAGCTGGGCACGGCCTCCGGCACGAGCAACGCCACCGTGATCCGCACCATGCAGCGGCTCGGCTTCGGCGGGCTGCCGGGGCTCAAGCGGGCGCTCGCCGGTGAGTTCACCTCGGCCGTGGCGCCCGACGTACGCATGCGGCAGCGCATCAGCCATGTCGGCCACGACCTGTCGGCGATCTGGGACCGGGTCTTCGACGAGGCCCGCGAGCGCCTCGACCACGGCCGCCGGCTCTATGACGCGGAGGCGTTCCAGCGCGCGATCGAGGTGATGGCCCACGCGAGCTCGGTGCTCGTCTACGGCGCGGGCGCCTCCGAGCCGTCCGCCCGTTATTTCGCGCTCAAGCTGGGCCGTCGTGGCCACCGCGCCCGCGCGGTCTCGGCCACCGGCTTCGCGCTGGCCGACGACCTGCTCTCACTCCAGCACGGCGAGGCCGTGGTCATCTTCCAGCCGGGCCGCAAGCTCAGGGAGCTCACGGTGCTGATCGACCGGGCGCACGCGGTGGGCGCCGGCGTGATCCTCATCTCGGACGAGTTGGGCGGCACTTTCGCCGACCGGGTCGACGCCGTACTGGCCGCCCCTCACACGCCCACCGGCATCAGCGCCGAGCCGCTGACCGGCATCATCGTGGCCGACGCGCTGCTGCTGGCGCTCGATTCGCTCGACGAGAGCCGTTCCGTCGAGCATTCCCACCAGCTGACCGCACTCCGCGAGCAACTGCTGGGCCCCCGTATCCGCTAGCCTCGCCTCGTCACTTACGCGGGTATGGGGAAGGTGTAGTCGTGATCGGCTGGCTCGAAGCGGTGGTGCTGGGGCTGATTCAGGGCCTCACGGAGTTCCTGCCGATCTCCTCAAGTGCCCATATTCGCGTGGTGTCCGCGTTCTTCGGCTGGCAGGATCCCGGCGCCGCGTTCACGGCGGTGATCCAGCTCGGCACCGAGACGGCCGTGCTGATCTACTTCAGGAAAGAGATCTGGGAGATCATCTCCACCTGGACCCGCGCCCTGTGGACGCCCGAACTGCGCAGCCACTACGCCGCCCGGATGGGCTGGTACGTGATCGTCGGATCCCTGCCCATCGGCATCCTGGGCCTGGTGTTCAAGGACCAGATCGAGACGGTCTTCCGCGACCTGCGCCTGGTGGGCACCACGCTGATCGTATTCGGCATCATCCTCTGGTTCGCCGACTACACCGCCCGCAACAGGCTCACGCTGGAGAAGCACCTGAGCTTCACGCACGCCATCGTCTACGGCTTCGCGCAGGCACTGGCGCTGATCCCGGGCGTCTCCCGCTCCGGTGGCACGATCACGGCGGGTCTGCTGCTCGACTATCGGCGCGAGGACGCCGCCAAATACTCCTTCCTGCTGGCCATCCCCGCGGTCCTGTCGTCAGGCCTGCTGGAGGTCGCCCAGATCGGCGGGGGCCAGGCACCCGACTGGGGGCCGACCATCCTGGCGACGGTCATCTCGTTCGTCGTCGGCTATGCGGCGGTGGCCTGGTTCCTGAAGTACATCAGCCAGCACCGCTTCACCGGGTTCGTCATCTATCGCATCCTGCTCGGGCTGTTCGTCATCCTCGCGGTCACCATCGGCTGGATCCCCGCCCAGGGCTGAGCCACTCACCGGCGTATGCGATGAGCCGCCTGGTGAGAGCTCGTACGGCGGCGGGGCAGCGCCAGGAGGACCACCCCGAGCAGCGCCCAGGCCGCCAGCACCCCTAGCGGCGTCCCCAGCGCGGCCCCGTCGAAGTAGACGGTGTTGCGCACCACCTCGCTCCCCGGTTCCACCGGCAGGAAGCGGCCGATCGCGGCGTACCACTCGGGAATGAACCGCGCCCCGATCGGGCCGCCGCTGGCCGGCAGCCCGATCGGGATGAACAGCAGCGCCGCCAGCACCATCCCCCCGATGCCGACGGTCTTGAGCAGGCCCGAGACGACCAGTCCGATGGTCAGTACGATCCCCGCCGACACCACGACCAGCCAGCCGTATCTGCCGGGCAGGGCGCCGAGCACCACGTCCGCGAGCCAGGCATTGACCGAGGCCGCCACCAGGGCGCCCGCCACCATCACCCCGACCCGCAGAGCCACGCCGTGGCCGGGCGCGACCTTCGTGAGCAGCAGGGCCATCGCGAGGCCGGGCAGCACCAGGCTGAGCACGTAGAACATGCCGGACGTGCCGCCCACGTCACCAGCGGCGAGCGGCACCGCGTCCTCCACCCGCAATGCCCGGCCCCGCGCCTGCTCGGCGGCTTGGAAGGCCCCGGTGATCGCGGCGGCGCCCGCGCGCCCGCCCGCGCTGGCCACCACGAGCCTGCCCTCCCGCGGGACCAGGATCGCGTCCACCTCCCGGCCGAGCAGGGCCTCGTGGGCGACGTCGACGGAGGTGTATTCCCGCAGGTCGAAGCCGCCGGGCTGCTTGTCTTCCATGGCGCCCGACAGCTGGTTCACCAGCGTGTCCGGCCCGACCACCGCGACCGGCACGCCGTGCGGCTCCGGCTCGAAGAACGTCCCGAGGAACGACCCCGAGAAGAGCATGCCGAGCAACGAGACCCCGACGAGCACGCCGATGATCTTCCTCATAGAGATTCACTGTCTGTTGACTTCATCACTGTTGAATTCATGGCCGTCGAATTCTACATAGATGAATTTCCGTAGTTGAATGGCCCCATGGCCGAAGAACGCGGAAGGCGCCCGGGCAGCCCCCCGACCAGGAGGTCGATCTTGGAGGCCGCGGTCGACTCCTTCACCGCGCAGGGCTACGGGCAGACCACGATCAGGGCCGTGGCCCGCGCGGCGGGTGTCGATCCGGCGCTGGTGATGCACTTCTTCGGGAGCAAGGAGGGGCTGTTCCGCGCGGCGATCGAGCACAGCATGCCGGTCCGGCTGATGGCCGAGGCCCTCGACGGCGACCCGGAGCACATAGGCGAGCGGCTGGTGACCAGATATCTGTCGCTCTGGGAGCATCCCGCGCACGGCCCGCGGCTGACCGCCATCCTGCAGGCGGCCGCCGCCACCCCGGCCGCGGCCGACCTGGTGACGAACCTCACGCGGGTGGATCTGCTCGGGCCGCTCGCCGAACGGCTGCCCGGCGACCACGCCGAGATCCGCGCGCTGCTCGCCGGGTCGCAGCTGGTCGGCATGGCCATGTTCCGCTACGTGCTCAAGGTCGATCCGCTGGCCTCGCTGCCCGTGGACCGGGTGGCGGCCCTGGTGGCGCCCAACGTACAGCGCTATCTGACCGGCACGCTCTCGCTCGACGAGCTGACCGTCTCCGGCCGATAGGTCACCAGCGTGAAGACCAGCGCCAGCAGCGCGAGCCCGGTGGCCAGCACGATCACGCCCGCTCTGCCGTACCCGTCGAGGGCCAGGCCGCCGGTGATGCCCGCCACGAACAACCCGACATACTGCGCCGAAGACAGCAGTCCAAGACCGATCGGCACGTTGTGCGGCACGGCCGCCACGGTCCTGTACTGCTGCGCCGGCGCGACCAGCCACCCGAGCGCGCCCCAGCAGAGCGCCCACACCAGGGCGATGGGCAGGGCGAGGTTGGCGACCGGGATGAGCGCCATGAACACCGTCGAGGCGGCGATGCCGATCAGCACCATCCGCCGCGGCCCGTACAGGTCGGTGAACCGCCCGCCGACCTGGTTGCCCACGACCCCGCCGATCCCCCACGCCCACAGGACGGCGGGCAGCGGCAGGTCGAACAGCGAGCCGATGTAGGTGTAGGCGGCGAACCCGGCGGCGAACATCAGCAACTGCGTCGTCAGCACCGCCAGCACCCGCCGGTCGGCCAGCGGGGCGAACCGGTCGGACAGCCGTCCCGTGGTCTCGACCATGACGTCGGGCACCACGGCGACCACCCCGGCGAAGCCGAGGACGCCGAGCGCGACCACGAGCCAGATCGTGGCCCGCCAGCTCAACGCGGACCCGAGCCAGGTACCCAGCGGCACGCCGATCGCCGACGCGACGCTCAGGCCGCCCATCACCAGCGCGAGCGCACGACCACGGCGTTCGGGCGAACTCAGCGCCGTGGCGACACCGGAGGCGGTCGGCGTGAACATCGCCGCCCCCGCCGCCGCGACCACGCGGGTGACCATCACCAGCGGGTACGTGGGCGCCAGCGCGGTCAACGTGTTGCCCAGCACGAACACGGCCAGCGCGATCAGCAGCACCCGCCGGCGCGACAGCCGCGCGGTCAGGGCGGCCAGCACCGGCGACAGCAACGCGTAGGCCAGCGCGAACACGGTCATCAGCTGGCCGGCCGCCGATAACGAGATATCCAGATCATGTGAAATGGGCGCCAGCAGCCCGGCGGTGACGAACATGCCGGTGCCGACGGCGAAATTCCCGAGCGCGAGAGGATAGAGCCGACTGCTCACTGAGTCTCCTTCAGTTTGATGCTCATCAAACTGGACTATCGTTGGATTGTTGTCAAACAATCCGACGGAGGTAAGGTCGGACCATGCGCCTGCTTCCCCATCCGGCCACTGCCGACATCCAGCTCACCGAGGTGTTGCGGGCGCTGTCCGATCCCATACGCATGGAGATCGTCATCCGGCTGGCCAGCCGCGGCGAGATAACGTGCACGGCGGCGGGCGACGACCTCGGCGTCCACAAGTCGACGGCCTCGCACCACTACCGAACGCTGCGCGAGGCCGGGGTGATCATGTCGAGACAGGAGGGGCGGCTGAAGTACATCAGCCTGCGGCGCGACGGCCTCGACGCCCGCTTCCCCGGCCTGCTCGACGCGATCCTTTCGGCGGCTCATGTCCCGGTCTGAGCGGCGGCCCGCGTCTGACGGCCGACCGCTGCCCCAGCCTGACGGGCGGTCGGCGTCCCCGGCAGACGGGCGGCCGGTGTCCCCGGCTGACGGGCTGCCCATCCGGCACGTCCTGCCCGAGCTGCTCGACGTGCTCGACCGCGCCGGGTCGGCCATCCTGACCTCACCACCCGGCACGGGCAAGACCACCGTCGTCCCACTCGCCCTGGCGGCGGCCGGGCTACGGGTGCTGGTGGCGGAGCCGCGGCGACTGGCCGTACGAGCCGCGGCCAAACGGATGGGCGTCAGCTATACGATCCGCGGCGAACGGCACACCGGCGCGAACCCCCTGGTGGAGGTCGTCACCACCGGCGTACTCCTGCAGCGGCTCCAGCGCGACCAGGAGCTTTCTGGCGTGGACGTGGTGATGCTCGACGAATGCCACGAACGCCACCTCGACGCCGACACGGCGCTCGCTTTCCTGCTCGACGTACGGGACACGCTCCGCCCCGACCTGCGCCTCCTCGCCGCCTCGGCCACCGCGGACGCCGCCCCCTGGTCCCGCCTGCTCGGCGACGCGCCGATCGTCCGCGCGTCCGGCGCGACACACCCTGTCGAGATCGTGTGGACGCCACCGGTACGCCCGGTCGCCCCGCCGCACGGCCTCCGGGTCGACCCCGCGCTGCTCTCGCACGTGGCCCAGGTCGTACGGCAGGCGCTGGCCGAACGGGAGGGCGACATCCTGTGCTTCCTGCCCGGCACGGGCGAGATCGCCAGGGTGGCCGCCCAGCTCGGCAGTGGGCTCTCGGGTGGTGTCGAGGTGCTTCAGGTGCACGGGCAGGCGCCGGCCCAGGTCCAAGACGCGGTGCTGTCGCCCGGGTCGGCGCGCAGGGTGGTGCTGGCCACGTCGGTGGCGGAGTCGAGCCTGACCGTGCCGGGGGTGCGGGTGGTGGTGGACTCGGGCCTGGCCAGGGAGCCGCGCACCGACCACGCCCGGGGCCTCGGCTCGCTCACCACCGTACGGGTCTCGAAGGCATCGGCCGACCAGCGCGCCGGCCGGGCCGGGCGGGAGGCTCCCGGCACGGTGTACCGGTGCTGGACGGCGGCGGAGCACGAGCGGCTCGCCGACCACGCACGGCCGGAGATCGCTTTGGCGGACCTCACGGGGTTCGCACTGCAGGCCGCCTGCTGGGGCGACCCGGACGCCTCAGGCCTCGCCCTGCTCGACCCACCACCACCTGCCGCGATGACCGCCGCCACCCGCACCCTCCACACCCTGGGCGCCCTGGAACCAGCCCCCGGCACCACCACGCCCTGGTACGGGTCGGACGACGGCACCGACCATGTGACCGGCGACAGCACCGGCCAGGTAACCGGTGGTGGCACCGACCGGGTGATGTGGCGAGTGACCGCGCGGGGGCGACGGATGGCACTGGTCGGCGTGCACCCGCGCCTGGCCAGAGCGCTCCTCGACCTCGGACCGCGCGCCGCCGAGGTGGTGGCGCTCCTGTCCGACCAGCTCCCCCGCGACGCGGGTGACGACCTCGTGGAGATCTGGCGCTCGGCCCGCCATGGCCGCGACGGCTTCACAGCCCGCTGGCGCCAGGAGGTCCGCCGCCTCACAAGAAGCACCCCACCCCAGGACCGGGGACCCGCGTCACCGGCCAGACGGGAGATGACCGACGACGCCGTGGCCGGGCTGGCGGTGGCGTTGGCGTTTCCTGAGCGGGTGGCGCGGCGGCGGGGCGGTGGATACCTGATGGCGTCCGGCACCCAGGCGCAGTTGGCCGAGGGGTCGCGGCTCGGCGAGGCGAAGTGGCTGGCCGTGGCGGTGGCCGACCGTCCGACCGGCTCGGCGTCAGCCCGGATCCGTCAGGCCGTGGTGATCGATGAGGAGACCGCCAGGCTGGCGTTCCCGGTGACCACCGAGGAGGAGATCGCCTGGCGCACCCCGCCGGGCGAGCGCCGCGGCGACGTGTCCGCCCGCGTCGTCGAGCGGCTGGGCGCGATCGAGCTCTCCGCAACCCCGCTCAAGAACGCCGACATACGCGAGGCCATCCTGTATGGCCTGCGCACCGAGGACGTACTGACCTGGACCAAGGAGGCCACCGCCCTCAGGGACCGCCTGGCGTTCTGCCATCGCGAACTCGGCGACCCGTGGCTCCCGATGGACGACCTGGCGGAGATCGCCGAACGCTGGCTGGAGCCGGAGCTGTCCCGCGCTCGCCGCCGAGCCGACCTGGAGCGCATCGACGTGGCCACCGCCCTGAAGCGGCTGATCCCATGGAGCCGGCGGCTGGACGAGGTGGCGCCCGAGCGCGTCGCGGTGCCCAGCGGCTCCCGCGTCCGCGTGGACTATTCGGGCGGGCAACCGGTGCTGGCGGTCAAGCTGCAGGAGCTGTTCGGCTGGACGGAGACGCCGAAGATCGCGGGCGTACCGCTCCTCGTACACCTGCTCTCCCCCGCCGGACGCCCGGTGGCGGTCACCGCGGACCTTGCGTCGTTCTGGCGCGAGGGCTACCGTGCGGTCCGCGCGGAGCTACGCGGCCGCTACCCCCGGCACCCCTGGCCGGAGGATCCGCTGACCGCGGCCCCCACCCGCCGCGCGAATCCGAGATGACCCCCGCGGCCGAACGGGAGCCGAGATGACCGATGACCGGCTGCTTGAGGCGGCGCGCAACAACGCCGAGTGGTGCGACGCGGTGTGCCGCTCGCACGGATCCCCCGGCACGTTCAGCGCGCTGAGCTGGACCAACGCCGGCGTCACCCCGACCTACTATCCCGATGCCGTCGCCCTCTCCCCCGAGGCGACGTGGGCCGACCTGCTGGCCGGGGTCGAGGGCAAGCGGAGCGCCTCGGTCAAGGACAGCTTCGCGCTGCTCCAGCCGCCACCCGGGTGGAACCTGCTGTTCGAGGCCGAGTGGATCCACCGCCCGGCCCCCACGACGACCGGCGAGGCCATCGCCCCGGCGGCGACCGGGGATCTCATCGCCTGGGAGGCGGTCCGCGACGCGGACACGCTCCGTGACTGGGAGCGCGCCTGTTTTCCGGCGGATGACACGGATCTGTTCCGGCCGCCGCTGCTGCACGAGGTCACCGTGCTGGCGGGCCGGATCGGCGGCGACATCGTGTGCGGGTCCGCGCTCAACGCGAGCGGCAGTGTGGTGGGCGTCTCGAACGTGTTCGCCTTGGGCTGCGACCTGGACGCCGCCTGGTCGGGCACAGTGGCGCTGGCGGCCGAGCTGTTCCCCGGCCGCCCACTGGTCGGCTACGAGACCGACCCGGCCCCCGCGTCCCGGCACGGCTTCACCCCGATCGGCCCGCTCCGGGTATGGCTGAAGGCGTGACCCAGACGCGCCGCAACCCCGCAGACGACCTCACAGTACGTCGTCCATGGTCGGGTTCGTCAGTACCTCGACCGTCTCCGACCCCACCCCCACATCCTTGAACCCGCTGGACGTGGCGACACAGACCACCGGCCCGTCGAAGTCCCGCCCCAGCTTGCGGTAGGCGGCCAGCCCCGCCGCTCCCGACAGCTCCTGCCACAGCCCCTGCCTGGCCAGCGCCCGCTGGGCCGCCCGCATCTCCTCGTCGGTGACCAGCAGCGCCTCGCCGTCGCTGTCGCGCACCGCCCGTACGCCCCGGTGGCCGCCCACCGAACCGCCGATGCCGTACGCGTCCGTGTGCCCGAGCGAGACGATCGCGGCCGGCGCCCCCGTGGCGACGGCCCGCGCGTGCGGACCGCCCGCGGCGGCCTCGCAGGAGAACATGCGCGGCGTCGTGCCCGCCAGCCCGAGCCGGCGCAACTCGGTGAACCCCTTCCAGACCCCGTACAGCAGCTCCGCGTAGCCCGTCGGCGCGAACACCGCCGCCGGCACCCCGCCGAGCTGCAGGAACAGCTCGTACGCGATCGTCTTGTAGCCCTCGGCCCCGAACGGGTGCCCGGTGTGGGTGACGGTCAGGTTGCTGACCGGGTGGTAGCCGAGCCGGTCCACGATCTCGCGCATCAGCGGCCAGCGCGCCTCGACCGGCACGGCGAGCACCTTGCCCCCGTACGCGCGAACGAGCGAATGGACGGCGGGCGGCGCGTCGGCCGAGGCGAGCACGATGGCGGGCAGTCCGGCGCGGGCGGCGTACGCGGCGGCCGAGGCGCCGTGGTTGCCCGACGAGGCCACCACCACGCCCGGCGCCCCCGCGCCCACTGCCGCGCTTACCGCGACCCGGTTGAGCCGGTCCTTGTGCGACCAGGTGGGGTTGCGTGACTCGTCCTTGACGTACACGCCTTCCAGCGGGATCAGCGGCGTGCCGCCCTCGCCCAGCGTGGGCGCGTGCAGCGGCGGCAGCAGCGGCGACCAGCGCGCGAGGTCGGGCCCCGGCTCCTGCTCGAACAGGGTCGCGCTGACCCGGGCGTAGTCGTAGTCGACCTCGACCGGATAGGCCAATGACGCGGTGCTCGTCCTGGGGCAGCCGCGGGTCAGCGGCGGCCACAGCGGATACGTGATCGAGGGGTCGCCCAGGGAGCGCTGGCCGGTGGCCAGAGATGGTCCGTTCACGCGGACCAAGCGTAGACGCGCTATCATTGTGATATCACTTCGATAGCAAGGAGTCGGGATGGAACGATACGCCTTCCGCCTGAACGGTTTCCTGGTCCTCCTCGTCCTGCTGGTGCTCGCCGCCGTGGCGGCCATCGGCTCGCCGGAGGTTCTGGGCATCGGGTGGATCGTCCTCTTCGCACTGGTCGCCAGCGGGTTCACCGTGGTCAACCCGAACGAGGCGAAGGTGGTGCAGTTCTTCGGCCGCTACATCGGCACGGTCGAGGACGCGGGCTTACAGTGGGTGCTGCCGTTCACCAACAAGACCACGATCACGCTCAGGGTCCGCAACTTCGAGACGGCCAAGCTCAAGGTCAACGACGCCGACGGCAACCCTGTCGAGATCGCCGCGGTGGTCGTCTACAAGGTGGACGACGCGGCCAAGGCCAAGTTCTCGGTGGATGACTATGAGGACTACGTCGAGATTCAGTCGGAGGCGGCCGTGCGCCACCTGGCCACCACGCACCCCTACGACTCGCACGAAGCCGGTCGCACCAGCCTGCGCGACGGCACGGAGGTGGCCGCCGAGCTCACCGCCGAGTTGCGCGAGCGCACCGAGCTGGCCGGGATCGAAGTGCTGGAGGCGCGCATCACGCACCTCGCCTACGCTCCCGAGATCGCCCAGGCCATGCTGGTCCGCCAGCAGGCCGCGCAGGTCGTGGCGGCGCGTACCCGAATCGTCGAAGGCGCTGTGGGCATGGTCCAGCTCGCGCTCGATAGGCTGGCCGCCGAGCAGGTGGTGGAGCTGGACGAGGAGCGTAAAGCGCAGATGGTCTCCAACCTCTTGGTCGTCCTCTGCGGCGACCGGGCGATCCAGCCGGTGGTGAACACCGGCAGCCTGTATGCCTGAGCGCAAGAAGCTCCTGCTGCGCCTCGATCCGGCCGTCTACGACGCCCTCGCCAAGTGGGCGGCCGACGATCTCCGCAGCGTCAACGCGCAGATCGAGTACGCGTTGCGGCTCGCGCTGAAGCAGGCCGGCCGGGAGCCTCGCAACGAAGGGTGAAAAGCCGCACACTTTAAGCATGTTGTGGACAGGCAGGTCCGCCATCGAGATCGCGACGGCCGTACGTCGGGGTGAGGTCACGGCCGCGGCCGTCGTCGAGGAACACCTTCACGCGATCGCCGAGCGCGATCCAGGGGTCGGGGCGTTCCGGCTGGTCAGAGAGCGGGCCCTGGACGAGGCGCGGGCCGTGCAGGAGCGCCGCGACCTGGCCGACCTGCCGCTGGCGGGCGTACCCGTCGCGGTGAAGGACAACCTGGAGGTCGCGGGCGAGGCCACTCGCGGCGGATCCGCCGCGACGGCGGACACGCCCGCGCCCAAGGACCACGAGACGGTCGGCCGGCTGCGCGCGGCCGGCGCGGTGGTCGTCGGCCTGACGAACCTGCCCGAGCTGGGCCTGGTCGCCTTCGGCGACAGCGCCTACGGCACCGTGCGCAACCCCTGGAACCTGGCCCGTACGTCCGGCGGCTCGTCGGCGGGCAGCGCCGCGGCGGTGTCGGCCGGGATGGTGCCGCTGGCGCTGGGCAACGACGGGATGGGCTCGCTGCGCATTCCCGGGGCATGCTGCGGGGTGTTCGCCATCAAGCCGGGCACGGGTCTCGTACCACCGCCGACGGAGACCTGGGGCGGCCTCACCGAGAACGGCCCGCTGGCCAGGAACGTGCCCGACCTGGCGCTGATGCTCTCCGTCCTGGCCGCCGACGAGGGCCTGGCCGAGTCCTGGCGCGGCGGCGAGCGGATCGAGCCCCGGCCGCGCATGCTCCGCTCGGTCTGGGCGGATGACGACGACGAGGTATGGGCGCCCCGGCCGCCGCACGAGACCCCGGAGCCCTTCGACCTGCGCGTGGCCTACGCCCCGCAGCCGCTGCCGGTGGGCCTGCCGATGGACCGCGAGTTCCAGGCGGCGGTACGCGCGGCGGCCGAGACCCTCAGGGTCGCCGGGCACACGGTCGTCGAGCACGAGCAACGCCTGCCGGCCGCCCTCGGCCCCGCCACGATCGCCACCTGGCTGACCCGCGCTTCCGGAGCGGCCACCGGCCTCGACCGCACGCGCCTGGAACCGCGCACCCGCGCGCTGGCCCGCGCGGGCCGGGTGCTCCACGCGCTCAGACTGGACGGCGAGCGGGGCCGCGCCCGCTGGCACGGTTACGGCGCCGACCAGTGGTTCGGTGACGCCGACGTGCTCATCACGCCGACACTGGCCCGGATTCCGCCGAAGGCCGACCGCTGGGGCGAACGCGGGCTCGCGCGCAACCTGCTGGCCAACGTCAGGTACGCACCAGCCACCGGCGCCTGGAACATGTGCGGCTGGCCCGCGCTCACCGTCCCCATCGCCACCCACTCCAGCGGTCTGCCGATCGGCGTCCAGCTCATCGCCCCACCCGGCGGCGAGCCGCAACTCCTCGGCCTGGCCGCCCAGCTGTCGGCCGCCCACCCGCCGGTCCGGCCACGCGGCTACTCAAGCTGACGTCCGATTCAGGGGAAGTCGGGCAGTCGGCGGCGGGCGTGGTCGATGAACGCTCGCGCTGCAGGCCCCGACGGCCCCGTGGCCCGCCAGACGATCGCCATCCGGCCGCGCAGCCGCGGCTCGGTGATCTCCAGTACGTGCAGGTCGTCCTTCGCGACGGTGACCGCCGACTCGGGCAGTACGGCCAGGCCGAGCCCTTTGGCGGCGAGCTGCCCCAGCACGTACGGCTCGCTGGCCTCGAAGGCGACATGCGGCGTGAACCCGGCGGCGGCGCACGCCTCGTCGAGCGCGGCCCGCAGACCGGTGCCGCGCGGCAGGCAGATCAGCGCCCGATCCGCCAGCTCCCGCAACGTGATGACGGGCATCCCCGCCGAACCCTGAGCCGCCAAGTCGTGAGTGAGCCCGACGGCGGCCACCAAAGCCTGGTCGATCACCACCTGCGCGTCCAGCCCCGCCGGCACGCTCGATCCGATGCCGATGAGCCCGAGGTCCATCCGCCCCGCCCGCACCGCCTCGATCAGGCTCTCCGGATCGGACTCCTGCAACGAGATCTCCACGGACGGATGCCGGTCGTGGAAGTCGGCCAGCAGCCCCGGCAGGTCGAGCACGGAGGGCGCCGAGACGGTGCCCATCGCGACGTGCCCGCGCAACAGCCCGGTCATCTCGTCGACGACCAGCCGGGCGGCGGCGACCGCCGCGAGGGCGGCGCGCGCGTACGGCAGCACCGCCTCCCCCACCTCGGTGAGGCGCACCTGCCGCGCCGAGCGGTCGAACAGCGGCTGGCCCAGCTCCCGCTCCAGCTGCCGGATCTGCGCGCTCACCCCGGGCTGCGCAACATGGAGCCGGGCCGCGGCCCGGGTGAAGCCGGCCTCCTCGGTCACGGCCACGAAGTACTCAAGCTGCCGGAGCTCCATAACAAATAATGCTAGCAGCCATACAATCCATCTCTTTGACTTCTGGATGAGCCGGACACAAGCTGAATCGCATGGACATGCTGAAGTGCCCGGTGTTCCGACCGGGTGATGAGGGATATGACGACGAGCGGGCCGGTTTCCAGGCTCTCGCCCGGCACCGGCCGGACGTGATCGTCGGCGCGACGGACGCCGCCGACGTACGCGCGGCCGTGGCCATCGCGGCGGCGGACGGGCTACCGGTGGCCGTGCAGGCCACCGGGCACGGCATGCCGATGGCGGCCGACGGCGGCCTGCTCATCAGCACCCGCAGGATGACCGGCGTACAGGTGGATCCCGAGACCGCGACGGCCAGGATCGAGGCGGGCGTGCGCTGGTCGCGGGTCATCGAGGAGGCGGCCCGCCACGGGCTGGCCCCGCTGTCCGGCTCGGCCCCGTCCGTCAGCGCCGTGTCCTACACGCTCGGCGGCGGGCTCGGGCTCATGGCGCGCCGTTATGGCTACGCCGTCGACCAGGTACGCACTGTCGAAGTGGTCACCGCCGACGGCGTACTCAGGGAGGTGACGGCCGCGACGGAGCCGGACCTGTTCTGGGCGCTGCTCGGCGGGCGCGGCAACTTCGGCGTGGTCACGGCGCTGGAGATCGGCCTGGTCCCGGTGACCAGTCTGTACGGGGGCGGCCTGTTCTTCGATCTCGCCACCGACGTGGTGAAGCGCTGGGCCGAGTGGACACGGGACCTGCCCGAGGAGATGACCTCGTCCATCGCGGTGATCCCGTTCCCCGACGCCCCGCAGGTGCCCGAGGTGTTCCGCGGCCGCCGCGTCGGCCACGTGCGGATCGCGTACACGGGCGGCCCGGAGGAGGGCGAGCGCCTGCTGGAGCCGCTGCGCGCGATCGGGCCCCGGCTCGTGGACTCGGTGAAGGAGCTGCCGTACACCGAGTCGGGCAGCATCCACAACGACCCGGCCGAGCCGATGGCCTACTACGCCACCCACTCGCTGCTGCGCGAGCTGCCCGCGCGGGCCGTGGACGCGCTGCTGGAGACCGAGCGCGCCATCCTGGAGATCAGGCACCTGGGTGGCGCGCTGGACAAGCCGGGCCTCGGGCCCGTGGTCAACCGCGACGCCCAGTATCAGGTCGGCGTCCTGTCCCGGCTCGCGCCGGGCGGCGACCCCGGCGAGGTGCGCCCGCTCCACGACGGGGTCCGCGAGGCGCTGTCGCCGTGGGACACCGGAGGCCGCGGCCTCAACTTCCTGTACGGCGAGAACACCGCGCCCGACCAGGTCCGCCTGGCCTACGACCCGGACGACTACCGGCGGCTGGCCGCGCTGAAGACCGTGTGGGATGCCGGCAACCTGTTCCGGCTCAACGCCAACATCCCACCGGCCTGACGGTCAGACCCCCATCGGGTGCCAGACCGTCTTCGTCTCCAGGAAACGCGTCATGCGGGTGAGGGCCGGGGCCGCCCGCCAGTCCTCGTCCGGCGACGGGCGCAGGACCCGCTTGAGGTTCTCCGCCGCCGCCTGCTCGCAGGTCAGCGCCAGCTCGGCGTCGGACACACCGGTCAGGTCCAGCCCGTTGACGTCCATGTGGGCCGCCAGCCAGGGCGCGAGCTCCCGCTGATGACCCGTGAGGACGTTGACGACGCCGCCCGGCAGGTCCGAGGTGGCCAGCACCTCCGCCAGGGTGATGGACGGCAGCGGCGTCCGCTCGGAGGCGATCACGACGCACGTGTTGCCCGTCACGATCACCGGCGCGATCACCGAGATCAGCCCCACCAGCGGGTCCTCGGGCGCGACGACGGCGACGACCCCCGTGGGCTCCGGCGAGGAGAGGTTGAAGTACGGGCCGGCGACCGGGTTGGCCGTGCCGTGCACGGAGGCGATCTTGTCCGACCAGCCCGCGTACCAGACCAGCCGGTCGACCGTGGCGTCCACGGCCTCCAGCGCCGCCTTCTTGCCGCCGCCCAGCTCCTCGGCGAACTGCGCGCGGCGGCCCTCCAGCATCTCGGCGATCCGGTAGAGGATCTGACCCCGGTTGTAGGCCGTGGCGCCCGACCAGCCGGGGAACGCCTTGCGCGCCGCCACCACGGCGTCACGCACGTCCTTGCGGGAGGCCCGCGACGCGTTGGCGAGGAAGTCGCCCTTGGGCGAGGTCACGGCGTAGGACCTCCCGCTCTCGGAGCGCGGGAACGCCCCGCCGATGTACAGCTTGTACGTCTTGCGAACGGCCAACCTACTCATCGCCGCGCCCCCTCCGCATGGTCTCCTCCGACATCTCGACCGGCACGAAGACCTGGCCGCACCGGCTCACCCCGCAGCGGTGGGCGTACCAGCCGGTGCGTACGGGCCTTCCGGCGCGGGCGAAAGCGTGGCCGCGCGTGGCCTGCGCCCGCCGTCCACCCCGGCGGGAACGGCGGTGCTCACACATCAAGGTAGGCCTCCAACCCGAGCAACCCGCCCTCTCGGCCGTATCCGGACTCCTTGTACCCGCCGAACGGCGCGGCCGGGTCGAACCTGTTGAACGTGTTGGCCCAGACCACTCCGGCCCTGAGCTTGTCGGCCATCCACAGGATGCGCGAGCCCTTCTCCGTCCAGATCCCGGCCGACAGCCCGTACGGCGTGTTGTTGGCCTTCTCCACGGCCTCGGCCGGGGTGCGGAACGTCAGCACCGACAGCACCGGGCCGAAGACCTCCTCCCGGGCGATGCGGTGCGACTGGGCCACGCCGGTGAAGACGGTCGGCGGGAACCAGAAGCCCTTGTCGGGCAGTTCGCAGGCGGGCGACCAGCGCTCGGCCCCCTCCTGCTCGCCGAGGTCGCTGAGCGAGCGGATCTTCGCCAGCTGCTCGGCCGAGTTGATCGCGCCGATGTCGGTGTTCTTGTCGAGCGGGTCGCCCAGGCGCAGCGTGCCGAGGCGCCGCTTGAGCGCCGTCAGCAGCTCGTCCTGGATCGACTCCTGCACCAGCAGCCGGGAGCCCGCGCAGCACACGTGCCCCTGGTTGAAGAAGATGCCGTTGACCACGCCCTCGACGGCCTGGTCGAGCGCGGCGTCGTCGAAGACGATGTTCGCGGCCTTGCCGCCCAGCTCCAGCGTGAGCTTCTTGCCGGTGCCCGCGACGGTCCGGGCGATGATCCGGCCGACCTCGGTGGAGCCGGTGAAGGCCACCTTGTTCACGTCGGGGTGGGCGACCACGGCGGCGCCGGTCTCACCCGCTCCGGTGACGATGTTGACGACACCGGGCGGCAGGTCGGCCTGCTGGCAGATCTCCGCGAACAGCAGCGCCGTCAGCGGCGTGGTCTCGGCCGGCTTCAGCACCACCGTGTTGCCGCAGGCCAGCGCGGGGGCGATCTTCCAGGCCAGCATGAGCAGGGGGAAGTTCCACGGGATGACCTGCCCGGCGACGCCGAGCGGCCGGGGGTCCGCGCCGAACCCGGCGTACTCCAGCTTGTCGGCCCAGCCGGCGTAGTAGAAGAAGTGCGCGGCGACGAGCGGCAGGTCCACGTCGCGCGACTCGCGGATGGGCTTGCCGTTGTCGAGCGACTCCAGCACGGCCAGCTCGCGGGCGCGTTCCTGGATGATGCGGGCGATCCTGAACAGGTATTTGGCCCGTTCGGTGCCCGGCATCGCGCTCCAGACCCCGAACGCCTTGCGCGCGGCCTGTACGGCCCGGTCGACGTCGTCGGAGGAGGCCGTGGCGACCTCCGCCAGCTTCTCCTCCGTCGCCGGGTTGATCGTCTTGAAGGCGGAGCCAGAGCCGTCCACGAACTCGCCATTGATGAACAGCCCGTACGACGGCTTCAGATCGACGATGTCGCGCGACTCGGGCGCCGGTGCGTATGCGAAGGTCGCCATCATCAGTCCAGGGTGAAGTAGTCGGGGCCCGCGTAACGGCCGGTGGTCAGCTTCTGGCGCTGCATCAGCAGGTCGTTCAGCAGCGACGACGCGCCCAGCCTGAACCAGTCGGGCGACAGCCAGTCCTCGCCGGCGGTCTCGTTGACCAGCACGAGGTTCTTGATGGCGTCCTTGGTGGTGCGGATGCCGCCGGCCGGCTTCACGCCGACCTGCCGGCCCGTCTCGTCGCGGAAGTCGCGCACCGCCTCCAGCATGATCATCGTCACCGGCGGCGTGGCGGCCGGGGCCACCTTCCCGGTGGAGGTCTTGATGAAGTCGGCGCCAGCCAGCATCGCCAGCCAGGACGCCCGCCGTACGTTGTCGTAGGTCGACAGCTCGCCGGTCTCCAGGATCACCTTCAGATGGGCGGAGCCGCAGGCGGCCTTCACCGCGACGATCTCCTCGTACACCTTGAGATAGTCGCCGGACAGGAACGCGCCGCGGTCGATCACCATGTCGATCTCGTCGGCGCCCGCGGCGACGGCGAGCGCGGTGTCGCTCACCTTGACCTCCAGCGAGGTGCGTCCGCTCGGGAAGGCGGTCGCCACCGAGGCGACCTTCACCCCCGAGCCGCGCAGCGCGCCGGCGGCCACGGCCACCAGGTCGGGATAGACGCAGACGGCCGCCACCCGGGGCGCGCCCTCGCCGGGGTGCCTCGCCTTGGTGCACATCGCACGGACCTTGCCGTGCGTGTCCGCGCCCTCGAGCGTGGTGAGGTCGACCATCGAGATGGCCAGGTCGATCGCCATGGCCTTGGCGCTGGTCTTGATGGAGCGGGTGCCGAGCATCGCCGCTCGCTGGTCCGCGCCGACCCGGTCGACACCGGGCAGGCCGTGCAGGAATGCTCGCAGCGTCGCGCCGGACGAGCCGACGTCGGCGAGCGAGGTAGTCACAGTTGACACCTCCACAGGATCGCCGACCAGGTGGGCTACGTCCAAACCGGATCTCTAAGGCGGCATCGGCGCGCCTCCTAGGTACTCCCTGGCCTGGAGTTTCCCGGGAGATAGGGCATCCGCCCGATGTGGCGGTAGGGGCCTTAGCCCGAACCTTAAGAGTGTCAGCAAGACACAAGAAGGAGACACACCACCATGAGTCCCGAGATCGAATACCAGATCATGAAGAGCCACGTCAACGAGCTGCGCCAGGCGGCCGCGCGACACCGTCAGGTACGCGAGGCACTGGAGGGCAACAAGTCCGAGCGCCGCTCGCTGTTCGGCAAGCGCCGCTCCTCATGACCGCCCCACAAGCGCCCGGCCGCACCCTCCCTCGCGGCCGGGCCACCATCCCTCCCTAGCACCGCCTTCCCTCCATCGGGCTCCCCCGGAGGGGACATCCCTCGCAGGGACCCCGACCACGACGGACCGTCACACGGGATCGGGACGGTCGGTGTGACGAACCCCCGGGAACCCCATTTGCGGCCACCGCCCCATCGGGCCAAGGCCGCTCGTCAATCTGCCCTAAATGCGTCGAAAGCGGCTGGTGAGGCATGACATGCTGGACGACATGCTGGGACGTTCGGTAAGTCCCGTCTTCGTGGGGCGGGAAGAGGAGCTCACGGCCCTCTCTCAAGCCTTCGACGAGGCCCGGAAGGGCACCGCGACAGCCGTGCTGGTCGGCGGGGAGGCGGGGGTCGGCAAGACCCGGCTGGTACAGCGCTTCGCCGAGCAGGCGGCGCGGAGCGGCGCTCATGTGCTGTACGGCGGGTGCGTCGAACTCTCCACGGAGGGCCTGGCCTACGCGCCGTTCACGGCTGCCCTGAGGCAGCTGGTCAGGGAGCAGGGCACCACCCAGATCGCCGCGCTGCTGCCGGGCGGCGCCGAACGCGACCTGGCCCGGCTGCTCCCCGAGTTCGGCGAGCCCAGCGGTGACGGCGAGACCGACACAGGGCGGGCCCGGCTGTTCGAGCAGTTCCTGACGCTCCTCCAACGGCTGGCCGGCAACCGGCCGACGATCCTGCTCATCGAGGACATCCACTGGGCCGACCGGTCCAGCCGCGACCTGATCGCCTTCCTCAGCCGCAACCTCGGCACCGCGCAGATATTGATCGTCATGACCTACCGCTCCGACGACCTGCACCGGCAGCATCCGCTCCGGCCGGTGCTCGCCGAGCTGGGCAGGGTCAACAGCGTGCTCAGGCTCGACCTGCCCCGCCTGTCCAGGGACGAGGTCGCCCTGCAGATGGCCGGGATCCTCGGCATCGACCCCGACTACCCCAAGGTGGAGAAGGTCTACGAGCGCAGCGAGGGCATCCCGCTGTTCGTCGAGGCACTGCTGGACTGCGGCGAGGACTGCGCGTTCCCCGAGTCGATGCAGGACCTGATACTCGGCTCGGTCGAGCGGCTGCCCGAGGAGACCCAGCGCGTGCTGCGCATCGCCGCCGCGGGCGGCATCAGGGTCGGCCACGCCCTGCTCGCCGCGGTCAGCGGCCTGTCCGACCTGGAGCTGGAGGCCGCGCTGCGGTCGGCCATCGCCGGGAACGTGCTGCAGATCGCCGACAACCGCGCCTACGTCTTCCGGCACTCCCTCATCCGCGAGGCCGTACACGACGAGTTGCTGCCCGGCGAGCATCAACGGCTGCACTCGCGCTACGCCGAGGAGATCTCCCGCGACCGCAAGCTGGTGCCACCGGGCCGGGCCGCCGTGGAGCTGGCCCACCACTGGTACGGCGCGCGCAACGACCTCTGGGCGCTCATCTCGGCCTGGGACGCGGCACAGAAGTCGTTCGGGGCCTTCGCGTACACCGAGGCGATCCCGCTGCTCGAACGCGTACTCATGCTGTGGGACCGGGTGCCGGACGCGGCCGAGCGCATCGGCGCCGACCACACGGCGGTGCTCGAACGGGCCAGCGAGGCCGCCCTCGCGGGCGGCGAGCTCGACCGGGGCATCAAGTTCGTCAAGGCGGCCCTGGCGCAGCTCGACGAGACCCGGGAGCCGGCCCGGGTCGCCACGCTGATCGTGCGCTGGGCCAACCTCAAGATCTACAAGGGCAAGACGGGCGTCGTCGACGACTTCCAGCACGCACTACGTCTGGTGCCCGAGCCGACCCTGGCCCGCGCGAGCGTCATCATGCCGATGAGCCAGCACCTGATGCTCCGTGGCGACGTCAAGGAAGGCACCCGGCTCATCGAGGAGGGCCTGCGCCTGAGCCGGGATCTCGGCGACAAGTGCCTCGAAGGAGACCTCCTGCTGAACCTGGCGCTCGGCCACTCCATCGACGGTGACACAGAGGCGACGCTGGCCACCAACCTGCGCGCGCTGGAAATGGGCCGTCAGGAGAGCTCGGGACGGCTCATCACGCGGGCGATCGGCAACAACATCGACGCGCTGAGCGACCTGGGACGCTCCGAGGAAGCCCTCGCGCTGGCCGACGAGGGCTGGCAGCTGGCCAAGCAGTACGGCCGGATGCGGCTCAACGGGCTGTTCATCCTGCTCAACAGGGCCGAGGCGCTGGAGGCCATCGGCCGCTGGGACGAGGCCCTCGAGGCCATCGGGCAGGCGCTCAGCCTCGGCCCCGTGCTGCGCACCCACAACCACCTGCTCCGCGTACGCGCCGACATCGCGCTGGGCAGGGGCGAACTCGCGGTCGTCGAAGGCATCCTGGCGGAGCTGGGCGTGCTCAAGGAGCGGCCCGAGGAGTTCTTGCAGGACATCACCAACAGCACCCGGCTGCGGATCGGCTGGCACCTGTTCAAGGGCGAGTCGCTGGCCGCGCTGGCCGTGACCGAGCGCATCCTGTCGTTGTCGTCGCAGTCCCCGTCGTCGCAGTCCCCCAAAGCCATGCTGGGCTGGCGGCGGCTGGCCCTGCTCACCCTGGTCTGCGACACCGCCGAGGACGCCGAGCCCGACCGGGTCCGCGCGGTGCGCGAGCAGGCCGCCAAGGTGGCCGCGAGCCTCAAGGTCAGCGGGCCGGTGGCGGAGGCGTACAAACTGACGTACTCGCGCGACTTCGACGCGGCCGCGGCCGCCTGGGAGCGTCTCAAGCGCCCGCACAACCAGGCCAAGGCCCTCGTCAGAGCGGCCACCGTGGTGGCGCGGTCGGGCGACAGGGAGGGCGCGGCGACCCGGCTCGCCGTGGCCGCGCCGCTGGCCGCCGCGCTGCGGGCGACGCCGCTGATCGACGAGATCGAGGCACTCTCCCGGCGGGTCGGCGTCGTCCAGCAGCAGGCGACCGTCCCCGAGCTGCTCACGCCGCGCGAGACGGAGGTGCTGCGGCTGGTGGCGCTGGGCCGTACGAACCGGGACATCGCCGCCGAGCTGTTCATCTCGGCCAAGACGGTCAGCGTGCACGTGTCCAACATCCTGGCCAAACTGGGCGTGACCACCCGCGGCGAGGCAGCGGCGGCCGCACACCGCCTCTCCCTGCTGTCTCGGTAGAAGCGAGCCTCCCCCGGCCGGGGCGTCTTAGGAGGCCAGGTCGCGGCGGAGGAACTCGGCGGTGTGGGAGCCGGTCGCCGCCAGCAGATCGCGCGGCGTGCCCTCGAAGAGCACCTGACCCCCCTGCCCGCCACCCTCGGGCCCGAGGTCGATGACCCAGTCGGCGTTCTTGACCACGTCCAGGTTGTGCTCGATGACGACGACCGAGTTCCCGGCGTCGACGAGCCGGTCCATGATGTCGAGCAGCCGCTTCACGTCCGACATGTGCAGCCCGGTGGTCGGTTCGTCCAGGACGTACACGGTGCCGCTCTTGTGCAGCTCAGTGGCCAGCTTGATGCGCTGGCACTCGCCGCCCGACAGCGTGCTGAGCGGCTGGCCGAGCGTGAGGTAGTCGAGCCCGACGTCGTTGACCGCCCGCAGCACCCGCCTGAGCTTCGGCTGCGGGAAGAACGCGTACGCCTCGGCCGCCGTCATCTCCAGTACGTCGCTGATCGACTTCCCATCCAGCTTGTGCTCCAGCACCTCGGGCCGGAAGCGCCGCCCCTGGCAGTCCTCGCAGGTCGACTTCAGCCCGTCCATGAACGCCAGGTCGGTGTAGATGACGCCGAGCCCCTGGCAGGCGGAGCAGGCGCCCTTGGAGTTGGGGCTGAACAGCGAGGCGCTCACCGACCCGGCCCGCGCGAACAGCCGCCGGATCTCGTCCAGCATCCCGGTGTACGTGGCGGGGTTGGAGCGGCGCGAGACGCTGACGGCCGACTGGTCGATGACCACCGCCTCGGGGTGCCGGCTCAGGAACACGTCGTTGACCAGCGTGCTCTTGCCGGATCCCGCGACGCCCGTCACGACGGTCAGCACGCCGGCGGGGATGTCGACGGTGACGTCCTTCAGGTTGTGCGTGTTCGCGCCGGCGATCGTCATCGCGCCCGTGGGGCGCCGGTAGTCGGTCTTCAGGGGTAGTCGCCGCTTCATGTACCGGCCGGTCAGGGTGCCGGCCTCGGGCAGCGCCGCCGCGGTGCCCTCGTACACCACCTGCCCGCCGTGCGTCCCGGCCCCGGGGCCGATGTCCACGACGTGGTCGGCGATCCCGATCACCTCGGGGTCGTGCTCGACGACGATGACCGTGTTGCCCTTGTCACGTAGCTTGCGTAGCAGCGTGTTGAGCCGTTCGACGTCGCGCGCGTGCAGCCCGACGCTCGGCTCGTCGAAGACGTACATCATGTCCGTGAGGCTGCTGCTGAGGTGCCGCACCATCTTGACGCGCTGTGACTCGCCGCCCGAGAGCGTGGCGGTCTCGCGGTCGAGGCTGAGGTAGCCGAGGCCGATCGTGACGAGGTCGCGCACCCGGTCGATCAGGCTCGCCACCACGGGGGCGCCCACCGGGTCGGTGAATCCGGCCAGCACCTCCACGAGCTCGGTGGCCTCCATCGCGGCGAGCCGGGCGATGTTGAAGCCGTCGATCTCGCAGCCGAGCACGTCCTGGTTGAGCCGGGCGCCCGCGCACAGCGGGCAGGTGGCCGTCGTGACGTACTCCTGGAAGAGCCGGCGGTTGGCCTCGGACATCTCGGCGACGTCCTTCTTGATGTACAGGCGGGTGAACCGCGCCACCAGGCCCTCGTAGCTGGAGTTGATCGTGCCGCCCTGCCACTCCAGCGGCACCTTGGTCTGGGCGCCATGCAGCAGCGTCGCCCATTCCCGCTCGTCGTAGTCGGCCAGCCTCTTGTCGTTGTCGAACAGGCCGGAGTTGGCGTAGATCTTCCAGTACCAGGTGCCGACGGCGAAGTGCGGGTGCAGGAGGGCACCTTCGTTCAGCGACCGGGACCTGTCCAGGAAGACGTCGAGGTGGAGCGCGACGGTCCTGCCCAGACCCTCGCATTCAGGGCACATGCCCTGAGGATCGTTGAACGAGAACGCGTTGGAGTAGCCGACGAACGGCTTGCCGACCCGCGAGAACAGCAGTCTCAGCAGCGAGTAGATGTCACTGATCGTGCCGACGGTCGAGCGTGAGCCGCCCCCGAGCCGCTTCTGGTCGACCACGATCGCGGCGGACAGGTTCTCGATCACGTCGACGTCCGGCTGCCCGTACTTCGGCAGCCTGTTGCGGGCAAAGGCGGTGAAGGTCTCGTTGAGCTGACGCTGCGCCTCGGCGGCGAGGGTGTCGAACACGATGGACGACTTCCCGGACCCGGATACGCCGGTGAAGACGGTGATCTGCCCCTTCGGGATGCTCAGGGAGATGTCGCGGAGATTGTTCTCGCGCGCGCCGATGATCTGGATACGGGACGTCTGCAACGCCACTCCTCGCCCTCGATAAACTCCGTACGTCGTACATCGTACTATGTACGGAGTTATGTTGAGTGAGAAGATGGATGACGTGCCGCCCACGATCGCCCGGACCAGCGCCGGAGACCCCGCCCGCACCATCGAGCTGCTCTGGCGGCGGCCGGGAACGCGGCCGGCGCAGCGCGGGCCACGTCAGGGCCACACGGTCGACGAGGTCGTCGCGGCCGCGATCACCGTCGCCGACGAGGAGGGCCTCGACGCGACGACGATGCGCCGGGTCGCCCAGGCGCTCGGGATCGGCACGATGTCGCTCTACACGTACGTGCCGGGCAAGGCCGAGCTGCTCGACCTCATGCTCGACACGGTCCTCGGCCAGATGCCCCGCCCCGACCTGTCGGAGCTGCCGTGGCGGGCGCGGCTGGAGGCGGTGGCGCGGGCCAACCGCACGGTGTACGAGGGACACCCGTGGATGCTCGCCGTGTCCACCACACGGCCGCCGCTCGGCCCGGGGGTCTTGGCCAAGTACGAGCACGAGCTGCGGGCCTTCGAAGGGCTCGGCCTGGGCGACGTGGAGATGGACGCCGCCCTGACCTACCTGCTCGGCTTCGTGCACTCCTCCGCCCGCTCGGCCGCCGACCAGCGGGCCGCCCAGAACGAGGCGATGACGGATGAGCAGTGGTGGGCCGTCAGCTCTCCGCTGCTCGCCCGCGTCTACGACGAGGCCGCCTACCCGACGGCCAGCCGGGTCGGCGCGGCCGCCGGAGCCGCCAACAACGCCGCTTACAGCGCTGACCACGCCTACGAGTTCGGTCTTGAGCGCGTCCTGGACGGCCTCCAGGTCCTCATCGAACGACGCTAGCGGCGTCCATCCGGCTGTCCGTTCACCGCGCTAGACGACCGCATCGACCAGCAGCGCGATTCCGAAGATCGCGAACACGGCGGCGGCACCATACCTGATCGCCTTCTCCGGCAGGTGCTTGCCCAGCAGGCGCCCCACCACGATCGCGAGGGCGTCGGCGGCGACCATGCCCACCGTGGAGCCGATCCAGGTGCCCAGCCAGCCGTGCTGCGTCGCCAGCGTGATGGTGGCCAACATGGTCTTGTCACCAAGCTCGCTCAGGAAGAACGCCACCGTCACCGCGACCACGGCGTTCCTGGTGGTGCGCCGGGCCTTACTCGACTCCTCGTCCGTCAGCTCGTCACCGCGCAGCGTCCACAGGGCGAAACCCAGGAAGGCGAGGCCGGCCACGACCGAGATGGCGGTCGTGGGCAACGCGTCGCCGATCAGCCCGCCCACCGCGACGCTGACCAAGTGCACGGCGGTCGTCGCGATCGTGATGCCGGCCAGCACCGGCCAAGGCTTGAAACGGGTGGCGAACGTCATCGCCATGAGCTGGCTCTTGTCGCCCATCTCGGCCACGAAAATGACCGCGAGGCTGATCCAGAACGCTTCCAACTGTCCTCTTCCGCGCGACCGAGCCGGAAGCAGGCACCCAGGGAGTTTTCGGGCACGACTTCGGCCCGGTAGCGTCTTGATCCATAGCTACCAGGCCGAAGGTCTCGTCCGCCCGTACAGGCCCGCGTGACCGGGCGCGCAAGCGCGCCAGCATGTCGATCACGCGATTGGGACTACTCCCCTTCGGTAATTCCGAATAACCATAACAGCGGCCCTCAGGGACCTATTCCAGCGAGCAGCCGACCAGCACCGGCTCGTTGACGAGCGTGACGCCGAACTTCTCCAGCACCCCGTCACGCACCTCCCCGGCCAGCAGCAGCAGGTCAGCCGTGGTGCCCGTGCCGTTGGGGTTGGTCAGGGCCAGCGTGTGCTTGGTGGAGATGCGGACCGGGCCGCGTTCGTAGCCCTTGGGGTAGCCCGCCTGCTCGATCAGCCAGGCGGCAGGCACCTTGACCAAGCCGTCCGGCATGTCCCAGCGCGGATGACCGGGGGCCCGCGCCGCCAGCTCCTCGGCCTCGGCGGCCGACAGGACCGGGTTGGTGAAGAACGACCCGGCGCTGCGGGTGTCGGGATCGGCCGGATCGAGCACCATGCCCTTGCCGCGCCGCAGCTCCAGCACGGCTCGACGAGCCTGGTCGAGCGGCACGCGGGCGCCCGGCTCGACGCCGAGCCGGGTGGCCAGCTCCTGGTAGGCCACGGGACCCGACAACTCCGAGACGTCGAGCGCGTACGTCACGCCGAGCACCACATGCCGCGCCAGATCCCGCTTGAACGCGCTGTCACGGTAGGAGAAGCCGCACTGCCGCGCCTCCAGGTCGACCACTTGCCGCGTCCTGCGGTCGTAGACGCGTACGCACCTGATGGTCTGGGCCACTTCCTGGCCGTAGGCGCCGACGTTCTGGATCGGGGTCGAGCCCACGAGCCCCGGAATGCCGGACATGCACTCGATGCCGGACCAGCCCTCGGCCACCGCGCGGGTGACCAGTCCGTCCCAGTCCTCCCCCGCCTCGACCGTGACCAGCACTTCGTCGCCGTCACGGGAGACGGACACGCCCTGGGTGACGACCCGGATGACCAGCCCGTCGAACCCCTCGTCGGCGACCACCAGGTTGCTCCCGCCGCCGAGCACCAGGGTGGGCTGGGCCTGCCGGTCGGCCTCGGCCACGAGGGAGACGAGGTGCTCCGCCGTACTGGCCTCGACGAATTCGCGGGCGGGGCCGCCCAGCCCGAGGGTGGTGTACGGCGCGAGGTTCTCCATGGGGCACAAGCTTATGAGGCCCTCGGCATGCCCAGCACCTTGTCCTGGTTCACCCGTGCCGGCGTAGGTGGCGTACGGGAAGGCGGTCGGAGGGCACGACCAGCTCGCCCTTGAGGGCCATGGAGAGCTCCAGGTCGGCGTTCTCCCCGTCGCGGGCGTCCTCGGGCAGCGCGCTGATCGCGGCCGACCTGCGTACCGCCATCAGGTCGCCGCGCAACGCGCGCACGCGCCCCGGTCCCGCCTCGCGCCACCCCGCGCCGATCAGCTGCCGCTCCAGGCCGCCCTGCGCTGCCTCCGTATCGTCCGGCGGTGTCACGGCGCCCTCCGGCGGTCGCTCCAGGCCGTGCCACCCCGCCGCCACCGCGCCGTCCGCGACCGCCGCGACGAGCGGCGTGAGCGCGTCGCCCGTCAGTACGACCGAGGTCTCCATCAGTACGTGCACCTCGGACGTGTCGAGGCGCAGCAGCTTGGCCCGGCAGGCGCCCCACGTGGCCGAGCCACCCCGCCAGTGCGGGGTCTCGGCCACCCGCCACTCGGTGATCCGGTCCGGATGGCGCAACGCCAGCTTGTGCAGCACCTCGCCGGCGCCGTCCACGTCGCCCAGGTCGAGGGCCACGACATGGGCGTCGGTGTGCTCGAGCACCGACTCTATGGACGCCCGTACGTCCTCCGGCCGGCCGTCGACGATGAGGCTCACGGACGCCGTGACGTCGGCGGTCGCCACCCGCTGCCGCTCGGCGGCGACGCCCGCCGCGTCGAGCCGGTTGGCGGCCAGGGTTCCGTCCCAGACACGCTGGGCGTGCAGCATGTCGTCCCCCGGATCGCCCCGCTGCTCAGGGTCACCGGAGAAGCCCAGCTCGTCGGCGGGATTGGCGCGAGCGCCTCTTGGCCTGGCCCCCGCGGTGCCGACACCCGTCGCCGCGCCCGCGCCGCCGGTCGTGTCGCGGCCCGTACCGACGGCGCCCGCCACGTCCTCGGTCCTGACGGGACCCAGGTGGCCGGGCGGCTTGTCGGTCACCGCGGAGACCGGGATCGATTCGACCGTGGGCCAGATCCTGCCTTGGTGCGGTGCTGTATCCATAGGCTCCCGCGTACCCGAGAGCCGCCCCGCCTATCATCCGACTGATCCCGCCGGGCTCATCTATGGGGCTCGTCGTTGGGGCTCGCCGCGCTACGCGAGTTGAACCACCGCGCGGGCCTTGGACAGCACCCGGGTGTCGCCCGCCCGGGCCGTCAGCGCGACGACCACCCGCTTGTCCGGCAGCTTCTCCTCCACGACGCCGCTGACGGTGATCGTCGCGCCCTCGTCGTCATCGGGCACGACCACCATCGAGGAGAACCGCACCCCGAAGTCGACCACCGCGCCGGGATCGCCGACCCAGTCGGTGACGAACCGGCCGCCCTGCGCCATCGTGTACATGCCGTGCGCGATGACGTCGGGCAGCCCGACCGCCTTGGCGAACCGCTCGTTCCAGTGGATCTGGTTGAAGTCGCCCGACGCCCCCGCGTACATCACCAGGTTGAGCCTGCGGACGTCGTAGCCGGTGGCCGGGATCTCGTACCCGACCTCGATCTCGTCGTACTTCACCGTGGCAGTCATCTCAGGCCGCCCCTCCGCGCTCGACGATCGTGTTGTACGTGGTGCAGACCGGCTCACCGGAGACCGTGGTGATGTCGCTTCTCACCGTCAGCAACTCGTTGCGCCCGGCGCTGCGGATGTCGGTGATCGTGGAGCTGGTGACGAGCTCGTCGCCGGCGTAGATGGGGCGAACGTACTCAAAACGCTGCTCGCCATGGACCACCATGGCCAGGTTCAGGCCGAGGTCGGGATCGGCCAGCGCCTCACCGCCGCTCTGCAGGCTGAACACGATGGGGAAGGTCGGCGGCGCGACCACATCGGGATGCCCGGCGGCCTGGGCGGCGTCCCGGTCTCGGTAGATCGGATTGCCGTCACCGATCGCGGCGGCAAACTCCCTGATCTTCACCCGGCTGACCTCGTACGAGGACTTGGACGCGTACGTCCGGCCCACGAAGTCGCGGTTCAAGGCCATCTGTGCTCCCTCGCATGTCCGTTACGCAGACGCTAACAGAACAAGGTTCGGCTGTCGCCGGGATGACCACGACTTTGCCGCAGGGACAGCCGGTGAATTCCACCGCTATGACGGCTGGCGGATTGCCCACCGGAACGACCAGCGGACACTGCCGCCATGACACCCGACGGCTTCCGCCACCGGGACGGCCAGAAGACACGACAAACCGGCGCCCTGGTGCAGGACGCCGGTTGTGCGTTGGTTAAGGCCAGGAGAATGCCCCCGGCGAGACCGCGCTCGGAAAAGAGCTAGCGGGTCTCGCGGTGCGCGCGGTGGCAGCGGCAGTTGGGGCAGTACTTCTTCAGCTCAAGCCGATCCGGGTCGTTGCGCCGGTTCTTCCGCGTGATGTAGTTGCGGTGCTTGCACTCCTGGCAGGCCAGCGTGATCTTCGGCCTAACGTCGGTGGCAGCCACGTGGGAGTGCCTTTCTACGTTTGGGACTGGGACATGCCCAAGCCCAGGTCGGCGACCTGGGGAGGGGCAGTAGCGGAGGCCGGACTTGAACCGGCGACACAACGATTATGAGCCGTTTGCTCTGCCTGACTGAGCTACTCCGCCTTTGAGCCGGACGAACGACCCCGGCCCGTAGAGGATACCTGACCTGGGGAGCACATACGTAATCGACCAGCTCGCCCGGGCTGGCCGACCATTAAGCCTAGCAGCCGGGGTACGGCGGGCAAAATCCACGCACAACAAGAAACGCCCGACTCCGCGATTTCACGGGTCGGGCGAATTGCCTTGTCAGTGTGCGAGCCCCCAAACGGAATCGAACCGTTGACCTTCTCCTTACCATGGAGACGCTCTGCCGACTGAGCTATAGGGGCCTGTCCGGCGCTGCGGACAGGTGTAACCATACACGGCCCTCAGCGATGACGCGAACTCGTCGGCCCCGCTAGCCGACCGCCTCGTATCCCCGCTGGAACGGCAGCTCCACGACCTCGCAGAGATCGGCCAGATCGACGTGCCGGGCCACCTCCGCGACCGACACGCAGTCGGCGACGGGAACCCCGTCCCTGCGCACGCGGAGCACCTGTCGCCCGTCACGCTCGGCGAGAACGACCTCGTAGCCGTCTAACCCAACCCATCGCCTGTCCATAGCGGCACACAGTAGCTCCTGGGTCTCTCAATTTCCGATAGGCGACATGCGTTACACGCCATACCGAGTTGCTCCTGCGGTCCTTGCGTCGACGCATCTAGGTTGCGATGAGTGCCGATTCGATGCCGGGCACGCGCTCGTGCAGCCAGTCCCCGCCGCACTCGTACTCCCACACGAGTGCCAGCAGCATGTAGAGCAGTCGGTGGCTGGCCATGTGCGATGGCGCGTCGAGTGGAATGCCCGCGGGGAAGTAGGCGTCGAGCATCGCGCGTTGCAAGCCGGGCTCGCGGAAGTCCATCCTGGCCAGATCCAACCATGGGCTGGCGGCACCGCAGTCCGCCCAGTCGATGATCCCCGCAATCCGGGACCCGACCGATAGGACATGCCGCGGGTGGAGATCACCGTGCACGTACACGCAGGGCTGATCCCACCGAGTACCGTCCACGAGGAGATCCCGACATCGGGAAAAGAGCGTCGGGGTCAAGATCCCGGCATTGGCGACAAGGCCGAGTCGATCCGCCAGCCCCGCGACCTGATCAGCCCAGGTTCCCTCACCTGCGCATGGTGGCGAGCCGGACGCCTCCTTGAAAAAGCCCGCTCCCTTCACAGGAAGAGAGTGCACGGCACGCAGCAACCGTCCCACCTCGGACGCCGCCTTGAGCGACGCGGCCCCTGGCTCGCCAGAGACGAGTCGCGTCACCAGGTACGGAATCTCCGCGTCGGCCGCGCCGGCGATGACCTCGGGGACCGGAACGCCCCTCTCCGACATGGATCGCAAGGCCCATAACTCCACCTCGACTTCACGCGCGGCGGCGGCCTTGAAGACAGCGCGTGCCCCGGACTCCAGGGTCACTGCGGCGACCGTGTTGGCCGCGAATCCAGACAGCGGCTCATACCCTGTCACGCGTTGGGACAGCAAGCGCTGGATCACCTCACCATCGATGCGCCTGGCATCGCTCACGACTACCGGCCTCCTCTCACTCCCGTGGACCGTACACACTGAGGTCAGTAGCGGTAGAAGCCCGCGAGGTCCTTGATCCGTCGGATGTCGTCGACGCGTACCGAGGCTCCAGTTTCGGGGGCGTTCATCATCTTGCCGTGGCCCAGGTAGACGCCGACGTGGTGGGTCTTAACGGTGTTTTTGGTGATTTTTCCGAAGAAGACGAGGTCGCCTGGTTCGGCCGAGCCGACTCGGCGCAGTCTGCGTACGTGGGCGTCGGTGGTGCCGGGGCCGAGTACGTCGGCGCCGAAGGCTCGGGCGTACACCCACCTGGTGAAACCCGAGCAGTCGAGCCCCCGGGTCTTGGCCGCCGGGCAGGGGCGCGTCTTTCCCCGGTAGCCCAGGCAGGTGCCCTTCGACGGTCCGGGATCCGTCGCGTGGCCGCCTCCCCAGGAGTAGACGACGCCCCGCTGCTGGATCTCGTACGCGATTCTGACGATCGCCGAAGGAGCGGGGTGCCGCAGGAGCGGCACCGACGCGGTGGCGGTCAGCAGGATGAGGGCGATCGCCACCCAACGCCATCCCGATGCCGCCGCTAACCCTCGCAACCTAGGCATCGGGATTTATTCTGCTTTATCGGGCGGCCCGGCGAGCAGACCAGGTCTATCGGGCCGTGAGGGTGAGTTTCACCGAGCCGACCGTGACACGTACGCCGACCTTGCCCTTGCCCTTGGGCCTCGCGTTCGTGGTGAAGGTCAGCGTCGTCTTCTGGCCGCGCCCGAGCTCGGCGACGTCGCAGCGCACCGCCGTGCCGCTGAAGTCGCAGCCCGGCGCCCGCACCACCCGCTGGCCGCCGAACGCGCGCCCCGACACCTTGACGTGCGTGACGGTGACCGGTCCCGTGTTGGACACGGTGACCGTGTACGTCTTCCTGTTCCTGGCCAGGCCGGAGACCGTCACCTCGGCGGGCGGGTTGGCCAGCTCGGCCAGCTCGTCCTCGGAGCCGTTGAAGGAGTTCTGGCCGCCGGCCAGCGTGCCCTTCTCGGCGGACTGCCAGAACGTGTGCCGCTCCCAGCCCTTGGGCAGCTCACCGGGATCGCCGCCCCATCGGGCCAGCCACAGCGGGTGGGCGCCGAACTTGCCGGAGTCGCCGGTGCACGTCTGCCACCAGGCCCGGGTCGTGTAGATGATCGCCTGGCGGCCGGTCTGCTCCCGGTATTTCGCGGTGAACGACTTGATCCAGCCGACCATGTCCTTGTGCGACAGGCCGTAGCAGCCGTCCTTGCCGTTCTTGTCCTTGTACGGGTTCTCCTCCAGGTCGAGCACTCCGGGCAACGTTCGCCCGTCGATCTTCCAGTCCCCGCCGTTCTGCAGGAAGAAGTCGGCCTGGGCGGCACCGTCGGACTCGTGCGGCTGCGCGAAGTGGTACGCCCCGCGCAGCAATCCGGCCTCCGCCGCGCCGTCGTACTGCGCGTCGAAGGAGGGATTGCGGTAGTCGGTCCCCTCGGTCGCGTGGACGAACGCGAACTTGCCACCGCCGGACGCGACGGTCGACCAGTCGACCTCGCCGGTCCAGTTGCTGACGTCCACCCCGACGACCCCGTCGGCGGCCCACGCGGTGCCGGTCATCCCGGCCGTGGCGACCGCCGCCAATAACAACAGACGTTTCACGCGGGAGATCATCGCCGAGCGCCGAGCAGCCTCGCAAGAAATTTCTTATATCGGTATAAAACCGCATTTCAGCGGCCGAAAATTGGTCATCCACAGGGTGTGTACGAGATGACGTTTTCGCAGGTCAGTGCCGTTTATGAACGTCACTTTCACGTTTGCCAAACCGGCTTTATCTGGCTCAAGCTGATTCCGATCCTCAATCGAGCCCCCGACCTGGGGTTTCTTCGCCATGCCCGGAGGAGAACGACCATGATCCACGCCCGGGGACTGACCCGAGTGTTCAAGTTGAAGAAAGAGGCCGTCGAGGCCGTACGCGGCATCGATCTCGATGTGGAGGCCGGCCAGCTGGTCGCCTTCCTCGGCCCGAACGGCGCCGGCAAGTCGACCACCCTCCGCATGCTGACCACCCTGCTACCGCCCACCTCCGGCACCGCCACCGTGGCGGGCCGGGACATCGCCCGCGACCCCTCCGGCGTACGCGCCCGCATCGGGTACGTCGGCCAGAAGAACAGCGCCGGCGAGAACTTCCGCGTCCGCGACGAACTCGTCACCCAAGGCCGCTGCTACGGCCTGGCACCGGCGGAGGCGGGCAGGCGCGCCGACGAGCTGCTCGACCTGCTCGAACTGCGGCCGCTGGCCCAGCGCAAGCCCGGCACGCTGTCGGGCGGCCAGCGCCGCCGCCTCGACATCGCGCTCGGCCTCGTCCACCGTCCGGGACTGCTCTTCCTCGACGAGCCGTCCACCGGCCTCGACCCCAAGAGCCGTGCCGAGGTCTGGTCGCACATCCTGCGGCTGCGTGCGGAGTACGGCACGACGCTCTTCCTGACCACCCACTACCTCGAAGAGGCCGACAGCATGGCCGAACGCGTGGTGATCATCGACAACGGCGAGATCATCGCGGACGGCACGGCAGAAGGACTCAAGAACGACCTGGCCGGCGACCGCATCACGATCACCACCGCGACGGAGCAGGAAGCGGCCACGGCTGCCGGGATGACCAGTGAGGCGGCCGCCGAGGTCGAGGGCACGACCGTGCGGCTGCGCGTCGCCAACGCGGCCACGGCCCTGCCCGAATATCTGCGCACCCTGGAGGCGAACGGCGTCAAGGTCGCCACCGCCGAGACCGCCCGCCCGACCCTCGATGACGTGTTCCTCACTCTTACCGGGAGAAGTCTCACCGATGACGACATTCCTGCGTGACACCACGACGGTCTTCACCCGCGAAATCACCCCCGCGCTGCGCGAGCCCGTCGGGCTGCTGTTCTCGATGGGGCAGCCGCTGCTGTTCCTGTTCCTGTTCGGCTCGCTGCTCGATGGGGCGATGGGCTCGTCGTGGCAGTGGTTCGTGCCGGGCATTCTCGTCATGATGTGCCTGATGGCGCCCATGTCGTCGGGCTATCTGATGCTGGTCGAGTTGCTGGGCGGCTCGATGGAGCGGCTGATGGTCACCCCGTTGAGCCGTACGGCGATGCTGGTCGGCAGGACGATGAAGGAGATGGCGGTCCTGTTCTGCCAGGCCGTGCTGATCATCCTGCTGGCGCTTCCGCTGGGTTTCCGGCTGTATCCGGCGGGTGTGCTGGGCGGGCTCGCGATGTTGATCGTGCTCGGTGTCGGGCTGGGGGCGCTCTCGTTCGTCCTCGCGATCAAGTCGGCGCCCAGCGGGAACCTGTTCTACGTGGTCACCCAGGTGGTGCTCTTCCCGGTCTTGTTGCTGTCGGGGGTGCTGCTCCCTGTGGAGACCGGGCCCGCGTGGCTGCGGGTCATCGGACAGATCAACCCGATCTCGTACATCGTCGAGGCCGAACGCGCCCTCTTCGCGGGCGACCTCACCAACCTGTCCATCCTGTACGGCACCGCGGCCACCTGCCTCATCGCCGCGATCGGCCTCTGGCTGGGCAACCGGGCGATGCGCCGGGGCGTGTGACGGGGCACGTGACGTTCAGGGGCTGATCGCCAAGAACAGGAACGCGGCGAACAGCACCAAATGCACGCCGCTCTGCAGCAGCGTCGCCCGCCCCGGCACCACGGTGAGCGTCGTGACGACGAAGGTCAGCCCCAGCAGCACCAGATGCGTGGCACCGAGGCCGAGCACGAGCGGCCCCGTCAGCCAGATCGAGGCCACCGCGATGACCGGGATCGTCAGCCCGATGCTGGCCATCGCCGAGCCCAGGGCCAGGTTGAGGCTGATCTGGATCTGGTCGCGCTTGGCCGCGCGGACGGCGGCGATGGTCTCCGGCAGCAGCACCAGCAGCGCGATCACCACGCCGACCACCGCCTGAGGCAGCCCGGCCGACGACACCGCCAGCTCGATCACCGGCGACTCGACCTTGGCCAGGCCGACGACCGTCACCAGGGCCACCAGCAGCAGCCCGAGGCTGATCATGGTGGCCCGCGCCGAGGGCCGCGGCGCGTGCTCCTCAGCGTCGGCAGTCGCGTCCTCAGCCGTGGCGGGCGCGGCCTCAGCCGTGGCGGGCGCGGCCTCAGCCGTGGCGGGCGCGGCCTCAGCGGTGGTGACCGGCAGGAAGTAGTCGCGGTGCCGTACGGTCTGCGTCAGCACGAACAGCCCGTACAACAGGAGCGACACCACCGCCGCGAACCCGAGTTGCGCGGCGGAGAAGGCGGGCCCCTTGGCGCTCGTCGTGAACGTCGGCAGCGCGAGGCTGAGCGTGCTCAGCGTCGCGACCGTCGCCAGCGCGCCGCCCGTGCCCTCGGCGTTGAAGACCGCCACCTTTCGCCGGAGCGTTCCGCGGAGCAGTGACAGACCGACGATGCCGTTACAGGTGATCATGACCGCGGCGAACACCGTGTCCCGGGCCAGTGACGCCGAATGCTCGCCACCTGAGATCATCAGGCTGACGATCAGCGCCACCTCGATCACCGTCACGGCCACGGCCAGCACCAGCGATCCGAACGGCTCGCCCACCCGGTGCGCGATGACCTCGGCGTGGTGCACGGCGGCCAGGACGGCGCCGGCGAGCAGTACGGCCACGATGATCACCAGGACGGGCGGGAGTTCGCGACCCCATGACAGGACCAGAGCGAGGAGCGCGAGTAGGGGGACGGCGACCATCCACTGTCTCGTTATGTAACGAAGCATATACAGGGTGTTGCCCAATCTTCCGGAGTTACCACCGATCATGCCTTGTCATCCGTTTTGAGGTGAAATAGACCATGGATCACGTGATCGCGACGGAGACCGTGCCATGGATCCCGGTGGCGCACCGGCTGGAGGTCGTCCTGTCCTCGCGGCTGCCGCCGACCGGCCAGATCACCACGGCCTTCGCCGTCGTACGGGACGACAGCGACAGGATGCTGCTGACCTGCGTCGACCGGGCGGGACGCGGCTGGGACATCCCCGGCGGCCACCTCGAACCCGGCGAGTCCCCCGTGGACGCCGCCGTCCGCGAGCTGGCCGAGGAGACCGGGCTGGTGCTGGCGCCCGAGGAGCTGTCCGTTTTCGCGTGGTTGCGGATCGAACTGACGGGGCCGGTGCCCGATGGGTACCGCTATGAGGCGCTGACGAATCTGGTGATGTTCCAGGCGCGGCTCGACTCGCCGGGACCCGCCGTACGGCCCGCTCCGGGGTCGGAGAGTACGCGGGCCGCCTGGCTCGCGGCCGAGGAGGTGGAACGATTGTGCGCCGGGCAGAGCTGGCTGATCGCGTACCGGACGCTCTAGCCGTTGCACACGCTTCGTTTAACGGAATAATCTCGTCCCATGCCCAGGGGAACCTCAGAAGTCAGCGAGCCGATGTACTTCGTGCTCACCGCGCTGCGCGGCGGACCGCTGCACGGACACGCGATCAGCAAGTCGATCAAGGAGCTGTCCGGCGGCCGGGTCCAGCCCTCTGTCGGCACCCTGTACGGCATCCTTGAGCGGCTCAACGAGCGAGGCGTGATCGCCGTGGACCGCGAGGAGACGGTCAACGGCCGCAACAGGCGCTACTTCAGGATCACCGACGAGGGCCAGGCACTGGTGGAAGCCGAGGCGAGACGCATGCAGGAGGCCGCGTCCCTCGTCCTGCGGCCGACCATGTTCGCCTCCCTCGTCCGTCTCCTGACCGCATGACCACGCTCGAACGGCGCTACCGCAGGCTGCTGCTGGCCTACCCGAGGCGATACCGCGCGGCGCACGGCGACGAATTACTCGACGTTCTACTCGAATCCGCCGCTCCAGGACAGTCCACCCCGGTGCTCAGGGAGGCGTGGGGACTGCTCCGAGGCGGCGTGCGCACCCGCATCACCCATCAGGCGACGGGCACCGCATGGGCGGACGGCCTGCATCTCGGGGTGACGGCGGTGTCGGCGGTGAACCTGGCCGCGCTGCTGCCGTTCGCGGGCTCGCTGCCGCTGTGGACGCTACTGTCGGTGCTCGCACTGCTGGCGGTCATGCGCGGATGGACGCGGACGGCGTTCCTGCTCACTCTCGCCACCGGCGTCAAGGCGGTCTCGATCGCCGGCGGCTGGCAGCCCCTGGACCTCACCCTCCTGCCGGTCTACCCGTCAGCGCTCGCCGACCGTCCCCTGTTCGAGACCAGCAGCCCGCAGGCGGTGGCCATGGGCTACGCGGTCGTACTGTCCGGACTGGCGGTGCTGGCCTGGCGGCGGCACCGGCCACGAGTCCGGTCGTGGTGGTGGTTCGCAGCGGCGCTGGCGGCCGCGTGGGCGGGCCCGTCGTGGCTGCCGGAGGGCACGCTGTTCCCGATCAGTCTGAGCAAGATGGCCGTCGAGGTGGTGGCGCTGGGGCTGGCCGTGGCGGGCGCGTACCTGGCCCGCGACCCGCGCTGGGCCCTGGCCTCGGGCATCTACCTGGTGGTCACGTCGGGCGACCTGGGTCTGCACGGCGACCAGCTGACCAGGCAGCACCTCGCCTACTGGGGCGTACTGGTCGTACTGACCCTGGCGACGGCGTTCGCGCCCTACCGACAGCGGCGGCACGCCCTGGATTGACCATGCTCTGTTAAACGGAGTATGGTCCTCTGCCATGCCCAAGAGATCCCCTCTTGCTCCTGTCATGGCAATGGCCGCGCTGGTCGCACTCGGCGGCTGCGGGGGCACCGCCGAGAACGCGCCAGAGCCGTCCCACCAGCCCCAGCTGGTCGAGCTGGCCGTATGAAGTCCCCTAGGCGGCTGCTCGCCTTCGTCATCGCGGGTGTCGTGGCCATCGCCGCCGCCGGCTGGGTCGTCAGCACCCGCCTGCGATCCCCCGCCGACGAGGCCGCCCGCCGCGCCGCGCCGAAGGCGTCGCTCGTCACCGCCGCCGTCGAGCGCCGCAAGCTGGTCAGCACGGTCGTGGTCAGCGGCACGCTCGAATACGGCTCCCCCCTGCCCATCACCCTCGCGGGAGTGGTCGGTGGCACCTCGGAGCTGCAGCGGGTCACCCGGGCGCCGCGCCAGGGCAGGCTGAAAGAGGGAGCGGCGTTCATGGAGGTGAACGGCCGCCCGGTGTTCGCGCTGCGCGGCACTGTGCCGATGCACCGCACGATCGGCCCGGGCACCGAGGGCAAGGACGTCAAGCAGTTGCAGAAGGCGCTGCGCAGGCTCGGGTACGGCGGGCCCACCTCGGGGGTGTTCGACAAGGCCACGATCGCCGCCGTCACCAGGATGTACAAGAAGAAGGGGTACGAGGCCCAGCAGCCCACACTGACCGACCGGCAGACCCACGACCAGTTGCGCAAGGCCGTACAGACGGCGCAGGAGACCCTGGCGACCGAGAAGAACACGCTCGACCAGGGGCGTGACGTACTCCCGCTGAAGGTCAAGCTGACCAACGCCAAGGCGGACCTGAAGTCGGCGCGCGCCGCGCTGAAGGAGGCCGAGCGGCAGCGGCTCACTTCGGAGGACGACGCCAAGCTGGCGACGGCCGACGCGACCGTACGCGCGGCCGAGGAGAAACTGCTCGAAGCCGAGCAGGCGCTCGCCGCAGCCAGGAATCAGCCGACCGCCGCCCCGACCGCCACATCTACCGCCCTGCCCACCGCCACCGCCGCGCCTCAGCCGACCCAGGACACGAGCCTGCTGGAGCTGAAGGTACGCAACGCCAGGGCCGATCTGGACCAGGCGCAGGAGGCGTACGGCCGGATCAAGGAGGAGTCGCGGCAGGCCCGCGAGAAGCTGCTGGAAGAGCTGCGCAAGGCCGAGCGCACGGCGAAGGACGGGCTGGTCACGGCCGAGCAGGCGCTGCGCCAGGCCCGGCGGCTCTCCCCCACCAAGCTCAAGGTGGCCAACGCGGCCAAGGACGTGAGCGCGGCCAGGTCGCTGCTGGCGGAGTTCGAACGGACCTACGGCACGGCGATTCCGCCGGGCGAGATCGTGTTCCTGCCGAAGCTGCCCGCGCGGGTGCAGAAGGCCGCGGTGAAGGCGGGCGAGGTCGTCGAGAAGGAGGTCGCCACGGTGACCAGCTCGACGTTCATGGTGACGGGGTCGGTCGAGAGCGCGGAATCCGACCTGCTGCGTACGGGCATGAGCGCGGTCATCGAGCTCGACTCGGGCAAGACGTACCCGGCGGCGCTCACCGCGGTCGGCGAGAAGGCCACGGTGCCCGTCCAGGAGAAGGGCCCCGAGGGCACCCAGCCGGTCCTGCTCACGCCGAGCTCGGCGAAGGGGCTCAAGGGCCAGTCGGGCGCCACGGTCACGGCCAGGGTGACCGTGGGGGCGACCAAGGAGCCGGTGCTGGTGGTCCCGGTGGCCGCGGTCGTCACGGGGGCCGACGGCAAGGCGCGTGTGCAGGTGGAGTACGCCACGGACAAGACCAAGGAGGTCGAGATCCGCACCGGCCTGACCGCCGACGGGAACGTCGAGGTCACCGGCGCGCTCAACGCCGGCGACCGAGTGGTGGTCAGCGGTGCCTGAGCCGGTCATCGAGTTGACCGCCGTGTGCAGGGAATACCCCGCGCAGCCGCCCGTCCGCGCGCTCGACGACGTCTCGCTCCGGGTGGCGCGCGGCGACTACCTGGCGATCGTCGGCCCGTCGGGCTCGGGCAAGTCCACGCTGCTCAACGTCCTGGGCCTGCTGGACCGGCCCAGCTCGGGCAGCTACCGCCTGGACGGCACCGAGACCACCACCCTGCGCGACGGCGAACGGACCAAGCTGCGCGGCGACCGCATCGGCTTCGTCTTCCAGTCCTTCCACCTGCTCGCCCACCGCACCGTCGTGGAGAACGTGATGCTCGCGGAGATCTACGGCGGCCACCCGCGCAAGGGCAGGCGAGAGCGGGCGCTGGCCGCGCTGGAGCGGGTCGGGCTCGGCCACCGCGTGGGCTTCCTGCCCGACCGGCTGTCCGGCGGCGAACGCCAGCGCGCGGCCATGGCCAGGGCCCTCATGGGCGAGCCGTCCCTGCTGCTGTGCGACGAGCCCACCGGCAACCTCGACAGCCGCAACACCGAGGCGGTGCTCGACCTGTTCGACGAGCTGCGCGAGCAGGGGCTGACGATCGTGGTCATCACGCACGAGCGGGAGGTCAGCACGCGCGCCGGTCGCCGGGTGCGGATCACCGACGGCGTGCTGGTGGAAGAGGCGTGATGCACGTACGGGATCTCCTCGGCGAGGCCGTCGCGGGCATGCTCGCCAGGCCGGTGCGCTCCGCGCTCACCACGCTCGGCACCGTGCTGGGCATCACCACGCTGGTCATCACGCTCGGCGTGGCCGCCACCGCGGGCAACCAGATCGTCGGACGCTTCGACGAGCTGGTCGCCACGGCCATCACGGTGGAAGTACCGGAGAGCGCGAACGTACCGCTGGTCGCCTGGGACTCGCTCGATCGGGTGACCAGGCTGCGCGGGGTGGTCTCCGCCGCGGCGGTGGCCGAGACCAAGGACAGCTCGAACCTGTCCGTCCGCTCCAACGACCTCGTCGACCCGGCCAGGGTGACCACGCAGACCCTGACCGTACTGGCCGCCACGACCGGCCTGCCCGAGACCGCCAGGGGTCGGGTCGTGCAGGGCAGGTTCTACGACGCCGGCCACGTCAAGCGGGCGGACCGGGTGGCCGTGCTCGGCGACCAGGCGGCCAAGATGCTCGGCGTCACCAGTCTCGACCGGGCTCCGGCGATCTTCATCGGCAAGCACGCGTACACGGTCATCGGCATCCTCGGCGACCTGCGCCGCGAACGGAACCTGAGCGCCGCCGTCATCGTGCCGCCCACGGTGGGCAAGCAGTTCGGGCTGCGTGACGTGACCAGGGTGCTGGTCAACACCAGCCTCGGCGCCGCCGACCTGATCGCCGGGCAGGCGCCGAACGCGCTCTCCCCCGGCAACGGCGACCAACTGCAGGTCGTCGCCCCGCCCAGCCCCACCAGGGCGCGCGACCAGGCGCAGGACGACGTCAACGCGCTGTTCCTGATCCTCGGCCTGGTCTCGCTCGTGGTGGGCGCGGTCGGCATCGCCAACGTCACGCTGGTCACCGTGATGGAACGCGTCGCCGAGATCGGCCTGCGCCGCTCGCTGGGCGCGGCCCGCCGCCACATCGCCGCCCAGTTCCTGCTGGAGTCAACGCTGATCGGGCTCGCGGGCGGGGTGATCGGCGCGAGCATCGGCGTGGTCGCCGTCGTCGCCGTCTCGGCCGCCAAGCAGTGGACGCCGCTCCTGGACGTACGGCTGGCGATCGGGGCGCCCATCGCCGGAGCCGTGGTCGGGCTGCTGGCCGGTCTGTACCCGGCACTGCGGGCGGCCAGAATGGAGCCGGTGGACGCGCTCAGGTAGCTTGTCGATCATGAATCCGACACCTGAGGACGGCATCACACTCACCGTGTGCCCTCCCCTTACCGACCACGACCTCAACGACCTCTTCACGGCCTCATGGCCCGGCCACGACCCGATCTCGTTCGCCCCCATCCTCGGCCACAGCCTCTGCTGGGTCGCCGCCCACCGCGCGGACCGCCTGGTCGGCTTCGTGAACGTCGCCACGGACGGCGGCATCCACGCCTTCGTCCTGGACACCACCGTGCATCCCGCCGAACGCCGGGCGGGCCTCGGTGTCCGCCTGGTCCGCGCGGCCGCCGACGAGGCCAAGGCGCGCGGCGCCGAGTGGCTGCACGTGGACTACGAACCGCATCTTGAGGGGTTCTACGCCCAGTGCGGCTTCCGCCCTACGGCGGCGGGGTTGATGCAGCTCTGAGGATCGCGGTTCTGAGGATCGCGGCGCGACGAAGCGGCGGCGCGGAGGAGCGGCGGCGCGAAGGATTGCGGGAGGGTCTTTCGCGGGGTCTACTTCGTCCATGGCACTCCCCGAACTCGTCCCCTCCGGGCAGCCGGTGGACGTCCAGAAGACCAGTTTCTCACTCGATGTTCTCGGCCGCTTCTTCTGCAGCACCTGGCAGGAGGCGACGGGCAGCGGCGGGCCGCCGTTCTCGGCGGTGGTGGTCGGCGGCGGGATGTACGGGGCGTACTGCGCGACCAAGATCTACCGGCGGCACCCGGGCAAGCGGGTGCTGCTGCTGGACGCCGGCCCCTACCTGGTGCCCGAGCACGTGCAGAACCTCGGCCGTATCGGGCTCAACGTCCCCGCGCCCATCGCGCCCGGCGCCGATCCGCGCGTGCCCCGGGAGCTGGTGTGGGGGCTGCCGTGGCGGGGCAACGTCGACTTTCCCGGGCTCGCGTACTGCACCGGCGGCAAGTCCCTCTACTGGGGCGGCTGGTGCCCCCGGCTCACGGCGGATGATCTCCGGCACTGGCCGGCGTCGACGGCCGCGTACCTGGAGAGCACCTACCTGGAGGTGGAGAGCGAGATCGGCGTCGTGCCCGCGACCGATTTCATCGCGGGTGACCTCTATACGACGCTGTTCGAGGCGTTCGCGTCCGCCGCCGCGGTGACACCGGGGTTCGAGACCGGCCTCGGCGATCGCGGCGCCGAGGTCGCGCCGCTCGCGGTGCAGGGAGACTCGCCGGTGTCGGGCCTGTTCAGCTTCGACAAGTACAGCAGCGTGCCGATGCTCATGGACGCGGTCCGCGAGGATGTGACCGCCTCCGGGGGACGCGACGCGGACCGGCGGCTCTTCGTGGTGCCCCTGGCGCACGTCCTCCGGGCGCACGCGGCCGACGGGGTGGTGACCGCGATCGACGTCGACGCCGCCGGGCGGCCGGAGTCCCTACCGATCTCCCCCGACTGTGCCGTGATCCTCGCCGCGAGCGCGGTGGAGACCACCCGGCTCGCCCTGGGCTCGTTCCCCACCCCGCTCATGGGCCGCAACCTGATGGCGCACGTACGCAGCGACTTCACCGTCAGGATCCGCCGAACGGCGCTGCCGCCGCTGCCCGAACACGTGCAGACCGGCGCGCTGCTGCTGCGCGGGCTGGTGCCCGCCGGCCGGTTCCACATCCAGATCACCGCGTCGACGAGCCAGGGCGGATCCGACGAACTCCTGTTCCGCATGCTCCCGGACATGGACCTGCTCGAACGGCAGCTGGCCAACACCGATCCCGACTGGATCACCGTCACCCTGCGCTGCGTCGGCGAGATGCACGGGGACCGGACGACCGAGATACCGGACCCGGACAAGAGCTGGATCAATCTCAGCCCGCACGAGGTCGACGAGTACGGCATAGCGCGCGCGTACCTGCACCTCACGCTCGATCCGCGGGATGAGCAGGTCTGGCAGGCGATGGACAACGCGGCGGTCGCCATCGCCCAGGTGGTCTCCGGCTCGCCGGACCAGATCCAGTATCTGTACGACAACGCATGGCACGCGCAGCCGTTCCCCCTGGACAGGCCGTTCCCCGAATGGCATCGAGGACTCGGGACGACCTACCACGAATCCGGCACGCTGTGGATGGGCGACGACCCGGCCACCTCGGTGACCGATCCGGTGGGCCGCTTCCATCACGTACGGAACGCCTATGCCTGCGACCAGTCGTTGTTCCCGACGGTCGGATCGGTCAACCCGGTCCTCACGGGACTGACCCTCGCCAGGCAACTGGCCGACCGGATCTGACCGTCTCTGAACGGAACGCCGCCTCCCTTGCGGGAGACGGCGACCGTGCGAGTCCTATCGAACCCAGAGGGGGTAGTAGCCGGGGCTACCTGTGCAGTCGTACTGACTGAAGCCCTCCCGGACGTACTGCTGGCCCATGTCGATGCACTTGGACTTGGTGGTGAAGACGCCGATGTACACCCAGCCAGCCGCCTGAGCGGGGGTGCTGAGCACGCTGACGCTCATGACAGCGATGGCTGTCGTGAGGAGTGCGGCACGGATACGCGACATGTGTCTCCTTCATACCGGGGGAGCGATACGCGAAGATCATGTCAGGGCATGGTCCGAAACGCGATCTCGGTCAGTGTCGATATCGTTGTGCCCTGCATCGCCCTGACGGCACGTAGAGAGCTGAGGTAGGACAAGTGGCGGCACCTGGCTTCGGTGATTTCGCGAACATTAATGTCGACGCGTTCCTGCGGGATTCACAGAAGCGGGTGGCCCGTTTCACGGAAGCGCAGGAGAGGGCCACGGACGCGGTCGGCCGGGCCACCACCGCCGACGAGCACATCGCGGTCGAGTGCACCATTTCCGGGGTGAGCAGACTCGACATCGACCCGCGGGCCAAGCGCATGAGCGTGGAAGAGATGTCCGCGGCGATACTCAAAGCGATTCACGAGGCCGACGCGGACCTCAAGCGTCAGCTGTCGGAGATCCTGACGGATTCGTTCGACGGCGACGCCCTGAACCTGGCCGGCGACCCAGAAGCCGCCAGAGCGCAGGTCGAAGAGGCGCAGAGAGCCTTCGACCGAATGGTGAGCGACACGATGGGCGAGCTGGACCGCATGCGCAAGGAGTTCGGCTACTGACCGGGTGACCCGCGCCGGACTGTGCGGCGACCGGAGTCATTCGGTGATGTCACCGCACCCGTCACTTCAGGCCGTCTGTCAGTGCCTTGTCGTACCCCCAGGCGGCCCCATACACCACGAGCAATTTGACAAGCTTCCACAGAACCTGCTTGCGCAGCACCAAAATCCGTTCCTCGATCGAGAGAGCCACTGAACGCGCCTTCAATTCAGCGTAGATCCGGCCGCTTCCGCCGAGCATCCCCGCCACCGTCAGCGCCGCCGAGCTCGTGGCAGCCACGAAGTTGAAGTAGATCCACGCGGTCCAGATGTTGGCCAGAATTCTGAGAATCAACGAAAGACGATGGGCCGAGTTGGCGGCGTCCTGCGAGCCCATGGCGAACTCTTCGACCTTCTGCCCGAAGGCCGCTCGATCCAGCGCCTGCCAACTGGCCGCCGACACACCGTCGTGCCGATCCCGCATGGACTCACCGGAGGCGGACACCTTGCCGCTGATGGCACTCCAGCCGTCCGCCGCCCTGTGCAGCAACTGCGGATCCGCCGGCAGCGTGAGGGCGTGGTGGAGCACGGACCTCTGCATCACCGGCAATATGGCGGCGCAGAAGGCGTATTCGCCGAGCGTCGTCAGCTGCATCCACCGGAGATCGCCGCCCCCGCCGGGCTCGTACGGACTGGGCGTGCCACCCGGAATGGGGAGTTTAAATGCGTCTGACATGCTCGATGCTCTCCACTTCCGCAGTGTCGACGTTCGCGGATGCCGTATACAACTTGTCTTGATGACCGCGCAACGATTGGGCCATGTCGCCCAGCTTCGACTCTGCGGCGGTGACTATTTTGTCGTGCTCTTGGGCGAACGGAAATCCGATCACTCCCAATGCGCCCCAGCCGAGCCGCATATTGTGGGGAAAGCCGCCGGCCTCTTCCAGATGTGACACGGGAGAAGTCCCGCTGGCGTCGTCGACCAGCGCGTCGCCGAGCCTCCTGATTGTTGCCCTGTCGTATATCCGGGCCGACTCATCCGCGCCTGCGCCGGGTGTAGCCGAAGGCAACGCCATCACCATCCGTCCTCGACGGGTTACACGGAGTAACTTTTCGATGATACTTCGGCAAGATCCTATAAGTCGGAAGCTACACACACAGACTTCTGCGCCTTTTGCTCAGCACGGACGCGGCGCCGCCGCGTCCGCCCGAGGCCGGTCAGTCGTTGCCGAGCTCCATCGCGGCGCGGTCGAGCATCTCCTCGTCCTCGGAGACCTCGCCGCGTGAGGCGATGATCTCGGCGCCGCCCTGCGGCATGTCGCCGATCAGCGGGGTCGAGGGCGTCTGGGAGGCGTCGATGAGCGCGGGATGGGTGGGGCCGAGCATGCCGAGACTGGCGTACTGCTCCAGCTTGGCGCGCGAGTCGGCGATGTCGAGGTTGCGCATGGTGAGCTGGCCGATCCGGTCCACCGGACCGAACGCCGAGTCCTCAGTACGCTCCATCGACAGCTTGTCCGGGTGGTAGCTGAAAGCCGGACCGGAGGTGTCGAGGATCGAGTAGTCCTCACCGCGCCGCAGCCGCAGCGTCACCTCGCCGATGACCGCCGTGCCGACCCAGCGCTGCAGCGACTCGCGGACCATGAGCGCCTGCGGGTCGAGCCAGCGGCCCTCGTACATCAGCCTGCCGAGCCGCCGTCCCTCGCTGTGGTAGGTCGCCAGCGTGTCCTCGTTGTGGATCGCGTTGACCAGCCGTTCGTACGCCGCGTGCAGCAGCGCCATCCCGGGCGCCTCGTAGATGCCGCGGCTCTTGGCCTCGATCACCCGGTTCTCGATCTGGTCCGACATGCCCATGCCGTGCCGGCCACCGATCGCGTTGGCCTCCATCACCAGGTCGACCGGAGTGGCGAACTCCTTGCCGTTGATCGTCACCGGGCGGCCCTGGTCGAAGCCGATGGTCACGTCCTCGGTGGGGATCTCGACCATGGGGTCCCAGAACCGCACGCCCATGATCGGGTCCACGGTCTCGATGCCGGTGTCGAGGTGCTCCAGGGTCTTGGCCTCGTGGGTGGCGCCCCAGATGTTGGCGTCGGTCGAGTAGGCCTTCTCGGTGCTGTCGCGATAGGGCAGGCCGTGGGCCAGCAGCCACTCCGACATCTCCTTGCGCCCGCCCAGCTCGGACACGAAGTCGGCGTCGAGCCAGGGCTTGTAGATGCGCAGGTGGGGGTTCGCGAGCAGGCCGTAGCGGTAGAACCGCTCGATGTCGTTGCCCTTGAACGTCGAGCCGTCGCCCCAGATCTGCACGTCGTCCTCGAGCATCGCCCGGACCAGCAGGGTTCCGGTGACCGCCCGGCCCAGCGGGGTGGTGTTGAAGTAGGCCCGCCCGCCCGATCGGATGTGGAACGCGCCGCAGGTCAGCGCGGCCAGGCCCTCCTCGACCAGCGCCGCGCGGCAGTCGACCAGACGCGCGATCTCAGCCCCGTAAGCCGTCGCGCGACCGGGCACCGAGGCGATGTCGGGCTCGTCGTACTGGCCGATGTCGGCGGTGTAGGTGCACGGGACGGCGCCCTTGTCGCGCATCCAGGCGACGGCGACCGAGGTGTCGAGACCACCCGAGAAGGCGATGCCGACCCGCTCGCCGGTGGGCAGGGAGGTGAGAACCTTGGACATGAGACAAGAGTATGCATTGCTTCGCATGATCATGCAAGATTCGGCGCGGGCCGTGGTCTTCGCGTGCAACAGTTTTTGCCCCTCGCTCCTCTCGGAGGTGAAAGAACGACGAAGGGCGAGAACCGTTGGAAGGCGATCCCCGATTCGCAGAGTTCGTCGCAGAACGCGGCGACGCGCTGCTGCGCTACGGCTATGTACTGGCCGGGAACCCCCATGACGCGGCCGACCTGGTCCAGGAGGCGCTGCTGAAGCTCCGTGGCGCCTGGCCGCGATTACGTCTGAAGGAGAACCCGGAGAGCTACGCACGTACCACGATGGCCAGGTTGCACATCGCCAAGTGGCGATTGCGGCGACGTGAGCTGCTCGTCTGGGACCTGCCGGAGCGCGAGCACCACGATCCGCTGCCCAGCGGCGACGAGCGCAGCATGTGGCAGGCGCTGGCCGGGCTGCCACGCAAACAGCGCGCGGTGCTGGTGCTGCGCTACTACGAGCAACTCGACGACGCGGAGATCGCCGCCGTGCTCGGGATATCCCGTGGCACGGTACGCAGCCAGGCCGCCCGCGCGCTGAGCAAGCTGCGCTCCGCCCTGCCGACTGAGCGAAATTCGACGACCGGAGGGAAGGTCCGATGAACGAGGTCGAGGAGACCCTGCGCAGGACGTTCGGTCAGGCGGCCGAGCAGGCGCCCAGACTGCCGGGGATGCTGCCCGAGCGGCTCGAACGGGTTCACCTGCGCAGGAGGCGGCGGTCCCGGATGGCGCTGGCCGCCGCGGCGGTCGTGCTGGTCTCGGGCGGGACGCTGGCCGTAGTGCGTGGCGGCGAGACCACGACGGCCGTACAAGGCGAAGTCGCCTCGCAGGCGCGCGCCGAGACGCCGGCCGAGCCCGTGGAGAAGGTCTGGCCGGAGGCGGTGCTCAAGGTCGCGGGGAAGGGGTACGGCGGGACGGCGTGGCAGCCGGCCGCGGTCATCGACGACCGCACGGTGCTCATGACGACAAGGGATGGATTCGAGAGCACGGCGGCCATCTACGCCTACGACCTCGAGACCGCCGCCCAACGCAAGATCGCCGATGTGCCGCGGCCTGCGGGGACGGTGTCGGTCGCCTCGGACTTCGCCGTGGGCAGCGGCCACGTGGCCTGGTGGACCGCGACGGAGGACTCGGTCGCGCACCTTTGGGCCGTGCCACTGAAGGGCGGCGAGGCGAAGATCGTCGCTGACCAGAAGATCCAGATCGACGACGGCAACAGGATCGACGGGCTCGAGGTGGTCAACGACAAGATCGTTTTCTCGCTGCGCTCGGGCGGAGTCTCCACCGTTCCCCTCGGGGGCGGCACGGTGGAGCCGATCGCGGAGAGCGCCGGAATGCACCTGCTGACCTGGCCGTGGGCCGGCACACCGGGGCCGGGCGGCCAGCCCGAGACGGGCCCAGTGGTCGAACGGAGAGGGGGCCCGCTGTTCGAACGGATCCGGAACCTGGAGACCGGGGAGACCGCCACCGCCGTCGTCCACGCCGGCGAGCAACTCCGCTCGTGTGGCGTGCGCATCTGCCTGGGCACCACCTCGAGCGGCGAGAGCTTCTACCGGCAACGGGACGGCTCACAGGAAAGGAAAGCGATCGGCTACCCTCTCATGCTCGAACCACCGACCCAGGACCGCTTCGCCTTCTCGGCGTACGGCCCGCAGCCCGCGGGTGTCGGACTGTACGACCTGGTCAGCGGCAAGTCGGCCAGCCTGGGCATCAAGCCGGTGGGCAATTCGATCAAGCTGCCGACGGCTGATTCCACTGGAAGAATCCTCAGCTACCCGCTCGGGGACGACCTGTACATGATCGACCTGTCCAAGATCCGGTAGCGTCGCGCGCACCTCAGAAGCGGTCGAGACGGCATTGTCGCCGCCTCGACCGCAGCGGCGAGAATGGTTCAGCCGCCATTTGCTACCCGCGTGTTACCGTCGGGTCATGGTTGGGTCGATCCTCCCGCCGCCTACAGATATCGCCCGCATTCGGCGGAACATTTTCTATGCGGATGCGGTGAGCGTGCTCGTCCTGTTAGGAACAGGGTTCTTCTTTTCGTTGAGCAGGCAGACGGCATTCGAAGGCTACCTATCGGCGGCGACGGGCGTGGTGTCGCAAGCGTGCGCCCCCGTGGCCGCCATCATTCTCCTGTTAGGGCTCTGGTATCGGCCCAGCACCGGTAAATCCCTACTGGACCTCTCCAGTCCCAGCGAGCAGCGCGTCGCGTCGAAGTCGGCGCAGGTAGATCGGGTGGCTCTGGCGCTCTACCGGAAACTGATCGTGCTACGCGTCGCCACCGGGATCGTCATCGTGCAGGCCGCCTTGTACGGCGTGTCGGCTGTGACGCCCTATTGAATAGGGCAATGGACGATTTGAGCGATCGCATCTACACGGCATTCGAACCCCGTATGCCGTCGGCGCTGGAGCAGGCGCTGGAGGTGGTCGAGCGCGACGTTCGCGCCCGAGGAATCACCGGTGCGCTCCGCTTGATCACCCCGGGCGACGGCGCTCTTACTTGGGTGGAGTTCCAGGGCGGCTACCACGGCGCCGGCATTATCGCCGACGGCGACATTAATGACCTGCTCGCTGATGTCGCCGAGGCCGTCCAAGAAACAATCATGGAGCTGACCTGGAAAGTCTGGCCGGTCTGCGCCACGCACGATCGTGGCCTGCATGTCGGCTGCGAACAGGGGATCACCGTATGGCGATGCACCGGCGACGGCTCGCATACTGTCGCGCCGGTCGGTGAACTACCTTGATCGCACGATGATCCGCTACTTCTCCTCGCCAAGACCGAAGGAGACGTCGGCCAGGCGGACCGTCCCGACCTCCGGGTCGTCGAGGAGCTTGCGCAGGTCGGCGAGTTTCCAGCGGTCGACGACGAGCCCGTACACGATACCCTCCTTGGCCGTAGGCGACGAGCCGGTCGGTGGCCATCGGATGCGCGAACTCCACGACCGCGACGGCCTCGAGCGTCTGCGGAAGTCCGTCGATGGTCTTCCGGACCCCCTCGTTGTCGACCTCGGAGTCCGGCTCCACGGAATCGATCGCGTCCTTCAGGCTGCCCACCGGCCCGCCGAGGGAAGGGGCGCGGACGGTGCCGAACAGGTTCTCCACGATTTCGTAATCCGTCCGGCCCGCGCTGGGACCGGCCCGGCGTGGCTCCCCCTGCAGCGTGTAGGACGTCTCCAGCAGCCCTCCGCCGTTGCCGTACCCGTACGACAGGCGTTTGTCCGGGTTCGCGATGCGGGCGGCCGTGCCGTACACCTCGCCGATCCGCGCGTCGTCGGAGGGATCGATGAACACCCACAGGACCCGATCGACGGCGCTGAAGGCCAGGAACAGCGCCGCGGTGACGGCCAGGACCTTGACGAGAGATCTGGCCACGTACGCCCAGTCGGGCTCCCTCGTGTTCAGCACCGCGCGCTCCTGCGATCTAGATCAAATCGGGTAACGCGCACCATAGCCGCCCGTAACCGGGGCGGGCGGGGGAATCAAGCGCCCCCTCAGCTGTGAAAGTGCTGTGCTCAGGGTCGGAGGCCGGCGCGTTTGATGACCCGGATCACGGGCGCGGTCTGGATCTCGCCGATCAGCGGCAGGGTGCCGAGGCGCTCGGTGAGGTATCGGTAGAGGTCTCGGCTGTCGCGGCAGACGATGGAGACGAGGAGGTTGGTCGGTCCGGTGGTGGCGGCGCAGAAGGCGACCTCGGGGTGGGCGGCCACGGCGGCGCCGGTGGCCGCGAGGTGAGTGGGCGGCACACTGGCCCACAGGCGCGTCTCGGTGCGGTAGCCCAGCGCCGCCGCGTTGACGTCGAGGTCGAAACGGAGCAGGTCGGCCGCGCGCAGCAGGTGGATACGGCGGGCGACGGTCGACTCCGACCAGCCGGTCGCGGCGGCGAGCGCGGGGTACGGCGCCCGTCCGTCGACGGCGAGCGCTTCCAGTAGAGGCCGGTCGGCGTCAACCAGGCGGGCAGTGTCGGCTAGGCGGGCAGTGTCGACCAGGCGGGCGGTGTCAAGGTTGTCGTACGTCGGCCGCAAAGCGGCGATCTGGTCGGCAGTGAGCGATCCCGGTCCTTCGAAGCCGTGCCGGGTGGTGCTGAAGACGTTCAGCACGCTGTGCGCGGTCACCGACACCACCGGCGCGGTGCGGTGCAGGCCCTGGAGGATCAACTCATCGCGTTCGTGCGTGGACCATACCTGGAGGCTCGCGCAGATCTCGGTGCCGCCGGAGAGCAGGGCGACCCATCGGGTGTCGCTGCGGCGGGCGAGGGCCTCCGCGACCTGCACGGCGGATCCGGGCTTGCACCGCATCCGCACGACCCATTCCGCGCCGTCGAGACGGCTGGGGTCGACCTCCCCCACCAGGTTGATCACCTTGCTGTCGCGCAGCCGCGCGTAGCGGCGCGCGACCGTCCGGTCGGAGACGCCGATCACCTCGCCGACACGCGCGAACGACGCTCGCGCGTCGAGGTGCAGGGCCTGCAGCAGCTTCCGGTCGACGCTGTCCACTGTGACGGAAGCCATCTTCATGGTGGACATCGTGTCGGATTCTTGCAATGTGGTGGGCTTTGGTGCGCGATACGGCACCCGGCGGCGATCCTCGAGGCACGCCGCTGAGGAGGAATGAGCTGTGAAGGTTGTGCGCTTCGCCCGCTACGGGGGACCGGAGGTCCTGGAGCTCGTCGACGGTGACGCCCCACACGCGCGAGCGGGTCAGATTCGCATCGCCGTACGCGCCGCCGGCGTGAACGGCCTCGAATGGAAGATCCGCCAGGGCCTGCTGCGAGACGTCCGACCGCTGCGGCTGCCCGCCGGGATCGGCGGCGACGCCGCCGGGATCGTCGACGAGGTCGGCGACGGTGTCACCGACGTCCGGGTCGGCGACACCGTGTTCGGCTCCGGCCAGGAGACGTACGCCGAGCACGCCGTACTCACCTCATGGGCGCAGAAACCGCCGGAAGTGTCCTTCGAGGAAGCGGCCGGCTTCGCCACCCCGTTCGAGACCGCCCTGCGGGTCCTCGACGACTCCGGCGTACGCGGCGGGCACACCGTCCTGGTCAACGGCGCCAGCGGCGGCGTCGGATCGGCCGCCGTCCAGTTCGCCGTCGATCGAGGCGCCACCGTCATCGGCATCGCCGGTCCGTCCAACCAGGACTACATCGCCTCGCTGGGCGCCGTCGCCACGACCTTCGGCCCTTACCTCGTCGACCGGGTCCGCGCGCTCGCCCCGAACGGCATCGACGCCGCTCTGGACATCGCCGGCTCCGACATCATCGCCGAACTCATCGAATTGACCGGTGATCCCGCCAGGGTCGTCTCCATCGCCGACTTCAGCGCCCCCGAACTCGGGGCCCGGGTGTCCACCGGCTTCGGCCGGGACAAGACCCACGCCCTACGCGAGGGCGCCCGCCTGGCCGCCGCCGGCCGGCTCACCCTGCCCGTCGCACAGACCTTCCCGCTCGCTCAGGCCGGAGCGGCGCAGGCCGCGAGCGCGACCGGCCATGTCCGGGGCCGCATCATCGTCACCGTGCCTTGATCCCAGAGAGGACGGCAATGACCATCACCCTCATCAACAGTTTCACCGTGCCGCCGGACAAGGAGGAGGAATTCCTCCAGACCTGGCGGAGCACCATCGATCACTTCGCGGGCGCGCCCGGCTTCATCCAGGCCCGCCTGCACCGCAACACCGGCATGAACGACAGCACTTTCCAGTACGTGAACATCGCACTGTGGGAAGACGTCGAGTCCTACCGTGCCGTCTTCCGGAACTTCACCCCAGCCGGGCAGCGCGTACCCGGCGTCAAGGCGTATCCGGGCTTGTTCGAGGTGTGTGCGGAGGTGCACCCTAGCGGGGGTTCTGCGACTACCGAGCGTTCAGCGACTACCGGGGGTTCAGTGACGCGGTGATCGCCATCGTGGTGTAGGCCATGGTGAAGCCGCCGCCGATCGCGTCGATGGCGGCACCGACACCCGCCAGCACCTCGGCCAGTTGGTCCGGTGGGAGTTGGGTGAGCGCGCCGGTGGTGGGCAGCAGGTCGAGCCAGTCGTCGCGGCTGTAGTACCGCTCCCAGTCGAATCGCCACTGCTCCGGCTCGCCGAACTCGGCCGCCTTCCGGATGCCGTCGGCGAACAGGGCGAACATCGCCTGGTAGATGTCCTGGCCCGGCCGCGGCGGTCCGGCGCTGAGCGGCGAGTCGGGCGCCACCTTCCGGAAGACGGTGGCGAACGCCTCCGCGACGAAGGGCGGCGGGTCGTACACGTGCGCGAACACCGCCAGCAGGCCGCCGGGCCGCAGCACCCGCGCCGCCTTGGCGGCGCCCGCTACGGGGTCCACCCAGTGCCAGGACTGCCCGGCGACGACCGCGTCGAAGGTACGGCCGGCGGCGTCCCAGTCCTCGAACGTCGCCACCTCGACCTCAATCCCGGTACGGCGGGCGAACTCGGCCATCCGGACGTCCGGCTCGACACCCAGCACCTTGCACCCGGCCGCCAGGAACTGACGGGCTTCTATGCCGGTGCCGCAGCCGACGTCGACGATGTCACGGCCGGGGCTGGCGGCGATGATCTGCCGCACCAGGGCGTCGGGATAGTCGGGGCGGGCCCGGTCGTAACGTTCGGCGTCGACCCCGAACGACTCCGCCATCTGCCTGGCCTTATGGGGCTCGTTCCGCGAAGGCTCTGGTTGCTCCTGCGATAAAGTGGGCATGCGCCCACCATAGTGGGCGGGCGCCCACTCCGCAATCGGGCAGACGTTCGCGGTGAGCGAAGGGTGGGCGAAGGAGTGCGACAAGGAGGAACGGGCGATGCCGACTGGAGTGGCCCTCCGTGATGTGCGGCAGCAGTTGTTCGACGCCGCCGAGCGCGTCCTGCTCCGGGACGGGGCGCCCGGCCTGACCAGCCGGGCGGTCACGGCGGAGGCGGGCGTCGCCAAAGGTGTCCTGCACAAGCACTTCGAGGACTTCGACGCCTTCCTCGCCGAGCTCGTGCAGGACCGCATCGCCCGGCTCGAAGGCCAGGCCGCCGCCCTTCGCGACTCCGCCGGGACCGGCACCGTCGCCGGCAACCTGATCGGGGCGCTGATGGACCTGTTCGATTCGGTCGCCGTGTCGATAGTCGGTCTCGTCATCTTCCGGGATGAGTTGCGGGCCCGGCTGGCTCAGACCCGGCCGGCTTTCGGCATCCCGGTCCTGACGGATGCCGTGGCCATGATCTCCGCCTACCTGAACGAGGAGTGCGAGCTGGGCCGCATCGCGGCGGACGCCGACGTGGACGCGCTGGCGCTCTCCCTGATCGGAGCCGGGCACATGCTGTTCGCCGGCCGGGACGGGGTCGCGCCGGAGCCGGCGGAAGTCGGCAAGGTGGTGAACGCCGTCATCGCCGATGTCACGCAAAGACGACTGCTATGAGCTGATGCTCACCGGCCGCCGCCCGCGTACCAGGACGATGCCGACCGCGAGCGTCATGGCCAGGCAGACAGGTGTGTAGAGGAACAGGTTCAGCCAATAGAACGGGCTTCCGGTGTCCGTGCCGAGGCCGAAAGCCCACACCACGCCGACAAGCCCTCGTACCAGCACACCGGCGCCCACGGCCATGGTGACCGCCCTGGCCGGCCACCCGCCCCGCCCGCCGGAGGCCGCCGCCACCGACAGGGCCCCCACGCTCAGCACGAGGATGAGCGGCAGCAGCACCCGTGGGGTGAAGGGCACCTCGGCGTTGAGGACGGCCAGCGAGAGCGCGCGGGGGTCGGCGATGGGCCGGACCACCCAGAACAGATGGACGAGTGCGTCGAGAAGCAGGACGGCGGCCGCGAACGCGCCGGGGCGTGAGATGTTCATGCCCTCGAAGAGGCGCTGAACTCGCCAATGGTTCCATGGAACCTTCTGCCCCCGAGCCGCCTCTGGATAGACATCAACTACCACCGGTTGAAGTTGGTGGTTTGCTCTCACGGTCCCGTCTGGCTGAAAGGAGGCCGGTAGCGTGCGGCTGGTTGATAACAGCCCAGCCCGCAACGCCGCGTGCGGCGATGTTGCGGGCCGCGATGTGATCGGCGTGCCCAGCGAGGCCACACCTTGTGCAGACAAACCGGCCCCGCGCCGGCCGATTCGCCCTGCCGATATGCCCGCACCCCGGACACGTCTGCGAGGTGTAGGCGGGGTCGACCAGCACGAAGGCGATCCCGGCGCGGGCGGCCTTGTAGCGGGTGAAGGTGATCTGCTGGGCGAACGCCCAGCTGTGCAGAGTGCGCCGCTGGAACCGATGAGCCCTTACCCGCCCGCGGATGCCCTGCAGATCCTCCAGGGCGATGCCACGACCGGTGCGTTCGGCTTCACGCACCACAAACTTACTGATCTGGTGGTTGAGGTCGGTCATCATCCGGCGCTCACGACCGGACAGACGGCGCAGCACCCGCCGCGCCGCAGACGTGCCCTTCTTCTGCAGCCGTTGGCGTTGGCGGTGTCGCCGCTCCCGCAGGGTGCGGACGTGGCCGTTAGCGCCGATCGGCCCCGGCAAGGCGGGGCCGGGCAGCACCACGCCGTCGCAGGTGACCGCCAGGTTCGCCACCCCTTGATCCACCCCGACAAAGCCGCCGACCGGCTCACGCACCACGGGTTTGGGCAGGGTGAGGGCGACCTGCAGCAGCCACACCCCGCGCCGGCAGATCAGGTCGGCTTCCCCGCGCGGCAGCGTGTCCACGGCTTTGAGGTCTTCTGGCCGACCGGTGTAGGGGACGGTGACGCGGCCGGTGGGAGTCCACAGCGACACCGTCCGGGCGTCACGGTTGAAGCTCATCAGCCGGGCGTCGTACGGGACGGCGCCCTGCGGGCGGAAGATATGGGCGCGTTTCTTGCTGGCGCGCCGGTTGGCATATGCGCCCGCGACCCGGGCGATCGCCCTCACGGCCGCTTGCGCGCCCAGCCCGGCCACCTGCCCGCGCACCTCGTAGTAGGCGAGGCGGTGCAGTTCCACCACAGCGAACGTGCGGTGCTGCCAGGCCAGGCGGGAGACGAGGGTGGCCGCCTGATTGCACACCTGCACTGCTGCGGCCAGCGCGTCGGCCTGGGCCGGGGTGGGCGTGAGCCGCAGTTGCACGATCGTGGGCAGGCCGTGGCGTTTGGTGGCGGAGCGGCGGATCGCCATCGCGCACCTCCTGTCACAGTGTCCTCACTCACCGCACATATTACCGAACGTGACCGAGTCTTTCCATACTGTTTTCGAAAGGAGGGGTGGCGCTTCCTCCCGGCCCTGAAGGACAGGGTCTCCGCGCCACCATTCAGATGAACTGGCCTGTTGCCGACCTGGACCCGGTGCGCCGGCTGCGCGTGCTCGCCGCCGGCGTCCCCGGTGCGCGTGTCGCCGAGCGGATTCTGCCCGACCCCTTGGAGCTGGTCTGGGAGGTGGCGAGCGACTTGGAGCGGGAGTTCGGCACCTTCGAGCCGGACATGCGGAACCTGCGGATCGTCGCGGACGACGGAGGCGGGCGGCTGGTGGCCGAGGCCCGCAGCACGTACGGCATGCGCGCCCGCTTCGACGTCGACCTGCGGCCCGGCTGGTGCTGGATGCAGAGCAGGTTCCTGCTCGTCGGCCTGGCGGCCACCGCCGTTCCGGAAGGCACGCTGGTGGCGCAGACCGGCGGCATCCGCGTGCCCGGACGTAGCGCGCTGGTGCCCCTAGGCGTCAGGAGAGCCGGGGAGAAGGCCCTGGCCCGGCTGGCGACACGGGTCGCCGAGCGTGCCCGATGAGCGCGGCGCTCGTCCGGGCCGCTCAGCGCGGCGACACGATGGCGATGAACGACCTGCTCCGCGAGCTGACGCCGTACCTCGGCCGGATCTGCGGGCCCATCGCGCTCGACAGCGGACAGGACGCGGTCCAGGAGGCGTTGATCGCCGTCTTCCGCAACCTGCGCGCGCTGCGCGAGCCCGACGCGCTGTACGGCTGGGCGCGGGCGATCGCCGTGAGAGAGGCCGTCAGGATCGCCAGGCGCGACAACCGCGTCGGCCCCGCGGAGCCGGGCGACCTGCCGTCGCGGCAGGACGTGGAGAACGCGGTGGACATCCGCGACGTGCTGGAACGGCTCACGCCCGAGCACCGCGCCGTGCTGGTGCTGCGCGATGTCGAAGGGCTCGACGAGGCCACCGCCGCCAGGCTGCTGGCGGTGCCGGTGGGCACGGTCAAGTCCCGGCTGGCGCGGGCCCGGCTGAGCTTCCGCAATGCCTGGCAATCGTGAGCGATTCCCTGAGGGGAATTGTCCGATGTCATGACTCGCCCGGAGGATCCTCACGTAACCGAAGCGGGGGAAAGGACGTGCGATGAGGAGCTATCACCTGCGGCCGGGACGCGGTCTCGCCGGGCTGACCATCGAGGACCGGGACGAGCCCGCGCCGGGGCGCGGGCAGGTCGTGGTCAGGATCCGCGCGAACGGGCTGGGCTATCGCGATCTGATGGTGCTGGCGAACGACTATCCGCTGCCGATCAGGCCCGGCGTCGTACCCGGCTGCGAGGGCGTTGGCGAGGTCGTGGCCGTCGGCGAGGACGTGACCCGGGTCAGGCCGGGCGACCGCGTGGCAGCCACCGTGTTCCCGCGCTGGCAGGACGGGCCCTTCCTGCTGGAGAACGCCGCCCAGCTCGGCACCATGACCGACGGAGTGCTGGCCGAGTACGCGGTGCTGAGCGAGGACGGCGTGGTGCCCATCCCCGAGCACCTGTCGTACGAGGAGGCGGCGGCGCTGCCGCTGGCGGCCGTGACCGCGTGGAACGCGCTGACCTCCGGCAGCGCCCCACGGCCCGGCCAGACCGTGCTGACGCTCGGCTCGGGCGGGGTGTCGCTGTTCACGCTGATGTTCGCCAAGCTGAGCGGCGCCCGGGTGATCATGACGACGTCCGGCCCCGCCAAAGCGGAGCGGCTGCGGAAGCTCGGCGCCGACGAGGTGATCGACTACCGGGCGAACCCGTCATGGTCGGAGGAGGTCCGCGCGCTCACCGACGGCATGGGCGCCGATCGCGTCGTCGACCCGGCGGGGCCGCTGGAGCAGTCGCTGAAGTCGGTGGCGTTCGGCGGCGAGGTGGCGTTCGTCGGTTACCGGCTGTCCGGTGCCGAGGGCGCCCGGCCGGTCGACCCGGCGCTGCTGTTCGGGGCGGGCGCGGTGCTGCGCGGCGTGGCGACCGGCAGCCGCGCCCACTTCCTCCAGGTCAACCACGCGGTCGCCACGCACCGGCTGCGTCCCGTCCTCGACCGGGTGTTCCCGTTCGAGGACGTCCACGAGGCGTACCGCTACTGCGAGGCGGGCGGCGGCTTCGGCAAGATCGTCATCAGCCACGACTGACCGGAGGGCGCCTGTCAGGAGCTGGTGAGGATGACGAGTTGCTGGGTCGCTCGGGTCATCGCGACATAGCGGTCGACCGCGCCTTCGATGCCCTCGCCGAACGCCTCCGGGTCGACGAGGACGACCAGGTCGAACTCCAGCCCCTTCGACAGCTCCGGGGTCAGCGACCGGACGCGGGACGTCGTACGGAAGGTGGGGTCCCCGATGACGCACGCGATCCCGTCGGCGTGTGCGGCGAGCCAGGTGTCGAGGATCGAGCCCAGATCCGAGGCGGATCCGTGGACGACGGGGACGTCACCGCGGCGGATGGAGGTCGGCACGTTGGCGTCCGGGAGCACGGCCCGGATGACCGGCTCGGCTTCCGTCATGATCTCTTCCGGCGTCCGGTAGTTGATGCTCAGGGAGGCCAGGTTGATCCGGTCGAGCCCAATCCGCTCCAGCCGCTCCTGCCACGACTCCGTGAACCCATGCCTGGCCTGGGCGCGGTCCCCGACGATGGTGAAACTCCGGGACGGGCACCGGAGCAGCAGCATCTGCCACTCCGCGTCCGTCAGTTCCTGGGCCTCGTCCACGACGATGTGCGCGAACGGGCCGGCGAGCAGGTCCGGTTCGATGCTGGGCAATGTGGTCTCGTCGACCAGAGAGACCTTCGCGTCCTGTCCGCGCAGCATCGTCACCAGACCTTCACCGTCGTCATCGGCGGCGAGCAGGTTGTCGACGACCATGTCCATCTGCTCACGCTGGGCGGCGAGAGAGGCGTCATGCCGGCGCTTACGGAGCGCCGCCTCCGGGTCGCCGAGCCGCTGCCGTGCCGCGTCCAGGAGCGGCAGGTCGGACACCGTCCACGCCTGGGCGTCCGCGCGCTGCAGCGCTCGCACCTCGTCGGGGCTGAGCCAGGGAGCGCACATCCGCAGGTAGGCGGGTACGGACCACAGGTCCCCGACGAGGTCGGCCGCCTCGATCAGCGGCCACGCCTTGTTGAAGATCGTGAGCAGCTCCCTGTCCCGCAGCAGCGACTTGCGGAGCAGGTCAGCCGAGGCGTCGCCGTCGTGCTTGTCCATCAGGATCGTGAGCAGCTCCTCCCAGATCTGGTCACGCGCCTCGTTGTGCGGAGTGCCGGGATCCGGTGCCTGGAACGCCTCGGCCCAATCCTCGGCGCTCAGCCAGATGTCGGACCAGGGGGTCGTGATCGTCATCCCCTTGGTGGGCGGGTTCTCGTAGAACCGGACGGCCGGTTCGATCGCCTGCGTCAGGTTCGCGGACGACTTCAGGCGGGCCACGTCCGGGTCGGCCTCGATCGCCGCCGCGGCTCCCTCGGCGACGAGGTCCCGCAGGGTGCAGGTCTGCACGCCCTCCTCTCCGAGGCTGGGGAGTACGTCGGCGACGTACGCCAGGTAGGGCTGGTGCGGACCGACGAACAGGACGCCGCCCCGGTGGTGACCGAGGCGAGGGTCGGAGTAGAGCAGGTAGGCGGAGCGGTGCAGGGCGACGACGGTCTTGCCCGTACCCGGACCGCCGTCGACGACGAGAGCGCCCCGGGAGCCGGCGCGGATGATGGCGTCCTGGTCGGCCTGGATGGTGCCGAGCACGTCTCGCATCCGGGCCGACCGGTTGCTGCCCAGGCTGGCTATGAAGGCGGACTGGTCGTCGAGCGCGGCGTGCCCGACCAGCCCGTCCGAGGTGAACACCTCGTCCCAGTAGTCGCTGATCCGGCCGCGGGTCCAGCGATACCGGCGGCGGCTGGCCAGGCCCATCGGGTTGGCGTGGGTGGCTCCGAAGAACGGCTCGGCCGCCGGGGAACGCCAGTCGACCAGCAGTTGACGACCCTGGCTGTCCCTGAGGCCGAGCCGGCCGACGTACACGGGCTCGGGGTCGTCCGCGCTGACCATGTGTCCGAGGCACAGGTCCAAACCGAACCGGCGGAGCGCGCGCAGGCGAGCGGTCAGCCGGTGGATCTCCATGTCCCGGTCCATCGCCGCCCGGCCGATGCCGCCGGGCGCCTTGCGCTCGGCGTCGAGGCGGTCGGACAGGTCGGCGATCGACTGCTCAAGGCTCTCCGCGATGGCCGCGAAGTGTCGCTCATCGCCGGCGATCAGCGCCTGGTCGCCCTTGAGGGCGAGACGGTCGGGAAGGTCGAACGCGCTGGTGGTCAGGGGGTTCACGTAACAAGCTCCGATCTGAGGTCACTGGGGACCCGTTCCTGGCGTTCTGGCCTCGGCCGCTGATTCTGCGGCACGACCCGGGTCTTGCCGCAAGCCCCCCGGTGCGCTATACGTTGAGAGTGGAAAGGTGCGGATAATCCCCTTTCCCCTTCGCGAGGCGGCACATCGCCGCCGCACCCACGGTTCGTCGGAGACTATCTTCAGTCGCGTTCGGCGTTGACAAGTGGGGGCTCCATACGTCATCATGGAAATGCGACCGGAACGCTGGGTCTGCGTAAGCGTGGACAAATTGCATTTGAGCGAGTACGCTCATGCTTCCACGCTGCTTTTCTGACAACCCGCTCCGCTTGCTCACGTTGCGAGGTTGTCTGGCGTGCGTGTAGTCAGTCCGCCGCGAGCCCTCGGAAGGACATCTGTTGGCAGCCTCGCGCAACGCCTCCGCCGTACCCGCTGGTCCCCGTCGCGTCTCTTTTTCGCGCATCCAGGAGCCCCTCGAAGTTCCTGACCTCCTCGCTCTGCAGACCGAGTCGTTCGACTGGCTGCTGGGCAACGAGAAATGGAAGGCCCGGGTTGAGGCGGCTCGTCAGGCCGGGCGCAAGGACGT
>NZ_JBEZDU010000018.1:0-239647 GCF_040648495.1 Nonomuraea sp. NPDC049129 | reverse complement strand
CCTCGGCACGGGGCGACCAGAAGCACCAGGTCACAGGTCAGAAGGGGTGCGCCCCGCTCAGCCTCAGGACGCGGGAACACAGAGGTTATTTCCTACTACAGCGAGGCCGGCCAGGCGCAGAGCTGGTTGTTGAGTTGGTCGTGGAAGGGCCGCACCAGGTCATTCGCCACTCAGAGCGGATCAGGCGCGACATTGTGTACCTCTAGGCCGGTCCGAGGTCGAGCTGTTTGCTCATGTCGAGCTCGAACTTGCCGTACAGGTTCAGATGGGACCAGAACAGAGCCGACAGGGCGCGCCGGTCGGCGTCGGTGAGCTTCTTCTGCCATCGGGGCTCGGCCAGGACGATCTGGACCATCCTGGTGTTGAGGTAGACGATCGCGGCCTGGACCAGGTGAAGGGCGAGGGCGGAGACTTCGACGTGTTCGCGGTCGTCGCCGGTCAGGTCGCCGGCCTTGCCGTAGAAGATGTCCTTGTTGGCCGAATTCCAGTTCTCCACCACGTTGAGACCCTCACCGATTTCCCGGCGCAGCTCTTCGTCAGCCAGGTAGTCGCAGATGAAGATGGTTCGGATCACCCGGCCGAGTTCCTCGATGGCACGGTAGGTGGGGTGCTTGGGGCCGCCGCGGGTGAAGCGGCGCAGCATCTGGTGGGCCTCGGCGGTGCCGAGCCGCAACGCCGTCGCGTACTTGATCATCTGGTCGTACTGGTTGGCGATCAGCTCCCAGTCGATCGTTTTGCCCGACAGCACCTCCTCCAGCCCCGGCCAGGCCTCGCCCTCGGCCAGACCCGGCCGGTACAGACGGGCCGAGCCGATGTTCTTCAGCCGGGGCAGCAGCTTGAAGTCCAGCAGGTGCGAGAACGCGAAACCCACGATCGAAGCACCGTGCGTATCGGTGTATTGGCGGTCGACCTCGGCGGACGTCAGATGGCGCAGCAGGCCCTCGATCATCGAGGCCACCTCGGAGTCCGTGGTGGAGCGCACCTGGCTGTAGATGCACACGTTCTTACGCTCCACGTGCCAGTACACCATGATCCCGGCACCTGCGTAGCGCTGGTGCCACTCGGTCATGAAGTTCGCCGACCACGAGCCGAACTTGCGCGAGTCCGACGCGCACGCCGTGCCCGGCCCCCACAGCGAAACATCGCGCACCTGGAGCGTCTTGTTGACCACCGTGCGGATCGCGGCCCGCAGGTTGTCGCGGTTGACGAACAGCCGGCGGGTCCGGCGCAGCGCGGCCTCGGTGTCGGCCTCCATCCCCTCGATCGCCGCGGTGCCCTCGGCGACCCGTTTGATCCCCATGTTCGTGCCCAGCCCGAACGTGCACAACAGCAGCCGCCGGCGCAGCACTTCCGGATCGGTCACCGTCCGCGAGGCCACCGAGGTGAACTCGCCGGTGAAGGCGGTGGCGTGATCGACGTTCTTAATCAGGTCCAGCAGGTCGATCACTCCCCAGCGGCGGGCGATCTCCTCCTTCAACGCCTCCAGGTTCTCCGGCTCGCTCTGCTTGCCCAGGGCCGGGACGCTGATCCACGGCTCACCCTTCCTCCGGGTGATGCTCACCCCGCCCGTGGTGGCCTTCTTCAGCCCTTTGTGCAGCCGGTCCAGCGCCGCGACGTGCCGCTTCTTCAGATCGGCGACGAAGTCGGCCGGGTCGCGGGGCTTGGCCAGCGCCTCGTAGTGCACATCCCGGTTGTCCTCGAAGTCGGCGGGCAGGTCCTCATCGGGGTTGCGCCAGGTGTTGGCGCCCTCCACCCAGATCTCGCGCCGCCGGATCGCCTTGCGCAGCGCCACCAGTACACACAGCTCGTACGGGATCCGCTCGACCAGGCCGCTGTCGGGGTCGCAGACCGCCTCTCGCCAGTCCTCGGGCACCACGTGCTCCAACGGCACCGCCTCGGCGGCGGCGTAGAAGTCGGCGTCGGAGCCGTCGTAGCGCTTCAGCAGCGCCAGCGCGTCCATCACCGGCCGGAACACCTCGTTGCCGCACCCGAACGTCACCGCTTTCAGCAGCTTGGGCAGCCCGCGCCGGTAGTGATGGGAGTAGGAGCCGCGCAGCTTGGTCCGCACCCGGGTGCGCAGCTCTTTCTCGTTCGCCCTGGCCTCAGCGATGATGTCGGCCAGCGTCCGCTCACCGACCACCGGATACAACGCCTTGCGGACAATCTCTTCCGGCAGCTCCAGCGCCGCTATGGCGAGCTTCACCAAGATCCCGTTCTTGCCCTGCACTCGCCGGAACTCGGCGTTGAGTTCCCCCTCGACCTTCTTCTCCGCCCGCACACTGATCTTGTGCACGAGCTGGATCAGTAACTCCACCAACCCGTCGATCAGCTCCGCCTGCCGCACCTGGCACAACGCGGCCAGCAGCGTGATGCGCACCGGCGCCGCTGCCGCCTCGAAATCGGACGGGTACATCTTCATCGCCCGGGCCCGCCAGCCCGCCACAACCTTCTCCGAGACCCCCTCAAACAACGCGGCCGGCAGACCGATCGCCTTCACCCGCTCCAGCTTCACGATCTCCGCCAGCAACGTGTCCAGCTGAAACGATCCCGGATCCTCCTTCAGCTCCTGCAAGAACGCGCGCCGGCCGCCACTGGCCACCTGCGCCTGCCCGTTCTCTGCAGGGGCATCCTCTCCGGCGACCGGGACGGCGGCCGGGGGAACGTCGGCGACGATCAGCTCTTCCAGCTTGTCGATCGACTCGAACGACAAGCGCTCCACGGTCGTGGCGGTGAAGTTTCGCTCGAACATCGCCTCGGCCGCACCCAGCACGCGTTCGATCCGGGTCGTCTTCGGCGGCTCGATCCTGTCTTCGCGGCAGCGCGCCAGCAGCGCGCCGCGCAGCCGATCCCGCGACATCTCCACCGGGCAGATCTTGGTGGCCAGCCAGTCGGCGAGCTTGTCCTCGTCTCCCACCGTCGGCTCACGGAAGCCGTGGAACTCCCGGATTTGCGCTCGATGGTTCTTGATGGTCCGCCCTGACCAGTCGTAGGCGGCGAACAGTTGCGCGTCGACCTTCACCTGACCCGCCATGAACTCCACCGCCGGGCGGGGCACGTCCTCCCGGCGCGGGAACCGCGCTTCCAGCTCGAAGAACTTCAGCATCAGACCGAAGCCGAGCCGCGTCGCCCCGGACTTGTTCGCCAGCAGCGCGAACTCCTCCTCATCCAGCGTCCAGCACTCGATCAGGTCCTCTAACTCCCATTCGCGTCGCATGCCCGCACCCTTTCTCCCGACCTCAAACGAAGGCCAGGAAAACAATGATTTGTAACCATTCGACTACCGAGCGGTATATCCGAGACGTGATCGCGACGTAGCGGACCTGAGATAAAACGCTCAGTTACATATGTCCGCCTCATGCTGGCCATCCACCCCACGAACTACCCGAACAACGATCACGCAGAGCTACATTGCCCCTGGTGACGTCAACCCGAGCGCCGGGCCATCACCTTCGAACGTCACATGATCGAGAAGAGACAAGCCTCATCGGCCCTGCTGAGGACCGCTGTGGCATAGACCCGTCTCCACGCTTTGAGGGGATTGACAGACGCGACCACTACCCGATTACGGGACAGAGCCGTTAGGGGTTGAACAGACCCACACGTCGCGGTTGGGAACCGTCTGGTCGTCCAGCCGCGTCCGCCCCCGCACGACGACGTCTGCCCCGTAAGCCGAAGGAGCATTGACATGTCAGATTGATATGTTAGCTTCTACGGCATGGATGTCACCTATCTACAACACGCCAGCTTCGTGCCGATGCACCCCTCGCACACCGGCTGTGAAAGAGGGGTCGCGTTCGTCTCAGACGCCATTCGATTCAGCGTGTTCAACGTCCCTCCCGGGGCCTCGATCGCACAGCACAGCCACACCGTCATCTGGGACCTGTTCTTGGGGATGGCTGGCCGTGGCACGATCACGATTTCGGACAGCAATGAGTCGATGTCGTACGAGATCGTCCCGGGCGCCTTCTGTGCCATGCCGCCCGGGAAGGTTCATACGGTCACCAATGATTCCGACGAGCTGTTCACCTTCGTGCTCGCTCAAGCGCCGTTCGACCAGTACGACCACGTGCTGACGGCCGAGGGCGGAGCACGATGAGAGTTGGCGTAATCGGTTCAGGAGCGACGGGCGGGTACCTGGCCGCCAAGTTGGCGCACGCCGGCATCTCGGTCACGCTCGTCGCGCGTGGCGAGAGTTACGCACGGATCGAGCATGAGGGCATCGTTGTCAACGACCCGGACGGAACGCGCATCGTCGCCCGCCCGGAGCAACTGATCAAGCCCGGCGGCGTAGCCACTCCCGCTGTCGACCTGGTTCTGTTCTGCGTCAAGTCCTACGACACTAACGAGGCCGCTGCCGCGCTGACCGCCGTCGCCGGTGATCACGCGCGTGTGTTGTGCCTGCAGAACGGTGTCCGGAACGAAGAAGTTCTCGCGGATCTGATTGGGCCGGCGCGTCTTCTCTCGGGTGTCCTCTATATCGGCGCGCGGCGGACCGCTCCCGGCGTGATCGATTGCACCTCTCCGCCGAGGATCCATCTCGGCGACTACGTCGGACAGCCCTCTCCCGACCTCGACTCCATTCTCGACGTGTTCCGGTCGGCCAACCTGGACATCGCCGCAGACGACCGCATCCGCGCGCAGAAGTGGCAGAAGTTCCTGTTCAACTGTGCTCTCAACCCGCTCACTGCGCTCATCCAGCGCCCGCTCGGCGACATCTTGGCGCGTCCGTCCGGCCGCCACCTGTACGGCTCACTGCTTGAGGAGGCAATCGCCGTCGGAAGGGCCCACGGCGCGCCGATCCCCTCGGACGCCGGCGACAAGGTGTGGGAACAGGGAAACCGGATGAACATCCTCTCGTCGATGGCAGAAGACGTGGCAGCCGGACGTCCGCTGGAGATCGACGCCTTCACCGGGTACGTTCACGAACTGGGCGATCGACACGGCGTCGAGACCCCGGTGAGCGGCGTAGTCCTCGACATGCTCAAGACGCTGGACCCAGCTGCCGCCTGACCGCACGGTAATGCGTACGGTCGATTAAGCCAAGCGCCCTGAAAGCGGGCGATCACCGCACTTGCTCGTTCGCAAAGGCGCGCCCTCGCATGCAGGTGCCTGACCAACAATACGTCCGTACGGACCCCCTACGCGTCCGTACGGACGCGCCGAGGTACACACACAAGGAGGCTGAAATGTCGTTCTCTCAATCGCGGAAGTACCTCGCTGGCCTGGCACTCGCATCATGTCTAGCGTCGGCAGCCTGCGGAACCAAAGACTCCGGTAAGAACTCGGACGACCTGACGAGCCTGGAACTGGCCATACAGCAACCTCCTTCGCTCGGGTTCTTTCTCAGCCCGATCATCAAAGATCAGGGATTGGACAAGAAGCACGGCCTGAACATTTCATTCAAACCACAACCGGGGGCCACCTACCGTACCAACTTCGCCTCGGGCGCGACGCAGGTGGGCGCCAGCGGCACACTGCTCACCGATGTCGGTCTGCTCTCCCAGAAGGGCGGAAAAGTCCAGTACCTGTTCAACGTGTACAACTACTGGGGTGCCGCGGTGGCACCCAAGACTTCGGGTATCACGAAACTCAGTGACTTCAGCAACAAGAGCTTCGCCGCGGACTTGACGTCGGCGCAGTACGTGATGTTCAAGTACGTCGCCCAGAAGAACGGACTCGACGTAGGAAGCATGCGCGTCCAGGGCGTCCAGGGCCCGGCCCTTTCCCCGATCATCGAAGCCAACCGGGCCGATGGTGTAGAGATCTGGGAGCCGGCCTACTCATCCCTCACCGAGGGAGGCACCAGCGACAAGTACACGACGTTCGACCTTGCGAAGCTCTGGACGCAGGCGACCGGCCAGTCCCACATCCCCTACCTCGGGCTGGCCGCCCAGACGAGCTGGATCACCTCGCACAAGCGAGAGGTCTCGCAGTTGTACGACACCTACGTCGATGCCGCGGCGTACGTGAAGGAGCACCCAACGGAGGCGGCGCAAACGATCTCGAAGGCACTGAGAATCCGTGAAGCCTCCATCGCCGCACTGCTGAAGTCGACGAGACTCAATTTGAACGTCTACTGGGCTTCGTCGCAGACAAATGCGATCGACACCGTATTCCGCGCAGCAGTTGAGTCCGGCTACCTCAAGTCTGTGCCGCAGGGCGTGGTCTACCAGCAGGGTTGATCTCGGCGCCTGACCATGCCCTTCAATTCTTCTCACGTGCGAAAGACGGAAATGCTGTCGTGAACATCAGGCAATTGGCGGAGAACAAAGCCTCCGTCGCACCCGAAACTGGCCGCGTTCTCCCAACTCCTGCCTGGCGCGTTTGCCTGTCGGCACTCAAAGGCAAACGCGCAGCAGTTATCGACATCATCGCAATCGCCGGACTGTGGCAGCTTAGCACACTGTTCCTATCGAGTCTGGTGGCTCCGTCGATACCCGATATCTGGAATTCACTCGTCCACATCGTCACCAACTCCGCGACGTTGAAGAGCCTTCTCATCACCGTGGAACGAGTCGTCCTAGCACTGATCACCACCTTCCTGCTGGGTGTGGCCATAGGGCTGCTCATGGGCGCCCGGCGAACATTCGAGACCTATGCGCGCCCGATTCTGCAATTCCTGCAGGGTGTGCCGGGATTGTCATGGGTGGTCTTCGCGGTCATCTGGTTCAAGGACGTCGAGACGCGCATCGCGTTCATCATGCTCGTGGAACTCACGCCGAGTTTCGCTCTCTACACTGTCGGCGCAGTCCGGTCCGTTCCCCACGACCTGCAGGAAGTGGCTGTCGCGTTCCGAGCAAGGCCGATCCAACGATTCCGGCTCATCGTGTGGCCCGCGGTCATCCCCGCAATGCTGTCCGCGTGGGAGGTCAATCTCGGCACCGCGATCCGAGTCGTGGTCGTCGCCGAGTTGGTCGGGGCAACAACGGGGGTCGGTTATGAGTTGCTCAACTCGCAATCGATCTTCGACATGGCCGGAGCGATAGCCTGGACACTGCTGTTGGTCGTGGTCCTGATGATCTTGCAGGCTGTCCGTGGTCTCGCCGAGAGTCGCCTCCTGGCGTGGCGGCCCGCGGTCGGAAGGGGTTAATCATGAATCAGCCACAGCCCACGTTCCCTGTCGTTTTCGACGACGTCACCAAGGCATTCGCACGCAAGGGCCCCACGGGAGGCAAGGAACAGCTCGTCGTCTGCCGCGACCTCAGTTTCCATGTGGCCCCGCAGGAGCGAGTCGCGATCGTAGGAGCGACCGGCTCGGGCAAATCCACCGCCCTGTCGCTGATGATGGGTCTGCAGTCCGTCACGTCCGGTCGCGTCCGTGTTCTCGGGCACGACCCCTACCGTGACTTCGATGAGCTACGTGCCAAAGTCGGGATCATCTTCCAGACTGCGCGACTCCTTCCGTGGCGAACCACCATCGACAACGTCGCCCTCGGCCTCCAGATCCTCGGAGTCGGGAAGAAGGAGCGCAAGGAGCGCGCCGCCGAATGGCTCGACAAGCTCGGACTTGGTAAATTCGCCCACGTTCACCCCCATGAGCTGTCCGGGGGGATGCAGCAGCGGGCAGCCATTGCCCGCACGTTCCTCACCGACCCCGATCTCATCCTCGCGGACGAAGCGTTCAGCGCCCTGGACGAGGTGACGGCAGCAGCGGTGCGATCGGACCTGCTCAAGCTCATTCAGGACACCCGGAAGACGACGGTCTTCGTGACGCACTCCATCAGCGAAGCCGTTGAAGTCGGCCAGCGAGTTCTCGTGCTCGCCGCGCCCGGCCGTGTCGTGGGCACCGTGGAACTGAGCGAGTTCGGTGAACCGTCAGCCGAGGCGCGTCATACCGCCGAACGGCGGGTCAGGGAGATTCTTCGCGCCGCCAGCACAGATGGGCGAGAAGCCGGCAACTCCGCGATTCGGACACTGGCGAAGGAGGCGAGTACGATCGAGGATGTGGTGAGCCGATGACGAAGGACCAGGAGCCTATGCCGTCGCCCAGTGTTCCGCTCGCCGACATCGCGTACGAGCGAATCCGAGAAATGGTGTTGCGACGCCAGATCCGCCCGGGTGAGCAGACCTCGGTAGCCAAATTGGCCAGCCAGACGAAGCTGGGCCGCAGCCCGGTGAAGGAAGCGATCACGAGACTGGTCTCCGAGGGGCTCCTGCAGGTGTCGGACCGCCGCGGAACGACGGCGGTCAAGCTCACCCGATCGGACATCGCCGACCTGTTCGAGCTACGCCAGATCTTCGAAAAATACGTAGCGTCCCGCGCCGCGAAGAACATCACCTCGGCTGAACTTCAAGAATTGTCCGAGCTACTGGTCATCCTCGAAGAGGAATCGCTGTCCAAGCCTCCCGAGAAACAGTCGATCGCCAAATTCATCGATGCTGACGTCCGTCTGCACGAGATCATCATCCGGTCGGCCGGCAACGCCCACCTGACTCGTCACTACAAACTCCTGAACCTTCATCTTCAAATCTCGGACTACCTGTTCCGTCACCACACGGGGATGCGCGAGGAACGACACCGAGACCACATCGCCATGGTCGACGCGCTGAGAGAGCGAGACGGTGAAAGGCTCGCGACCCTTCTTGAGCAGCACAGCAACTCCGTCAAGCACGTAATTCTGACAGCGATGGAAGTCGAAGAGGCCGACGGCAGTACGTGGTTGAACCACAGCACGCCCGCCGACCACTGAGCGCCGGCCCAACCGCACATCCCGTCAAACCCTTCTCTCCCACACGGTTACAGGCCAAGACGCCTATCGCGCTGTCACGCTGTCGCCGTTGCACGCTTACCCTCCCGCAGGAGACACCCATGGACTCTGTCCGAGCAGCAGTCGTTCAAGCATCCCCAGTCCACAACAACCATCGCGCGAGCATGGCGAAGATACGCAATCTGCTGTCCGACACCTCCCGGTCAGGCGCCAAGCTGGCCGTCTTCCCGGAAGCCTTCCTCGGCGGCTACCCACGAGGAGCAACATTCGGCACCTCGATCGGGAGCCGCACCCCTGAGGGCCGGGAGGAGTTTCGTCACTACTGGAACGCCGCAATCGACGTTCCCGGACCGGTCGTGTTCGAGCTGGGCGAACTCGCCGCCGAGTTCCGCACCCACCTGGTCATCGGCGTCATCGAACGAGATGGTGGGACTCTCTACTGCACGGTCCTCTTCTACGATGCTACGGGCGCGTACCTCGGCAAGCACCGCAAGCTCATGCCCACAGGCGCCGAAAGGCTTATCTGGGGTTTCGGCGACGGCTCGACACTCAACGTCTTCGATACCGAGATAGGGCGTCTCGGAGCCGTTGTCTGCTGGGAGAACTATATGCCGCTGCTGCGCGCCGCGATGTACTCCAAAGGCATCCAGATCTACTGCGCTCCGACCGCAGACAGCCGTGACACCTGGACCGCAACCATGCGCCACGTGGCATGCGAAGGACGGTGTTTCGTCCTCGGAGCCAATCAGTACATCACCCTGGACGACGACTGCGCCGACGTTAAGACGAGCGACCAATCCGCGCTGATGTCGCGGGGAGGCTCGCTCATCGTCTCTCCCATGGGAGAGATCCTCGCCGGGCCGTGCTTCGACCAGGAAGCGGTGCTGACCGCAGACCTCGACTTGGCCGAGATCGTCCGCGGCAAGTACGACTTCGACGTGGTCGGCCACTACGCGAGGCCCGACATCTTCCGCCTCACCGTCAACGAACGGGTTCAGCGAGCGGTCTTCACCGAAACCGACTAGCTCTCCTGACCGGCACCTGGATGAGCACACTGTTGAAATCGGCCGATGTGCCCTGACGTACGCAGGCACCCTGCAATGGATGTGGAGGCAACACATGACGACGACACCCGGCACGCACAGAGTCGCCGCCATCCCCGGGGACGGCATCGGAACGGAGGTGACGGTGGCGGCGCAGAAGGTTCTTGACGCCGTCGCCTGCCGCCACGGCTTCACGCTCGACTGGAGGCAGTTCGACTGGAGCTGCGAACGGTACGTGCGCACCGGCCAGATGATGCCGGCCGACGGTATCGATCAGCTCCGCGAGTACGACGCCATCTTCCTCGGCGCCGTCGGCTTCCCGGGCGTACCCGACCACGTGTCACTGTGGGGTTTGCTCATCCCGATCCGGCGCGCGTTCCAGCAGTACGTCAACCTTCGACCTGTTCGGCTGTTCCCCGGGATCACCCCGCCGCTCGCGGGTCGAGGACCGTCAGACATCGACATGGTGATCGTGCGGGAGAACTGCGAGGGGGAGTACTCAGAGATCGGTGGACGACACGCCACGGGTACGCCCCATGAGTTCGCCGTGCAGGAAGCGGTCTTCAGCCGTCACGGCATGGAGCGAGTCATGCGCTTCGCGTTCTCCCACGCCCAGCACCGCGGTGGTCACGTGACGTCAGCGACCAAGTCCAACGGCCTCATTCACTCAATGCCGTTCTGGGACCAGATCTTTCACGAGATCTCAGCGGACAACCCGCAGATTTCTTCCGACCAATGCCACATCGACGCGCTCACCGCTCGCATGGTCCTCTCCCCGGACAAAGTCGACGTCGTCGTCGCATCCAACCTCTTCGGCGACATCCTCAGCGATCTGGCCGCCGCAGTCGCAGGTAGCCTCGGTATCGCTCCCTCCGGCAACATCAATCCCGAGCGCACCCACCCGTCCATGTTCGAGTCGGTGCACGGCTCTGCCCCCGATATCGCTCACAAGGGCATAGCGAACCCGACCGCCCAGATCCTCGCCGGCGCCATGATGCTCGATCACCTTGGAGAAACCGATGCTGCGGCCGCGGTCACGAAGGCCGTCGAAGACGTTCTGGGCTCGTCTGACGTCCGGACGCTCGACCTTGGCGGCACCGCCGGCACGGTGGAGATGACCGAAGCGATTCTCGCCCGATTGGGCGGATAGCCGATCAGCCGGTGAGCTCCGCGGCCAGGACGGTGCTGGGTATCGACGGCATGAGGTTGCTCCGGTTTGGTGGAACAACCATCCGCTTGAGGAGAACGTGGCGCCCCCTCAGTCCTAGCCACCGCCGAACGCCGCAAGAAACCCCCGACCAGACCAAGACCGTCGCCAAGACTACCCTCCATCGGCTGCTGTCCCGCCGCGACGTCCCCTACACGAGAAGACCCTGTGGCGCATACTGACCGGAAAATCACCCACCTCAGCCGGGCAGGCGGCAGCGAACCTCGGCCGGTGGAAACCGTCGAGATGATCAGTGAATCTTTTTCGTGCGCCCATCAGAGCAGGAGGTGCAACGCTCGAACCTGGCCGGCTGGGGCAGCTACGGCTACTGCGCCTCACATTCGCGGTTCTTTTGGGGCCTGCGGTTGTATCTGGTCTGTACCCCGGCGGGGATGCCCATCATGTGGGCACTGGCCAACCCGAAGATCGGCGAGCGCGAGGTGCTGGCAGCGATGCTCGAGATCGACGCCGACCTGATCGCCGAGCGCGAGGGCATCCTGCTCATCTCGGACAAGGGCTTCGCCTCCAAGCCCTTCGAAAAGGAACTCGCCGAACAGGGCATCGAGCTGCTGTGCCCCTCGCGCAAGCGAGAGAAACAGAGGTACGGCGAACCGATGCTCAAGAAGGTCCGCCAGCTCATCGAGTCGGTCAACGACACCCTCAAAGGGCAACTCAACCTGGAACAACACGGCGGCCTGCTCGGGCCGGTCCTCGGGCGGGTGCTGGTCCATCACGCTGTCGCAGTCTCGCGCCGAGCTCGGCGCTGCGTGCCCGCCAACACCCGCCGCGCCTACGCCCGGCAATGGGCCGCCTTCACCGCCTGGTGCGCCGGACACGGCCGCGTCGCACTGCCCGCCACCGGGCACACACTGGCCGAATACACCTCAAGTCTCTGCGAGGCCGGGCAGGCGCCGGCCAGCATCGAGCAGGCCATCGCCGCCGTGCGCACCATGCACCGGCTGTCCGGCCACACCGGCTGTCCGGCCACCGAGGCCGCCCGCCTCGCGCTGCGCGCCTACAAGCGCCGGCGCGCCGAGGACGGCGGCCGCGGCCAGCGCGAGGCCCCGCCCATCACCATCGACGCGCTGCGCGCCATGGTCGCCGCCTGCGACCTGACCACGGCGATCGGACGTCGCGACCGGCTGCTGCTGGTGCTCGGCCTGGCGCTGATGGGCCGGCGCAGCGAACTCGTCGCCCTGACCAGGGACGACGTGCGCGAGGTCGCCGACGGCCTGGAGGTGACCATCCGCACCTCCAAGACCGACAAGGACTCGCGCGGCGAGACCATCGCCATCCCGCGCGGCAGCCACCCGCTCACCGACCCGGTCGCCGCCTGGCGCGACTGGCTCCACGTCCTCGACCAGGCCGGACACACCGACGGGCGGCTGCTGCGTCGCATCAACCGGCACGCCACCATCGGACCCTCGCTCGGCGCGGACGCGGTCAACGTCGTTGTCCGCGACCTGGCCGTGCGCGCCCGCGTCCCGTACGCCGAGACCGTCACCGCGCACAGCCTGCGCGCCGGCGGCGCCACCGTCGCCTACGCCGCCGGCGTCCCGGTCGCCGTCATCGCCAAACACGGCCGCTGGGCGCCCGCCTCACCGGTGGTGCTGAGGTACATCCGCGCCGTCGACCGCTGGCGGGACAACGCCATGCGCAACGTCGGACTTTAACGTACCTGTAGGTTCTCAAATTCCGTGTCACTTTCTCATTCGCAATGACACTCGAATCGCACAAATGACATGAGATTGAGAATTCGCCAGCGGCACCAAGAACTTTGGACTTAGCCTTCACATCCTGAGATGCACTCCTTACCAACTGTAGGTACGTGATGCTCTGCCTGCGGGGATCCGAGATGTGGGGGATTCTGTATGAGGGCAGCCAGTGTTCTCACGGCGACCCTGTCCTTTCGCCCTCGTGAGGGCATTTTGGTCAAAGATGCCGAGTGGCTGGAAGTCCCCCTTGACGTACTGCGGGCCGCCGTACCCTGGCGCACGTTCCGCTGGAGTAAGGGGCAGAAGCATTACTCGGGCACATACTGGTCGGCCACCCAACGCGACCATGTGATCTACGAATCTCGCCTTGAGCTGGCCCGACTTCTGTTCGCCGACTTCGATACCTCCGTCTTGGGCATCATCGCCCAGCCCTTCCTCCTTACGGTGACGCTCGACGGCATGGCCCGCAGGCATGTTCCCGACTTCCTGCTGCTGACCATGACTGGTCCAGTGATCGTTGATGTCAAGCCCGCCCACCGCGTGACGGCGCCAAAAGTAGCCGTCACCTTCGCCTGGACTCGGCACGTGGTCGAATCCCGCGGCTGGCGCTACGAGGTCTGGAGCGAGCCTCCGACCAGCCGGTTGGAGAACATCCGCTTGCTCGCTGGGTATCGGCGCCCCTGGCTATTCGACCAGCACCTGATGAACGCGCTGATGAGCGAACCGTTCAACGGTGTGAGCCTGACGGACGTGATCTCCAGCCAGCCTGGATGGCCAGGGGAGACGGTGAAAGCGACTGTGCTGCACCTGCTCTGGCAGCAACGTTTCGTAACCGATCTGGATCACCCCCTTAGCCGGGGCCACCTTCTCTGGACGCCGACATGACCAAGGGGAGCACGAGGGTCGGAGTGGGGACTCGTTTCCACTACGACGGCGAGATTGTTGAGATCGTCCAGATGCTGCCGACCAGCGCGGGCAACGAGGTGCTTCTGAGGAACGGCCGCGGACAGGTCTCGCGCGTTGCCCTGCGTGAACTCCTGGCGTCGCCTCGCGCTCGCGTGATTCCCAACGAAACAAGTTCTTCCGATCGCGACGCGACTCAGCATGCGGCGGTGATTCTGGGGCAACTCGACGACGCCCAGCGGCAACAGGTTCGCGAACGCGCAGCACACGTCCGTGAGGTCCTCACTGGTTTCCGATCCGGCAGCCCCGAACTGGCAGGCGAGGAGGAACCTCGGCCCCAATTTCGTCCAGACCTACCGTTGACCAGCCGCTACGCGGCGAAGGCCGCAGAGTTGGAGGTCACGATGCGCACCATCAAGCGCTGGGTCGCAGACTTCCACGCTCACGGTGAGGCTGGATTGGCTCCGAAAGCGAGCGCCACCAACGGGTACGGGAGAGTCGACGAGCGCTGGGTGGAGACAGCGTTGGAAATCATGGCCGAGCATGTCGAGAAGTCAAAGCCGTCACGCTCCATGGTGATCCGCCGCACCGAGGCTCGATTGCTGGCACGCTTCGGGCAGGGAGGGGTGAAACTGCCCAGCAAGGCGACCGCTTTCCGGGTGCTACAGGAACTGGAGAAGCGCCAGCCGACGTTCCGGTTGAGCACCAAGCGGAACCGGGACATCGCTGAACGTCCGGACGGCGTCTACGGCAGGTTGCGGCCAACTCGGCCGGGCGAGTACGTGCTGATGGACACCACGCGGCTGGACGTCTTCGCCTTGGATCCGGTGACGCTGCGGTGGCTGCAAGCCGAGCTCACGGTCGCGATGGACTGGTACACCCGGTGCATCGTCGGCGTCCGGGTGACGCCGGTCTCCACGAAGTCCATCGACGCCGGCTCGGTCCTCTACCAGGTCTATCGGCCACGGCCGCCGGGCAAGAACTGGCCGGCGCACGCGGTCTGGCCCGAGCATGGGATTCCCCGCTCGGTGCTGCTGGACGTCGAGGCGGTCGAGGGCCCGCTGGCCGAGGTGTCCACTGGTGGGCGGGGTGCTGCGGGTCCGTCGCTGGTGCCCGAGACGATCGTCGTCGATCACGGGAAGATCTACGTCTCGGAGCATCTGACCAGTGTCTGCCAGCGGCTGGGCATCTCTATCCAGCCCGCCCGGCTGCGGACCGGCCGCGACAAGGGGCCCGTGGAGCGCTTCTTCCGCACGCTGCGCGAGGATCTGCTGCAGGCGCTGCCCGGCTACAAGGGCCCTGACCTGCACTCCCGGGGCGTGAATCCGGAAGGCGATGCGTTCTACTTCCTCGACGAGCTGGAGGCGATCATCCGGGAGTGGGTCGCGGTGGATTACCACTTGCGGCCGCATGACAGCCTGGTCGACCCGCATGTCCCGGGACTGCGCATGTCGCCGGCGCAGATGTTCGAGCATGGCATCTACCGCGCCGGCTACATCGAGGTGCCTCGCGATCCGGATCTGGCCTTTGAGTTTCTGCAGGTGAAGTGGCGCACCATCCAGCACTACGGCGTGGAGGTCGGGCGCCGCTACAACGGCCCAGGGTTGAATCCCTTCCGAGGCCAGACCAGCACCTATGCCGGTCCGAACACTGGCAAGTGGCCCATCTACGTCGATCCCGATGACATCACCAAGGTCTACTTCCGCGACCCCGACACCCCTCGCGGGCCTGCCGAGCGGCGGTGGCACGTCCTGGACTGGGAACATGCCCCGGCCCTGGACATGCCGCTGAGCGAGGAGGCCCCGCAGTTCGCCCGCAAGCTGGCCGCGGCCAAATACACCTACCCCGACGACCGGCTCGCGGTCGCCGACCTGCTGGAACGCTGGAAGATCGGGCTGGGGACGTCGGTCGCCGAACGGCGCATGGCGCTGCGCATCTCCCGCGAGCAGGCCGCGATCGAACTGCCCGCCACTGCTGCGGATGCCATCTCCCGGCTGCCGTCCGTGCGTCATGCCCTGGAGAAGTCAGTCCCGGCGGTCGACTCTCCCGTCGATGACGAGGTTCCAGCGCAGGAGCCTGACCTGCCGCAGGGCGATGACGACGACGAGGACGAGCTCGACTTCTACGCCGAGGCGCTGGAGGACGTGTGACCGTCACTGACAGCCCGCCGGTCGCGACGCACGCCAACCTGGACAATCTCACGCTGGCCCGCAAGGAAGGCTGGCAGCACTACGTCGACGCGCCCCGCCGTCTCCAGCCCGAACCGCTCACCGTCGCCCAGCTTCGGCGGCTCGGTCCTGAAGCGAAGGCTGGTTACGACCGGCAACGCCGTATCTGGCACGCCAACCTCGGGCCGATCAAGACCCCTCAGCTGGCAGAGCTGCACGAGGACCTGTGGGACATCGTCGACAGCAACGAGCAGGACGGCGACAAGGTCAAGGGCGCGATCGCGATCGACGCCTTTCCCGGGCTGGGCAAGACCACCGCGGCGCTGGCGTTCGCCCGCCTGTTTCACCAGCGGGAAATCGTCGAGAAGGGTGCCTTCACCGGCGATGGCCACGAGAGGTGGCCGGTCTGCCGGATCGGGATGACGGGCAACACCGGGATGAAGGACTTCAACCGAGCCATGCTGGAGTTCTACGGCCACCCGGCCACCAGCAAGGGCACCGCCGCCCAATTCGCCCACCGCGCCCTGGACTGCGTGCTGTCCTGCTCCACCCGGCTGCTCATCGTCGACGAGCTGCACTTTCTCCGCTGGCAGGCCAAGAGCGGCATCGAAATCAGCAACCACTTCAAGTACATCGCCAACGAGTTCCCCGTCACCCTGCTGTTCATCGGCGTCGGCCTGGAAGCCCGCGGGCTGTTCTCCGAGGGCACCTCCTACAGCGACGCCGTACTCGCCCAGACCGCCCGGCGCACCACCCGCCTGGGCATGCGCCCCTTCACCATCGAGGCACCACAAGGTCGGCAGGAGTGGCGGACCATGCTGCTGGCCCTGGAACAACGCCTGGTCCTGGCGGCCAAACACCCCGGATTCCTCGCCGACGACCTGTCGGACTACCTGTTCGCGCGCAGTACCGGACACATCGGCTCCCTCATGACGATCATCAACCGGGGCTGCCAGCGTGCTGTCCGCATCGGCGTCGAGACGCTCACCACCGACCTGCTCGACCAGGTGAAGAACGACGCGGCGGCTGAAGCCGCTCGCCACGAACTGGAACTCGCCCTGTCTCGGGGCCGGTTGACCACTATCTCGTGAACGTCCCGGTCCGCACGCTGCCCATCAGGGTGCCGCCGATGCCGGGCGAAGCCCTGGACAGCTGGCTGGAAGCGCTGGCCACCCGCCTGGACACGCCACTCACGCACATGCTTGACGCGCTCGGCCTCAGTCGGCACGACCGAGCATCCCGCGCCGGCCCACCGCCCAACTGGACCATTCATCTCACCCAGCACGAGGCCGCACACCTCGGCGCTGCGACCGGAGTCAGTCCCCAGACCCTGCGCGGCATGACCTTGTCGCGATGGGCCGGCCATTTCCTCACCCTGGACCCCACCGCCAGAACCGTGAATGTCCGCTCGTCATGGACCCGGGCGCGAGGGTCGCGCTACTGTCCGCTCTGCCTGGCCGAAACCGGCGGCCGCTGGCAACTTACCTGGCGATTGACCTGGCACTTCGCCTGCTTGGACCATGGCGTCCTGCTCCAGGCGCGTTGCGGCGACTGTGGTCGCATGCCCCGCGAACTCGGTCATGCCCTAAGTTCCGTTCCCGTTCCCGGCAGATGCTCCCTTCCACGCCTTGATGTCGCTAAGCGAGCCACCGCACGCCCTGCGGTTTCCCGCTGGCCGGCTGCGACGAGAACCCCAGCGACATCGATGTCCAGCCGTTTCTCACCAGCCAGCAACTGATCAGCGCCCTCATCGACAGTTGCGGGGGACCGTCCTTCCGGGACGGTATCTATCGTCACTCTCCGACCCAGCCCGCCGAGGTCCTCCATGACCTCCGCATCGTCGCCAGCCTGATCCTCCGGCTGCCAGTGGACGACCTGGAACATTGGGCACCGGACCAGCTATTAGCTCGTCACAGGGCAGAAGTTCAACGCAACATCCCCCACGGCAGCTCCGGACACATCCGCCCTCTCACTCGACCCCTGCATATGGTCCCCGTTGACGCCGCCGTCACCGCCCAGGTGCTCACCACAGCTCTCGACATCGTCTCTGCTCCCGACCTCGTCACGGCTGCACGTCGGCTTGGGTGGATCGTCGACCGGCTGAGCGCTTTCCGGCCGCTGGCTCTGCGGGCTCCACTCCTGACCTCCCGTCTGTCCGCACCTCTCGCAGCCGCAGTGCTTCGCGCCCGGAAATCACACTTTTCGGTTGCTCGTCGGTTGAAGTACACCACCAGCACCCTCTACAAACGCCGAGCGGATCGCTCGCTCACCACTCCGGACGAGCGCGCGGCACGCCTGCCCGCACTGCTCTGGCCCCGGCTATCCATCCCGTTGATTCCCGAACCTGACCGCGGCGCTCGCCGGTGGCGCCTGGCCCTGCCGGCATGCCTCCTGCTCACCGGAGGCCAGACGACTTGCCAACGAGCTGTCGACCTTCTTGGTTTCCCCGCTCACCACCGCGGCGCACTCTTCTACACCCACGCAAAGATCAACACTCACCCGGCCTGCATTGCCATCCTGGATGCCTTGTCCGAACTCGCCGAACACCTCAACCAGCACCCATCGCCGATCGACTACGCCCGCCGCCGGGCAGTGTTCGCCAACCAGGAAGAGTTCATCACCCTTCACCACTGGTCATCACTACGAACGCGGCGACAAAGCGACCTCGCCCAGGCGCACATTCACGCACAGCGATGGCTCTATGAGGCGCTGACCGGCAACCCCGCCGAAATCGCTCCCAGCCAGATCGCCGCCAACGACTTCCGCAGCCGCACCGCCTACAGCACCTTCCGCATGCGGCTGCTGCCCTCCGAGACCAAGCTGCTGCAGGAAGCCGGCGCCGACTTGCTCCACATCAACGGCATTGACGAGCCACTGACTTGGCAGCCCACCTTCCGATTCTCCCCAGACCAACTGGCCGCGCTACCCGGACGAGATCCCGACGATATCGACATCGCCACCGTCCACCAGGCATTCCTCCAGGACAAGTATCCAAGCGCCAAGCAAATCGCCACAGCCTGCGGAACCACGAGCGAACACATCCGCTACATCCTGGACGAGCACCCCATCGACAGACCAATCCTGACCATCAGTTCCCGGGGCGGACGAGTACATCGATCATGACGAGCAGGCGTTGAGGTTGACATGCACGGGCTACCGATGCGGAGGTGGCGGCAACTTGACACAGGTCCTCGCGGCCGGAAGAGGATACGGCGTGAGATCAACTCTTTCGACGCCGCCTGCCATCCCCGCCGGAACCCTTGCCGCCAGCCCGCAGCCGACGCTTTCCGCCCCAGGCGGCCTGCTCTTGCGACCCTGGGAGCCTTCTGACGCAGCCGTCTTCCTCGCCGCTTACCAGGACCCCGAGATCCGGCATTGGCACACTCGTCAACCTGCCGCTGAAGATCAGGTCCGCGAGTGGTTCGAGCAGTATCGCCAGGCCTGGACGCAGGAGACGGGCGCGAGCTGGGCGGTGACCCGTGGCGACGATGAGGTGCTGGGGCGCATCGCCATGGGCTCAGTGAATCTCGATGACGGTGTCGCGGGGTGCGCGTATTGGGTGCTCCCGCACGCCCGCCGAGCAGGGGTGGCCTCCCGCGCACTGACGGCCTTGAGCGTCTGGGCACTGGGCGAGGCTGGTTTCCACCGTCTGCATCTGGACCACTCGACCCGCAACCACGCCTCCTGCCGGGTCGCCGTCAAATGCGGTTTCCTTGTGGAAGGCACCAAGCGCAGCGACGCCGTCCACTCCGACGGCCGGCACGACATGCACCTACACGCCCGCATCCGAGGCGACGAGCAGTCCCTGATCCCGGCTTGACCAGCAGTCCCCGCAGGCGAGGAAACCGCCATGCCGGTGAGACAGATCTCGCGCCAGGAGCATGAGACATTCTGAAAACCTGCAGGTCACACAAGATCAAGATGTCACGAAGGCTGAGATCCTACAAGCATGTAGGGTCTCAGTTTTCATGGCGGATTCTCTCTGATCTTGGCGGCCCATTGGCGGATCCGCCGTGTGCATGAGATTCGAGTGGGAATCGATGGCGCACCTTTGACGGGGACACTCACCCACCAGCGAAGATGCCCCGCTCAGGCCATACCTATAGGGTCGGCGCCCTACAGGGTGTCGGCAAACATTTCAGGCGTCGATGCAACATCTCACTGGGTCCAGGACGTAATCATCGGTGACCATCACCGGACAGTGAGGACCTTCGATGCGGGATCGAGCCGACTTCGAACGTTACGTCGAGCAGCGCTCGGTGCGGCTGCTCAGGACGGCGTACCTGCTGTGCCGCGACTGGGCCACCGCAGAGGATCTGCTGCAGACGGCGCTGGCCAAGGCCTGGCTGGCATGGCGTCGGGTGGGCCACGCCCCCGACCCGTACGTCTACCGCATCCTGGCCAACACCCACGCCTCCTGGTGGCGGCGGCGCTGGCGGGGTGAGGTCGCCACGGGTGACCTGCCGGACACTGCCCATACGCCGGATGCGTCAGCGAAGATCGGCACCCGGGACGCGCTCAGAGTCGCGCTGGCCACGCTGCCCGCCAAACAGCGGACGGTGATCGTGCTGCGGTACTTCGAGGACCTGACCGACGAGGAGATCGCCGCGATCGTCGGCTGCTCAGTGTCCACCGTACGTAGCCAGGCCAGCCGCGCGCTGGCCAAGCTACGCCTCGAGCCCACGACCAAGGCCGCCGCCACAGAGACCGGGAGCTGACCATGAACGACCAGGAATTGCGCGAGCTGCTCGAACACGACAGTGCCGACGGCCCCTTCATGGGCGTGACGATCGAAGACATAGAGACCAGGGCCCGGGGCATCCGCAGGCGGCGCAGCCGGGTGGCGGGCTCGCTCGCCGCGTTGGCAATCGCCGTAGTGGCGGTGGTCGGCTTGCCGCGCATTACGGCGGCTCCGGCACCGGGCGACGTCTGGACCGGCACCTTGGCCGAGCCTACCGTCCCGCCGCCGACCGGTCGCCCGTCGGCGCAGGTCCCGCCCACGCCGAGCAAGGACGGCACCAGCTCGACTTCGACCCGAAAGTATCCTCAGATGTTCTCCTACAACCACTTCAGGCAGGGGGGCGAGGCGGTGAGTTTCACGTTCGAGTCTCCCATCAAGTCGGTGGCTTTCGCGGTGGACTGCCCGGCTGGCAACCACGTGTTCATCTGGCTCAACGACAAGCTCGTGGTCAGCGAGCGCTGCGGGGCCGGCCTCAGGAAGCCTCCGGGCTGGGTCGGAGAGTCGCCGGTGATCCAGCCGGGAGACGGAGCCAACAAGGTCGTCGCCGTCCTGGTGCCCATTTCCTCTCTGACCGCGGGCTCGATTGAGCCGGAGACGGCTCAGGAGGCTCTGTCGCAGACCGCGCTCTACCCGGCCGACTGGGTGGTGGGCCTGGTCGACCCCGCGATCGCGAGATGATGTTGCCCGCTCTGTTCGGAAGCGGGGGCCGGCCCTGCCTAGCGGGGTAGGTCCACATCTTCTTGACCAGCCTAGGGTGCCAGGCGAGCAGCGTGAGGCGACCGGGGAAGCCGACCACCTGCGGCAGCACGCTCTGGGGGCCGACGTCGAAGAAGACGGTGGCACAGCCGGTCAACAGGACGACGGCAGGTCGATGACGAGGAAAACGGCGGTGCTCAACCCGGCCAGGCGGGGCCCACGTGGAGGGTGGTCACACCCATGGCGACCTTCTGCCTTGCCCCGGGTGACGCCGGCCCGAGCATCAGGCCACTTAGTCAGCCCGCAATGGCTAGGAAACCGCCATGATCGTGAGACAACAGTCCCGCCACACAGGTGAGACAGCTCGGCGTCCCGCCGGCCACAGAAGATCAACATGTAGCGAGCCGTGAGATCTTACACAGCAAAAACGCGAAGAGCGGCAGGCGCGCAAGCCCCTGTCACCCTCGTCTGCCACCCACCGGTGGACGCACCCCCTGTCGCATGCCCGCGCGGCCGAGGCGACCACCGGGAAGTCAGCTGACCGGGCGTTAGGCTGCCCTGAACCGACACGCGAGGAGACGCCAGCAGTGATCATCACCCCGGAACCGCGGCCGGACAAGTCACTGTCGGCGATCCGCCAGGCGCTGTCTCATCCACGCGACCGGGAGAGGTTCGACGCGGGGCTGCCGGTGGTCGTGGAGAAGGCCCGAGCCGCGGGCGACTGGCGCGAGGTTGAGGAATTCACCCATCTGTAGCGGATCATCGCCTACGCCGGCAGGCAGAACCCCGCGGACCGGCAGCGACTCTGGGACACGACCGACGACATCCGACGCCAGATCGACAACCGCGAGGACGTCCCCGGCGTCCCGCTGGAGGAGGCGCTCGCCCGGCGAGCCGCCCAACGGCAGAGGCCCCAGCCGGACGGCAAACGCCCCGTGATACGACCGCCTTGCCCGCAATAGATCGGGGCACAACTGGATGAGAGCCGTGACGAAAGCCGCCCGTGTCACCTGACGGTCATGCGGCTCCACCTGCGCCACGCCCCGGCGGAGCTCCCGTTTCGCCACAGCCATCAGGCCACCGCACGCCCGACCTGGTCGTCGCCCCAGCGATAGCGCCCGCGTAGCAGTTGCTGTTCACGATCCGACAGCCCGGACACGGCCAGGAACTCCTCCGGACCCGGCCGAGGCGGTGCGCCAGGCGTGCACGATCGAGCCGTCCCCCAGGAAGTCCTGCTTGCCGCCCTCAGGCTCCACACGATCGGTCACCAGGTCAACCGTAGCGGACCAGAACAGCGGTGCCCCGGGACGCGTGAAGCCAGAGGCGATCCCGGGGCTCATGCCGTCCACGCTAACAGCCACGGCAGCCTGCGCCTCCCATGGTGACCAGCAACAGCGACAGGTCATGACCAACGTGCAGGTCAGCCGCTCATTGGTCACCAAGCTGTCGCGAGATTAGTCATCAGGGTGTCGTCGCATTGTCGGCCGCCCCGTGATCTGCGGTACGTCTACGGGTGATCGGCACGGCGTCAGCGCACGATCCGGCAGTTTGATGAAGGGTGCGCCAGGCGCCCCGGGCGAGCGCCACCGACACTATCTCGCCGCGGGGAGGCGGTTCCACATACTCGCAGGCCAGAGTGGCTATCGCTGCGACCCTCAACCGAAGACACCAACTTCGAGGAGCAGTCGGGCAAGGGGCCCTACGGGAGGGAGATAAGTGGAGGGAAAGAGGAAAACGCTAATACCGCTCCCAAGTCGCGAGCGGCCGGAATGCAACAGAGAGGGAACCATCTGCAGGTCCTACAGGTTCTTGGGCTGCCATCAACGGGGGTGAGGAACCGGCGGACAGCCGTTGGCGCTGAGAAGGATCTTGGTCGCAGCGAGTGAGGTCGCTCTTGGTCGTGAAGGTTCTTCAGCGCGTTGCCCGGTCGCGGCGTCGGCGGGCGGCGCGGATCTCGGCGTCGGCGACCTTATCGTCGAGCAACGCGTACAGCTGGGTGGTTTCGGTGGAGGCGTGGCCGAGGCGGCGGCGGACGGCCTCGATGGACACCCCGGCGTTGATGAGTTCGGTGGCGTGGGCGTGGCGCAGCTGGTGGATGTCGATCTCGACGCGTGCGGCGGTGCAGTAGCCCTGCCAGCGGTGGTGGGCGGCGTCGTAGGACAGGGGCCCGCCGTAGCCGTTGATGGAGGCGCGAAACAGCGGCCCGGCGGTGTAGTCGGCGCGGGCTAGGTAGAACTTGAGCAGGGCGACGTAGCCGCGGTCGTCCAACAGGACGGTGCGCACGCTGCCGCCTTTGCCGTGGATGCGGACGTGTTCGTCGTCCATACGCAGGTCGAGGTCTTCGACGTACAGGCCGCACACTTCGGCGGCGCGGGCGCCGCAGACGTAGGCGGTCTCGAACAGCGCCCGGTCGCGCAGCCGGTCCAGTGGCAGGTCCTTGCGCGGCCGCCGCGAGCAGATCGCGGCCAGGACCTTGGCGACGTCGGCGGCCGCGGCCGGGCGGGGCAGCGTCTTGGGCACCTTGATGGTGTCGATGCGGTCCATGGGGTTGGCGTCGAGCAGGTCGTGCCTGACGGCCCAGCGGCAGAAGGAGGCGATCGCGGCCCGCTTGCGCTTGCGGGTGGCGGCCGACAACTGGCCGAGGTCGGCGAGGAAGGCCCGGATGGGCGCGGCGCTCAGCTCGCCGAGCTCGCCATCGCAGTAGGCGGTGAACTGCAGGAGGTCGCCGCGGTAGGCGCGGATCGTCTGGCCGGAGGCGCCGGCGTTGCGCTTGTCGGTGAGGAAGTCGTCCAGGTGCGTGGCGAGTGGATGGCCGCGGCCGAGCTGCTCGGCGATCACCTCGTTCACGCCGTCGTCCTCCATCGCCTGTGTAGTTGCCAGATAACCGGGAAACGAAGCCTGAGTGCCGGAAGCGCTCCGCCCAGCTCGCGCCTGGTCTGTGATCGCTATCTTGCCAGATAACAAAGGTTATCCCGCAATCATTGGTCTCCATCCTGCTGATTCGCACCGCAAGGCCCGCTCGCATAGAGCAACCGGCTGAGGGTCGCTGCGGACGCCGGCGGTGAAGAACATCACACGCCAAGCGTGACGGTGAACGTCTGGCGCCTCTGGAAGGCGTCTTGGCGTACGTGGTGTGACGGACGCAGCGCTGGTGCCGCGCTCGCAAGGCACCCTCAGGTGATTGCGGTCGATGAGGCCGGTCGGCTTGGCCGGGATGGCTGCATGAGCAGGCCGTCGATACGACGAGTCAGCGTGTCGTGGGCGGGCACGGTGGGGCGGTGTCCGAGCAGGGCGAGTGAGGTCAGCCCTTCGACGAGTGGCAGGAGGGTCTCGGCCTCCAGGTCGGCGTCGAGGTCGTCGCGGAACTCGCCGGTTCGCTGGCCATAGCGGATCAGCCAGACCAGCAGGTCGCGCGTTTTGGCGTGGGCCTGGCGCAGGATTTCCGCCAGGGACGGGATGGCCGTGGCGTGGGCGGTGAAGGCCGCCAGGATCCTGGCGTCGCGTCGCTGGTGCGGCTCGATCAGGGTGAGCGTACGCAGGGTGGCGGTGAGCAGGGTCACCGCCGACTCCTTGGCGGCGGAGGCGTCGATCTCCTCCTGGCCCTGCGCGGTGATGCGTTCGGTGATGTGGTGCAGTGCGAAGGCGAGCATCTCGTCCTTGGTGGCGAAGCATCGCTGCACTGCTCCCATGGACACCCCAGCCTGCTGCGCCACGTCCCGGAGGGTCGCGCCTTCGGGGCCGTGCCGGTCGATCAGGTCGCAGACCGCTTCGGCGATGTGGCGGCGTCGCGTCTCGTAGTCGACCTGCTTGGGCATGGGGTTCCTTCCGACAGCATTTCGATGCGGTTGCATCGTATCAACTTTTCCGGTTTATTTGATGCGTACGCATCGGAACAGGGAGGACGCCATGAGTCGTTCGCAAACACGCAACCGCACAGCCGATAAGGCGCTGTGGCTGGCCGGAGCTCTGTTCACCGTGCAGGGGTTCGGCTCGGCGATCACCGAGGCGCAGTGGGACACCAGCTTCGGAATCGCCGGCATCCTGCGCGCCGTCGGCGTCCCCGGCTGGGCCGATCTCGCCCTGGGCACCCTCGGAGCCGCGTTCCTGCTCATCGCGACGTATCGGGCGGTGCGCCGATGAGACCCCGAGGAACGGCGCGCAGGACGGCGCGCGTGCGGCTGGTCACGGCGGTGGCCGGTCTGTCCGTCGTCGCGGCCTGCGCGAGCGCCACCGGCCCCGCATCGAGCTCGCGCCAGTCTGTCGCGCACACCTCGTCCGGCGCCGTCACCGGCGCTCACATCGGCCGGGACGTGCAGCGGTTCAACGCCATCCCCTATGCCGCGCCACCGACCGGAACGCTGCGCTGGCAGCCGCCCCAGCCCGTCCAAGCGTGGAAAGGCGTCAAGGACGGCACCCGCACGGCCCCGCGCTGCCCGCAGAACGCCAATCCCGCCGACTCCAACCCGGCCAGCACCACCGAGGACTGCCTGTACCTGAACGTCACCGCCCCCCGGACCGTGCCCGCCGGACAACGGCTGCCTGTGATGGTCTGGCTGCACGGCGGCGGCTTCACCCAGGGCGCCGGCGGCGACTACGACACCCAGCGGCTGGCGAAGGCGGGCGTGGTCGTCGTGACCGTCAACTACCGGCTGGGCATCTTCGGCTTCCTCGGCCACCCCGCCCTGCCCGGCTCGGGCGCATTCGGCCTGCTCGACCAGCAGGCCGCGCTGCGCTGGATACGGCACAACGCGGCGGCCTTCGGCGGCGACCCGCGCAACATCACCCTGCTCGGCGAGTCCGCGGGCGCGTTCAGCACCTGCGCCCAGCTGACATCCCCCACGGCGGCGGGGCTGTTCGACAAGGCGATCATCCAAAGCGGCACATGCTCGATGCGCCAGATGGGCATCGACCCCGCCGGCGGCGACACCGTGTGGCCATCACGGCAGTCCGGCGAACAGATCGCCGCAGCCGCCGCCGAACAGATCGGATGCACCGACGCCGCCCAGACGATGGCCTGCCTGCGCCAGGCCCCGGTCCCGGCCCTGCTCGCCGCGCAGCAGAAGATGCCCGCCACCTGGGCGCCCTCGTACGGAAGCGACACGCTGCCGCTCGACCCGCGCCGGGCGGTGGCCGAGGGACGCCTCCACCCGGTGCCGCTCATGGCCGGCACCACCGCGCACGAGGCCCGATACTTCGTGGCCATGTACTTCGACGGTCCCGGCCAGCCTCTGACCCGGCAGACCTATCAGCAGTTCCTGCGCACCGCCTTCGGCACCGACGCCCGGCGGGTCGCGGCCAGGTATCCCCTCAGCGCACACGGCTCCCCCTCCCTGGCATGGGCCGCCATCGCCACCGACCGCGGCTGGACCTGCCCCACCCAGGCGGGCAACCGCCTGCTCGCCCGCAAGACCCCCGTCTACCAATACGAATTCGCCGACGATCCCGCCCCCAGACCATCCGGGTTTCCCATCCCCGCCGCCTTCCCTCTGGGCGCCTACCACGGCGGAGAACTGCCCTACCTCTTCGACGGCCCCGGCGCCGCCACCGCCCAGCCCCTCTCGACAAGCCAACGCCGGCTGGCCGACCAGATGATCGCCTACTGGACCCGCTTCGCCGCCACCGGCAATCCCAACGACCCGAGCCTGCCCCGATGGAAGCCCCTGACCAGCAAGAGCGCGAACCGCGTCCGCTCCCTTTCCTCGGCCCGAAGCAATGGCGACGGCTCCACCGAACACCACTGCCGCTTTTGGGACACACGCAAGTGAAACAGCTCCAGCCCATGAGCTGAGCCGTCATTCAGACGGCCATCGGTCAGCGGTTCAGACACCGTCATCGTCCACGACAGCGGCACTGGCGGCACCGACCTCGGGCAGCGCCGCCGCGCCGAGCGGCCGCAGGCCCTTGTCCGGGGCCGAGGAAGCAATCGCGTAGCGGCCCAGGCAGTTGAGGTGGGCGTGGCCCAGCGGGGACAACCGTGCCACGAACTCGTCCTTGACCGGCACACCCTGGGCGCGCAACTGGTCCACGATCGCCGACAGATACCGTGAGTTCCACAACACGACGGCATTGATGACAAGTCCAAGAGCCGCGAGTTGATCCTCCTGGCCTTCCCGATATGCCTGTCGGATCCGGCCCGAGTTGCCGTGGCAGATCTTGCGGGCCAGGCGGTGCCGGGACTCCTGGACCGACAACTGCTTACCCAGGCTCCGACGGTAGCTGGAATCCATCGGGTCCAGCATGCTCAGCAGGTGCATCGTCTTGTCGATACGGCCGTACTCGGCGAACGCCTGCCCCAGCGGCGTCGGAGAACCCTGGCGGGCGAACATGCGCAGCAGATCGTAGGCGCGCACCTGGTTGGTCACCAGCGATCCGGCGACGCGGAGCATGTCCGGCCACTGGGCGATCACCTTCTTGGTGTTCAGCTTGTTCCGGGCGATCGCCTCCAGCACCCCGTATGCGCTGGTGGTGCCGTCGGGCAGCTCGACGCGCCAGAACCGCTGGTCGCCCAGGTCGGCGAAGCGGGGCGCGAACCGGTAGCCGAGCATGGAGAAGATCCCGAACACCATGTCGCTGTCGCTGGCCTGGTCCGTCGTGACCAGCTCGGGTTTCGGCCCGGCGTCCAGGTTGATCAGGCAGTCCAGGATGTAGAGCGAATCGCGGGGAGTGCCCGGCACCACCATCTGCCCGATCCCCGCCACCTGATCATTTACTGCGTTGAGCCAGGTGATACCGCGCTTGTAGCCGTAGTACTTGGGTGAAGGTCCGGCGTTGATCGTCTTGACCGGGACGACGAACCGCAGCCCGTCTACCGAGGCCAGCAAGCCGCCGCCCCACGAGGCGACGATCGGCACCTTGCCCTGGTGTGCGATCAGGATCGCGTTGGCCGCGGCGTGCGTCTCGGCGCGCACGTAATTCTGATCCACGTGGGACAGCCGGCCACGGGTCAGCGCCTCTTCCCCCGCCTTGATCACAGGGGTCAGTCCGACGTTGCAGGCCTCGCTGATCAGCAGCGCCACCAGCGATGTCGGCAGGTGGTTCATGCGGGTGGAGATGTCGGCCAGGTGCACGTAGGCGTCCAGAAACCCGGTCCAGGCGTGCACCTCCAGCAGCAGTTCTGGCAGGTCGATGCGGGGCAGCATGGCCTGGCAGGCGGCCCTCAGCCACGCCAGGGACTCGCTCTCGCCGAGCGCGCCGAGTTTCTCCACCGACAGCCGGGCCCGCCCGCCCCCGGCCGGGGTTACCACCGAGACCAGCGCGTCCTCGCCCGCCTCCTCCAGCCGGGCGTCCATCTGCTTCCAGGCCGCGTCCAGGGCCAGGACTTTGCCGTTCAGGTGCTCCTGGACTGGGTCGGTGAGCGACAAGGATGCCAGCACATCCTCGGCGATCGACTCCCACCGCGCCCCGGCCAGCAGGTGCGCGCGCGGGTCGGCCCAGCGCAGCGACGGCGTGGCGAACACGTCCCTGATCGTCAGGGCCCGTAGCAGGTGCTCCAGCACGCACACCACGTACGCGTCACGATCGACCGCGCCCTGCGGCAGGTCCGGGTTGGCATACACCGCCCGCTTCCACGACGCGGTCACCAGCGCGGCGTCGATCTCCCTGGGCAACAGCGGCTTCTTGCTCACCTGCCGACGCGACAGCTCCGGCAAGCGGCGCACCGCGGCCAGCACGCGCCGCCCGCCCTGCGCCGCCGACAGTGCCTTCAACTCGCCCAGCAGCCGCAGGAACGGGCGCACCGTGTGGTACTTCTCCACCAGCGCGGCCCGCATCGCCGCCACATCGAGGTCGGCACCCTCCTGGTCGACCAAGTCGAGCTGGTCGACCAGCACGCGGCCGGCCTTGGCCACCAGCTTGAAGGCCCGCTCCAGCCGGGGCAGCATCCGCAGCCGTTCGTCGGCGGACTTGCGGCGGGCCGGGCTGATCAACCGGGTCGCCATCAACAGCGCGAACAGATCCAAAGCGTCGTCGATCGCCTCGGCCTCTAGACTTCGCGTGACCGCCAGCAGCGTCGCCGTTCGGCGCGGCTCGACCAGCCGGTCCAGCGCCGGCGCCTTGCTGCCCGCCCCGTACTTGGCCAGGGTCTTCATCCGCCGCACCGGAACCTTCGACACCGCGACCCGGCTCAACCCGAAGGCGGCCAGGTTGTCCACCCGCTGCAGCGCCCGCACCATCTCCGTCCCTGACGTGCGCTTGGGCGCCTGCCGCAGCTTCTCCAGCTCCGAGATGCGCGATCCCTCGGGCACTACCAGCAGATCCGACAACGCGGTCGGCAGGTGCGGATCGGCACGGCGGACCTGCTTGGTCACCACCGTGTACATGCGGACATCGGCCCGTTCCCGCACGCTGCCAACCAGCCGCTCCAGCACGGTCACCCCGGGCAGCAACACCCGATGCCGCCGCAGCCACGCCACCGACTGCTCGAACAACGCCACCGGCCCCTCGGCGTGCGTCCACGCCCTGCCGTGCAGGAAAGTCCGGAACTGGCGCGTCAGCTGCCGCTCGCTCCAGCTGTTGGTGTCATCGAAGGTGTGGTAACCGTAGGCGTCCCGGATCATCCACGCGTGCTCGTACGTCGTCTTGGGCCGCTCGGCGTACTTCTTGACCTGCGACGCGTCGCCGATTCCCAGCTGCTCGGCCAGGTAGTCCACCACCGGCCAGGGCACCGCGAGCGGATCCTCCAGGAACAGCCCCTTGTACCGGACGGTCCCGATCTGGACGGCGACGCCCAGCCGGTGAGAATCGGCTCTCGACTGCGCGATCACATTCCGGTCGAAGCTGTCCAGGAAGAAGAACTTCTCCAGGTCTGACAGCGACGGCACCTCGATGAACGAGACATAGGCAGCCCTGTGCTCGGCAGACAGAAATTCCGCAGGCATAGCCCGCACGGTAGGACCATATCGGCGGGGATCAACTCATAGTGATCGACGCGTTACAAGTGAGGATGTTTCACCCGTGAGTGCGTCTTGATCGTTCTCAGCGCCAACGGCTGTCAGCCGGCTCCTCGCCCCCGATCAAGAACCGGAAAGTCGCCGTAGCGAAATTAGGTCGAATGCGTCAAAAGTGGAGGAACTGGCCGTCAAAGGCGCGGCGAGAGCGACAAGAGGTGACCAACGCTGCGACAGGCAATGACGAACCCGCAGGACAGTCCGATGACAAGTCACACGTGGCTGGTCCCAAGCTGAGCCAGGACACGCGCATGGTCACCCCGGGGAGATCCAGCTCAGCCGAAACTTGCGGGAAATCTGCCTTCTCGCAAGTTGTCGAGACCCGTCGCGACGCAACGGATCTTAATTATTGAATTTGATTTTCTAGAAAATCGAAAATGCTAGAGTCTGAGCGTGACGGCTGAGATGGGCGGACGTAGCGACTTTGCAGGGGCTCGCATCCGAAGTGGAGACGATGACCGCGTGATGTCCGGTCTCTCTGGAAGCCGCGCACGCCGAGTGGAGCCTGGCGTGGCGCTGCGCCACGAGCGCTGACGACGGAGGCTGTGATAGCGCATGATTTGCCGATGATGAGGATCGAGACACCGTGGGGTCCCTGGGAGGCCGCGCCGCTTGGTGAAGTCGTTGCGCTGATGCGCGGGCTGGCGGCGCCGTGGTGGGTGGCCGGCGGCTACGCCATCGAGCTGGCCGTGGGCCGTGCGTACCGCGAGCACGGGGACGTCGATATCGCGCTGCTGCGCCGGGACCAACTCGCGGCGCGGCGGCTGCTGGACGGCTGGGACGTACACGCCGCGGTCGTGCCCCAGACGCTACGGCCATGGGCGGTTGGCGAGGTCCTGCCCGAGCAGGCGCACGACATCTGGGTACGCGAGCATCCGGACGGCCCCTGGCGGTTCCAGCTCATGCTGGACGAGGCCGACGACGAGGAGTGGATCTACCGGCGTGACCCTCGGATCCGCCGCCCGCTGGCCGGGTTGACCGTCGAGCAGGATGGTTTCCGGAGGATTGTCCCGGAGGTGCAGTTGCTCTACAAGTCCAAGGGTCTGCGGCCGAAGGACGAGGTCGATTTCGAGGCGGTCCTGCCGCTGTTGAGCGAGGGGGAGCGGCGCTGGCTGCACGAGGCGCTGGAGACCGAGCACACCACACATCCCTGGCGCGAGCGCCTTGCGCCAGGCGCGCCAGACGCGCCCCATGGGCCAGATGACGTGCGGCATTCCGGCGGCGCGTCGTGAAAGCGCGGGATCCTGCGCGCAAGGCCGCAGCCGGCGTCCCGTTCCGCGAAATCCGCCACTTCACCTGAGAAGGCAAGACCAGTGACCATCCCGGATACACAGGGCGAGCCGCAGGGCAGCGCTCGACAGATCGGCACAGAAGCCACAGTGGTTACGCCGTGTTTGCACTGTGGTGCCCCGATCGAGCAGCGGCGGGGGAGGGGGCGGCCCAAGGCGTACTGCCCGGAAGGCGACTGCCAGGCCGCCGCCAAGCGTGAGCGGGAGATGCGGCGCGCGACGCCCGGGCTGGAGGGGGCGCTGGCGCGGGCCGAGCAGCTGTACGACCGGATGGAGAACGGGCTGGCCGCCGCCATCGAGCCACTGGCCAGGGCGCTGGCCCAGGAACTGAGTCCGGCCGGGGTCGAGGCGAAGCTGAGCGCCGTACAGGCTGAGGCGCACACGCGGGTCGCCATCGCGCGTGCCGAGCGGGAGCAGGCATTCGAGCAGGTACGGCTGTCGCGGGAGGCCGCCGAGCACGCGCGCAGGGAGGCCGGCGTGATGCGGCTGCGTGTGGAGGAGGCCGAGGCCGAGCGGGATACGGCGCAGGCTGACGGTGAGCGGGCTCGCGAGCAGGCGCTGGCCGCGTTGCGGGAGGCGGCCAGCACCGAACGGCAGGCCCTGCAGTCCGCCGAGGAGGCCGGGCGCCGGGCCGATCTGGCCGAGCGGCAGGCCGATGAGGCGGTACGGCGGGCGGAGCTGACCGAGCGGGCCAGGGATCAGGCGCTCCAGGAGCTGGCGGAGCGGGTCGAGGCCGCCGATGGGCGGGCCGCTGAGGCGGAGGCGCAGGCCGTACGGGCTGAGACAGCGGCGGAAGCTCGGGTGGTACGCGCCGAGAAGGAGGCGCAGGCGCAGGTCGTACAGGTGCGGAAGGACGCCGAAGCCCGCGCCGTACGGGCGGAAAAGGATGGGGAGGCGCGAGCCGAACAGGCCCGGAAAGAGGCGGTGGCGGCGCGGGCGGAGAGTGATCGCGCCCGTGAGGAGGCGGCGGAAGCCAAGCGGGCCAGGCAGCTGGCAGAGCGGGACCTGGCCGCGGCCGAGGCCAGGGCGGAGGCGGCCGGACAGGAGCGGGAACGGGCCGTCGCCCGGGCGGAGACCGCCGAACGTGCCGCGGCCGAGGCGCAACGGGACCGCGCCGTCGCCCTGAACGATGCGGCGAAGGCTCGGGAACTGGCCGCCGCGGAGATCGCCCAGGCGCGCGCGACGGCGGAGGGTGCGGTGGAGGAGCGGGATCGGTTGCGGGGGGAGCTACAGCTGGAGCGGGCTCGGCTGGAGGACGCCCGTGCTCAGCTGGAGGCGGCTCGGGCGGAGGCCACCCAATTGCGGGAGCGGGCGGTCGCGGCGGAGCTACGCGCAGGCTGATGTCTGGCCGGCGTCCCGGAGCTGCACCATCCGATCAGGAACGGGCCCTTCTCGACGGCCGGCACTCGACCTGATCGCCACGAACGGCGCCGGCGGCACCCAGGTCGCGCAGTTCCATGTGCCGATCCAGGGCCTTGACCAGGCCGGTGCTGCTGACGTCGGTGGGGCTTTTGCGCAGCCAGTCCAGCCGGGAGACCCGCCGCCCGGATTCGACCTTGACCAGCTCTTCCAGCACGGCGGCCTGGTTGGGGCTGGGGGCGGCGGCCAGCAGCGCGTACTGGCGGGAGGCGACGCGCTCGCGCAGCGCGGCGATCAGCCGCTCCAGGGTGGTGACGCCGGGCAGCAGGATGTTGGCCTCCACCGGGCGGTGGGTGGCCAGGTCGAACAGCACGATCGGGCGCTCGCCGGTGGTCCAGGCCCGTTTGTAGAGCCAGCAGGCCAGCGCGAACCACTGTTCGCCGGCGAAGGCGGTGTAGCCATAGCTGCTGCGGATCTGCTCCTGATGATCCCAGCGGGCCTCCTTCTCGCCATGCCCCTTCAGGTCGGCGGCCTGCAGGCCGAGCTGCTCGGCGACGTAGTCGACCACCGCGGCGGGAACTGTCCAGGAAGCAGTTCAAGAGCCGTGTGGTGCCGAGTTGCAGGGCCCAGCCGAGCTGGTTGCGGGCGCCGTTGGCGGCCATCGTCTGGCGCCGGTCGTCGGCATCCAGGTGGAAGAAGGCGCCCCCGCCTCGCACACCACGGCGGGGGCGCCCTCGGATATCAGCAGCGGTCAGGCCAGATGATCAACGTGCCCGATTACGTACGGAATTGCGTCATTCTCACGCCAGTCATGATCACCGGGCAAGGAGGCTGACATCGTGTTGGTCCGGGCCGACGACATCAACATGATGCCCATGATGGAGTCAGGCCGTGGAAGATCAGGTCGAGCAGGGAGGCCGCATGCCCGGCCGCATCCGGTTCCGTCTCGGTGACCAGCGCAATGGCGTTCACCAACCTGAACAGCTGCTCGACCGGTATGCCCGTCCGGACCTCGCCCGCCTCCTGTGCCCGCGCCAGCAGCCCCTGCGCCGCCCCGAACACCGCCGCGCGACACGACGAGCCATCCTCGCCCAGCGCCACCAGCAGCGACGCGGCTAGCCCGCGCTCCGTGCTGCCCTGCGCGATCACCGCGCCCAGCCACTCCCTCAGCGCCGCGCCCGGCGACGGCGCGGACATCAGCTCCTCGGCCCGGCGGCACAGGGCGTCGATGTGGTCGCGGAAAACCGCCTCCAGCAGTGCCTGCCGGGTGGGGAAGTGGCGGTAGAGCGTGGCGTTGCCGACTCCCGCGCGCTGTGCAATGTCGTCCAGCGGCGCATCGGCCCCTAGTTCGGCAAAGGCCGCCCGCGCACAGGCCACCAGTCGGTCGTAGTTGCGCCGGGCGTCGGCCCGCATCGTCGCCTCCCGGGTTTGCCTAAGCGGGGACTATCCCCGTATCGTACTCGAACAGAAACCGGGGAGAGTCCCCGGTTAGGAGGTGCCATGAGCTCCCAGCCACCGAAGTACGCCGCCCGGCACGCCGAGCATTTCGCGATGGAGCGCCGCGACGGAGTGCTCCTGCTGCGCATGCACACCGGCGGCGGCCCAGCCGTCATGTCACTCGCGCTGCACCACGCCTGGGGCGAGGTGCTGCGGGAAGCGGGCGCAGACCTGGACAACGAGGTGCTGATCCTCACCGGCACCGGCGAAGCGTGGACCGGCGGGCTCGACCCCGCCCTGCTCGACCGGCCGCCGGCGCAGCGGGGCGAGGACCGCTACGACCTCTACCGCGATGGCATCGCGCTGCTACGCAGCCTCGTCTTCTCCGTGGACGTGCCGACGATCGGCGCGCTCAACGGGCCCGGCTACCACCAGGAGCTGGCCCTGGCCTGCGACCTGACGCTGTGCACCCCCGGCACCGTCTTCGACGACACCCACTTCCGCTCCGGCGCCGTACCCGGCGATGGTCAGCACCTGGTCTACCAGGAGCTGCTCGGCCTCAAGCGGGCCGCGCGGATGCTCTACACCGGGGCCGGCGTCGGCGCCGCCGAGGCGCTGGAGCTGGGCTTGGTCAACGAGGTCGTGCCGGACGAGCGGCTGCTGCCGCGCGCCTGGGAGCTGGCCGCCGAGATCATGGCCGCGCCGCGCGCCACCCGCCGGCTCACCCACGCCATTGTCCAGCGCCCATGGCAGCGCCGCCTGGTCGACGACCTGGCCTTCGGCCGTACTCACCATCTGCTCAACACCTGACCCCGTTCTCGAACACCCCGCCATCAGGAGGAAACATGATCACCGTTCTCGTGACCGGCGCCACCGGCACCCAGGGCGGCGCCACGGCCCGCGGCCTGCTGGCCGCCGGGCAGCGGGTCCGCGCTCTCGTCCGCGACCCCGGCACTCCCGCCGCGCGGGCGCTGGCCGCCGCCGGCGCCGAGCTGGTCCGCGGCGACATGGGCGACCGCGTCTCGCTCGACGCGGCCACCCGCGGCGTCGACGGCGTCTTCAGCGTCCAGCCCACCCTCGGCTACCCTGGCACGCCGCCCGGCTTCACCATCGACGACGAGCTCCGCTACGGCCGCAACGTCGCCGACGCCGCCGCGGCGGCCGGCATCCGCAGCTTCGTGTACGCCTCCGTCGGCGCAGCCGACGCCTCGCACGGCATCGCGCGCTGGCAGACCAAGGACACCCTGGAGCGGTACGCCCGCGACCTGGGTCTGCCCCTGACCGCGCTGCGGCCGGTCCGTTTCATGGACAACCAGGTCCACCCGCAGATGGGCGTGCGCGATGGCGTCCTGGCCGACGTCGTCCTGCCGGACGTGCCGGTCCAGCTCATCGCGGCCACCGACATCGGCGCGTTCGCCACGCTAGCCTTCACCCGTCCGGCCGAATACACCGGCCGGACGATCGAACTGGCCGGTGACGAGCTGACCATGCCGCAGATCGCCCGAGCCATGGAGCGGGCGCTGCGGCAGCCCATCACCTACCGGAACATCCCGCGCGAGGCACTGGCCGACCGCGGCGCCGACGCCGTGGCCGGCTACGACTTCGCCAACCACGGCGGCGGCTGGCACGCCGACATCGACGCGCTACGTAAGGAGCACCCGGGCCTGATGGACTTCGCCACCTGGCTCGACCGCGATGGCGCCGCCGCCTTCGCCACGGCCCGCGCCTGACGGCCGCAGGCCTCGGTGCGAGCGTTAGAAGGTGCGCTCGGCGACCTTGACTTGCTGGCTCGCCTGCAAGGCGGCGCGCAGCTTGTCGGCCGGTAGCGGCGCGGCGGGGGCTTGGAGTATGCGCTCGACCGGTACGTCGGGGTCGGCGAGGTAGATCTGGGGGTAGGCGCCGGACTCGGGCTCGAAGCGCCGGCTCTCGGTCAGAGTTCCGGCGTGGACGGTGTCGAACCCGGGCCGGTCGATCAGCTCGGCGGCCCGGGCCTTGGCGTTGGCGTCATCGCCGGCGATGGGCAGGACGCTGCGGGCCGGGCGAGCAAGGGGATGTGGTGGGCCAGGATGTTGTTGAAGGCCTTGACCAGCAGGGCGGCGAGCAGCTGCTGGGCCAGGACGAAACCTGCCAGGCTCTGCGGGCCGCGCGAGTTGGCGGTCACCACGTCGATGCCCGCCGCCACCGCCAGAGCGACCTGGAAGACATGAACAGGGTGATCGCGGCGCACAAGCTGCGGCCGCTGATCGACCGCGTCTTCCCCTTCGAACAGGCGCTCAACGCCGCGTCCTACCTGGCCAGCTGTGCTCACTTCGGCAAGGTCGTCATCAGCCGCTGAGCAGCCACTGGCACCGACGCCTGTCCGGCCGGCCTTCCGCCGGTCGGCCCGTCAGCAAGGAGGGCGTGACTCGCGACACCGTCTGGCGCGAGGACGACCAACCGGCCTACAGACGATCGGCCGCAACCTTATGCGCGCCATCCCACTGTTCTGGCCGCGACCGAGCGACTGGTGGTCGCCACTGGGATCGCCAACATCCACGCGCGGATCCCCTCGGCGGCCGAGACCGGAGGCCGAATCCTCAGCGCGCTCCATCCAGGACGGTCCGTGCTCGGCCTGGGTATCAGCCACGCCGGATTCATGAAGCACGCGACCGGCGGAACCTATGTGAAGCAGCTGAGCATGATGCGCAGCTACCTGGAGCGTATGGACGCCGTCTCGCCGGCGATAGAGCCAGGCGCCGCCAGGCCGGCCCGCCTGCTGGCCGCGGTGGGCCCGAAGATGATCGAGCTGTCCGGCAGCGGCGCCGATCCATGGATCGTGAGCGAGCAGGCGGTGGCGATCGGCGGGGACCGTGAAGATCAACTACGGCGCGCGCATGCCCACATCGGCATGTATCTGCAGGCGCCCAACTACCGCAACTCATGGCTGCGGCAAGGCTTCGATGAGACCGACTTCGTGCCCGGCGGCTCGGACCGGCTGGTGCGCGCGCTGGTCGGCATGGGTTCTGCCGAGGACGCGGCCGCAGCGGTCACGGCGCACCTGTACGCCGGTGCAGATCATGTCGTGGTGCAGATCCTGGGAGACACAGATGTGACCGACCTGCGGCCATATCTGCGCGAACTCGCAGCGGCGCTGAATCTGCAGGCGCCTGCACAACCACGTCCGGCCGCACCGAAGAACTGACCCGAGAAGGGCCATCCTGCGCGGGATCAGGTGGAGAAGACCCTCAGCGGTCCCGCGTAGACCTTCGCCGAAGGGTGACCGCGCATCGCGATCTATTCAGCCGCCGTGTTCTGGACGACCCGCTACCTGGACGCCGCCGGCGAGCACCTGCGGGAGCACGACGTCCTGGAGGAGGATGTGACCCGGCTCTCCCCGCTCAAACACGCCAACCTCAACTGCCTGGGCCGCTACAGCCTCGCCGCCCGCCCGCCACCGGGTCGAGGGTTGTGGGCCTTGTTTCAGCGTCGGTTGCCGCCGTTCGGGCTGGGCACCCCTGGTCTGGTGAGGCGTTCGGGGTCGACGATCTTGTCGTACAGGTCCTCCGCGACGCCGCATTCGAGTGCGGCGTCCTTGAGCGCCAGCCCCTTGTCGAGGGCGTGGTGCGCGATGCGGGCGGCCTGGTCGTACCCGACGACGGGGCTGAGGGCGGTCACCATCATGATCGAGCGGTCGATGTTGTGGCGCAGGGTCTCGGTGTTCAGCCGGGCTCCTTCGACCAGATACGTGCGGAAGTGATCCATCATGTCGGCCAGAATGCGCGCCGAATGCAGGACGTTCTTGATGATGACCGGGCGGAAGGCGTTCAGCTCGAAGTTGCCCTCGGCGCCCGCCATGGAGACGGCGGTGTCGTTGCCGGTCACCTGAATGGCGACCATCAGCATGGCCTCGGCCTGTGTCGGGTTGACCTTGCCCGGCATGATCGACGAACCCGGTTCGTTGGCCGGCAGGATCAGCTCACGCAGCCCCGTACGCGGCCCGGAGGCGAGCCAGCGTAGGTCGTTCGCGAACTTGAACAGCGGCACGGCCAGGGCGCGCAGCGCCGCCGAGACCCGGACGAGATCGTCGCACGAGGCCTGGGCGGCGAACTTGTTCGGCGCGCCGGTGAAGGGCCGCCCGGTGAGCTCGGCGATCTGCCGGGCCATCTCCTCGCCGAAACCCGGCGGCGCATTCAGCCCGGTTCCGACCGCGGTGCCGCCGATCGCCAGCCGGTACAGCCCGGTACGGGTGCGTTCGAGGTGGTCGATGGCCGCGCCGAGCTGGGCGGCGTAGCCGGACCACTCCTGGCCGACAGTCAGCGGGGTGGCGTCCTCCAGGTGGGTACGCCCGATCTTGACGATGTGCTCCCACTCGCGGCTCTTGGCCTCGGCGCTGTCACGCAGCCGGTCGGCGGCGGGGAGCACGTGTTCGTCGATGGCCTCGGCGGCGGCGAGGTGCATGGCGGTGACGAAGGTGTCGTTGGACGACTGGCCCATGTTCACGTGGTCGTTGGGATGGATCGGATCCTTGCTGCCGAGTCGGCCGCTGACGAGCTGGATCGCCCGGTTGGACATCACCTCGTTGACGTTCATGTTGGACTGGGTGCCCGAGCCGGTCTGCCAGACGTATAGCGGGAACTCGCCGTCCAGCTCGCCGCGGATGACCTCGTCGGCGACCCGGCTGATGAGGTCGGCCTGCCAGTGGGGCAGGCGGCCCGCGCGGGCGTTGACGATCGCCGCCGCCTTCTTGATGTAGCCGTAGGCGTGGTAGACGGCCTTGGGCATGCGATCGTCGCCGATGTCGAAGTGGATCAGGGATCGCTGGGTCTGGGCGCCCCAGTAGTGCTCGGCCGGCACCTCCACCTCACCGAGAGAGTCGCTCTCCGTCCGGGTGCCGGTGTCCGCGAGTCCGATCGGCACGTCCTGGACGCGGGGCGCGCTCACCGCCCGTGCCCATTCCCGTTCGCGTGGACCGGCCGGTAGGTGGGCTGCCACATGGTGTCCTGGACCTGCTGGATCGTGTTGCGCAGGTCGGTGCGGGCCAGGTGCTCCTCGGCCGCCTTGTCGGCGACGGCCACGGCGACCGAGGCGGAGACCTCGCGCAGGTTGTCCACCTGCGGCAGCAGCGACGCGCCGGGGGACGAGATGTCCACCATGCCGCCCACCGCCTCGGCGGCGGCCTGCAACATGCCGGGACTGACCCGGCGGGCCCGGGCGACGACGACGCCCAGCCCAAGCCCGGGATAGAGCATGGCGTTGTTGGCCTGGGCGATGACGTAGGTGACGCCGTTGTAGGTGATCGGCTCGACCGGGATGCCGGTGGCGATCAGCGCCCGGCCGTCGCTCCAGCGGATCAGATCGGCGGGCATCGCCTCGATCCGCTCGGTCGGGTTGGAGATCGGGAAGATGATCGGCCGCTCGACCCCCGCGGCCATCGTGCGCACGATCTGCTCAGTGAACGCGCCATGCACGGTGGAGGTGCCGAGCAGCATGGTCGGCTTGACCCGCTTGACGACCCCGGCCAGCGAGATGCCTGCGGCGTCCTTGGACCAGCCGCGCACCTCGGCCCGTGAGCGGGCATAGGGCCGCTGGAAGTCACGCAGGTCCTTCATGCCGTCGATGAGCAGGCCCTGCTTGTCGACCGGCCAGATCCGCCGGGTCGCGCTCTCCTCGTCCAGACCGGCGCGGACCATCGCGTCACGCAGTTGGTCGGCGATGCCGATGCCGGCGGTGCCGGCGCCGAAGACGACGATCCGCTGCTCGTCCATGGGGGTCGCGGAGGCCCGGACGGCGTTGAGCATGGCGGCCAGCACGATCGCTCCGGTGCCCTGCATGTCGTCGTTGAAGGTCGAGAGGCGATCGGTGTACCTCTCCAGGATGCGGCGGGCGTTCGACGGGCCGAAGTCCTCCCAGTGCAGCATCGCGCCGGGGAACATCCGCGACGCCGTCTTCACGTAGGCGTCGATGAAGTCGTCGTAGCGCTTGCCCCGCACCCGGGCGTGCCGGTTGCCGACATAGCCCGGGTCGTTCAGCAGCGCCTCGTTGTCGGTGCCCACGTCCAGGGCGACGGGTACGACCCGGCCGGGGTCGATCCCCGCGGCGGCGGTGTAGACGGCCAGCTTGCCGGCCGCGATGCCGGCCCCACCGCCCACGCCCCAGTCGCCGATGCCCAGGATCTCCTCGGCGTCGGAGGCCACGATCAGATCGACGTCGTCCGGCCCCAGCTGCAGGTTCTGGAACGCCCGATCGATCCCATCCGGGTCATCGACGGACAGATACACTCCCCGCGGGCGCCGGTACTCATGGCTGTAGGTACGGATCGCCTCGGCGACGGTGGGGTCGTACACGATGGGCAGCATCTCGCGCAGGTGGTCGCCCAGCAGCCGGTAGTACAGCACCTCGTTCCGGTCGCGGAGGCCCTCCAGGAAGACGTTCTTGAGCAGGTCGGTCGGTTGCGCACGATACTGCGCGTACGACCGGCTCACCTGCTCGTCCAATGTCTCGACCACCGGCGGCAGCAGACCCTCCAGGCCCAGGTCGGCCCGCTCCTGCGGCGAGAAGGCCGTGCCCTTGTTCAGCAGCGGCTCGCGCAGCACCGCGAGGCCGCGCAGCGACGAGACATAGCTTCCATCGGCCTGCTCGGCGAACATCGGACCTGCTATATCCGGCTTCCTCTTGCCAGGTGACATCAGGATCCCCTTCCAGCGAGGCACCCCGAGTGCCCCTGTCACGCCTTTCCCCGCGACAGCCCAGAATCGTCCCTTATATCGGGCAAAATAGATTTACGCGAAGAATGCGACCTGATCGGATAGGTGCCTGACGTGGGCACACTCCGCCACATGGACGTCGTCACCCACGCCGCGAGCAGCTGGTCCGCCACACCTCGGGCATTCCCGACTTCATGGAAAGCGGGAAGTTCGACGTCTTCGACTTCACCACCCCCTACAAGCTGATCGACCTGGTCAAAGCCGCACGGACCGTGCCCCGCAAGGGCAAGCCGGGACAGTACCTCTACTCCACCACCAACTACGTCCTCCTCGGCATGATCATCGAGAAGCCGACCGGCCACGACCGGGCCGGCGAGTTCAAGCGGCGCCTGTTCGCCCCGCTCGGCATGAAGCACACCTATCTGGCCACCAAGGTCTCCGACCAGATCAAGAGCCCGCACGGACCCGGCTACCACCCCGACGCCAAGGGCAGGCCACGCGACGTCGACCGGCTCAACGCCACCATCGGCGCCGAGGGTGCGATCTCCACCGCGCACGACGTCAGCGCCCACTACCGCGCGCTCAACCAGGGCAAGCTGCTGCCTGCGGACCTGCTGTGCCCGCAGACCAAGTACGCCTGGAAGGGGCGGCGGGGTGTACCGCTGGCTCTAGCTGCAGACCCCGATTCGGGTCACGGTGGAGGACGTGAAGCCTGTCTCGATGGTGGTGGCTGCGGTCGGCGTGGTGTTCGTGGCGGGGATCGTCTGGGTGCTGGGCCCGGGGGCGCGCTGGGTGCTGGAGCACATGGACGGGGTGGCGATCGGCGGGCCGGCAGGTCTGGGCGGTAAGGATCTGGCGGCGGCCCTGGACGCGGTCCGCGGCCGGGTGCTGGCCGTGGCGACCGGGTTGGCCGCGCTGGTCGCGGTCTACTACACCGCGCGCAACGCCGACACCGCCCGGCGCACCTTCCGGCTCGGCGAGCGCGGCCATGTGACCGACCGCTACGGCAAGGCCGTCGAACAGCTCGGCAGCGCCCAAGCCCCGATCCGCCTGGGCGGCCTGCACGCCCTCGAACAGCTCGCCCAGGACAACCCCGCCCCAGAGTTCCGGCAGACCATCGTGGACGTGATCTGCGCGTATCTGAGGATGCCGTACACCCCGCCCCCGGACGAGACCGGCCGGGCCGAGCCCGCCGGGCCGAGATCCGCCGACGGCGGCGTCTCCGCGCCGGCGGGCCGAGATCCGCACGAGGAGCGCCAGGTCCGCCTGACCGCCCAGCGCATCCTCACCGCGCACCTGCGCTACCAGGACCCGCCCGCCCGCCGCTGGCGGCAGCCCCACAGCGCCGATCTCGCTGCGGTGGGCGGGGAAGGCAGCCAGCGGGTCGGCGGGTGGTTGCAGGGCGTCGGTCACGCCCGTCACCTTCTCAACAAACGGTGTTCTGAGGTTGTTGAACCGCCGGGGTTGTTGAAGGAGTTTTTGAAGGGAATTCGGGGCTCTGGAGCGGCCGCTTCAAGATCTTCGAAAAACGATCGTTAAATGAAGCCATCACCCACCGCTCGGCTCTGCCCTCCCGCTTCCTCCGTCCAGTAGGTGAGGCTGTCTCGGGTGATTAGGGTGTCGGGGTGGTCGGCGCCCAGAACACGTTCGCAGATGGGGAGCAGCGCGGCGAGCAGGTCGCGGGCGGCTGCTGGGTCCCCTGCCTCCCCCGTCCAGTCGGCCAAGTTGTACCGGACGGCCAGGGGGTCTGGGTGGTCGGCGCCCAGAACACGTTCGCAGATGGGGAGCAGCGCGGCGTACTGGTCGCGGGCGGCGGCCGCGTCCCCGGCCTCCCCCGTCCAGTAGGCGAGGTTGTGCCGGGTGGTCAGGGTGTCGGGGTGGTCGGCGCCCAGGACGCGCGCGTACAGGGGGATTAGGACATCGAGCTGGTCGCGGGCGGCCGCCGGATCCCCTGCCTCCCCTGTCCAGCGGGCGGCGTCGTGCCGCGTGCTCAGGGTGTAGTGGTGGTCGGTGCCGAGGATCCGTTCGCGGATGGGGAGTAGGTCGGCGAGTTGGTCGCGGGCGGCCGCCGCGTCTCCCGCCTCCCCTGTCCAGCAGGCAAGGTTGTGCCGGGTGAGCAGGGTGTAGGGGTGGTCGGTGCCGAGGATCCGTTCGCGGATGGGGAGTAGGTCGGCGAGTTGGTCACGGGCGGCCGCCGCGTCTCCCGCCTCGCCCGTCCAACTGGCAAGCTCATGCCGGGTGCTGAGAGTCTCCGGGTGGTCGGCGCCCAGGACGCGATCGATGAGGGGGAGCAGGTCGGCGAGCTGGTCGCGGGCGGCCGCCGCGTCTCCCGCCTCCCCTGTCCAGTAGGCAAGGTTGTGCCGGGTGATCAGAGTCTCCTGGTGGTCGGCGCCCAGGACGCGCACGTACTGGGGGATCAGGTTGGCGAGTTGGTCGCGGGCGGCCGCCGCGTCTCCCGCCTCCCCTGTCCAGCGGGCGACGTCGTGCCGGGTGTCCAGGGTGTCGGGGTGGTCGATGCCCAGGACCCGTTCGCGGATGGGGAGCAGATCGGTGAACTGGTCGCGGGCGGCGGCCGCGTCCCCCGCCCTTCCTGTCCAGCGGGCAAGGTTGTGCCGGGTGTCCAGGGTGTCGGGGTGGTCGGCGCCGAGGATCCGTTCGCGGATGGGGAGCAGGTCGGCGAGTTGGTCGCGGGCGGCCGCCGGGTCCCCAGCCTCCCCCATCCAGAGGGCGTGTTCATGTCGGGTGGCCAGAGTATCCGGGTGGTCGGCGCCCAGGCTGCTGTTGACCCGATTGTGGATCTCTAGGAACAGGTCTCTAGCAGTGCGGTAGTCCCCACTGTGACCAAGGGATCGAGCTATGGCCCAGAGCGTAGGTGAGGTGGGTGCAAGAACTGCGCGGGCGTGTGGAAGCAGGGCGCGGCAGACGGGCCAGGCCTCTGGTCGTCGTGGGTCCTCCGGCAATGCGGCCGATATGAGGGCGGCGGCCCCGGCGCTGATGCTGTCGCGGCGCTCGGGCTCGAGCCGAGCCAAAGTGACCGCCTGGATCAGCCGGTGGACGCTGACCAAGTCTTCCTCGCTGCCGAGGATTCCGTCGCCAGGTTTGGTGGTCGAAGTAATGAGACTGTAGGAGGCCAGCAGCGCCAGCGCCTCGTCCACCGCCGGCTCGTCGGCGCCGGGGATCGCGTTCAGGATGCTGCAGGGCATGTTGTCGGGCCCCATGCAGGCCAGCAGGTTCAAGACCTGGATGGCCAGAGGGTTGACGGACTGGATACGGTCGTGACTGAGCGCCAGAACCTTGGCCACCACGCGCTCGCTGTCCCCGCCGACCGGCGTGGCCGCGTGCATCCGCCCGGGAGCCTCCTTCAGCAACCGCAGGTACTTGGCCACGGTCGTGCGCGGTGTGCGGTTGATGTAGGCGCCAGCCTGAGTCAGGGCCAAGGGCAGATCCCCCAACTGTTCGGCTAGTTCCTCCAACTTGGAGACGTTGGCGGAGTCCGAGGGGCCGACCAGGCCGGCCAACAGGGCGACGGAGGCCGAGCGCGGCAGCAGCTCCAAAGGGACGGGGGTGATACCCAGGTAGTGCCAGCCGATGTCGCGACGAGTGGTGATGAGTACGTGGCCGTGGGCTAGACCGGCTAGGTACGGCTCGATGTCGGCGGCTTCCTCGATGTTGTCGAAGATGACCAGCCAGTCCGGATGGGCGGCCAGCCAGCTCAGCGCCCAGGCGGCGGCTTCTTCCACGGTGGCCTGCTCGGCGGCCACCGAGTCGATGCCGCAGGCCAGCGCGCGGGCGAAAGCGGCCAGCCCGGCGCGGATCAGGTCCGGGCCGTCGGCGTCGATCCACCACACCAGCCGGTACTGGCCGCGGTGGCGGTGGGCGTATTGCAGGGCCAGTTCGCTCTTGCCGACGCCGCCCAACCCGAGTACGGCCTGACTGATCACTCCGGGCCCTGTCCCGTCCTGCAGTGCCTGGCGTATGGCGGTCAGGGCCGCATTGCGGCCGACGAAGGTCGCGGCCGGACGGCGTGGCAGGCCGGCCAGCCCGGCGGGGACCTGCACAATACCGGATTCGGGCAGTGGCCGCCGCGGGGCCTGGTGGGTGACCTGGTTGATGGTCTGATCGCGAGCCGCCTGGTACAACCGGCCCTGTTCACGAGCGACGCCGTCCATCCCGTTCGGGAGCGAGGCTGGTGAATCAGCCGACGGGGTGGGGGTCATCGTTCGTTGATGGTCTGGTCGCCGCCAGCCTGATACACCCGGCCCTGGTCTGAGGCCTGCGCCCGCATCTGCACGTTCCGCGTGCCGTCGCCTGTGGAGACGATGCCGGTATTGTCGCTGCCGATGGCGATCGACCGCTCGCCAGAGGCTGACACTTGCAGCGGCGTCTGCGGCTTGGTACTGCTCGGGCCGGGCGCAGGAACGGCGTCTGACCGGGGGCGCTCCGCGCGCAGTTGCAAGAGCAACGCCGCCACGGCGATCACCAGCCCGGCCGCGCCGATGAACATGCTGATCACGCTGGCCCGCTGATCCAGTACCCCGAGCACCTCGGCTGGCAGGTGCAGTGGGTCGGCGAAGAACCCGATCAACCCCACGGCCAGGAACGCTGTCATCGCCACGAGTGCGATGATCACCGGCCAACGTCGGCCCCGCCCCCGTGGGGCGCATCCTGATCCTGCTGCCGTTTTCGACATGCCTCCAGAGTGCTCCCGTACCGGCGTGAGCGGACGTAAAGCGACGAACGCGTTACCTGTCGTCTCGCCGCCCCGAACCGGTCGTTTACGGGACGGCCGCCGTAGGCCACGCCGTGATCGCGTTTCCGCAGGAACGATCGTCCCGAAACCCGTTGTCACTTTCTGAAGTGGCGTGCACGGACAGCCTGGGCATTCGCGGCTCCGTGCAGAGGACTGTGAAGCACCGGATTGTCAGCAGCCCTCTGCGCTACGGTGCGTTTGTTCCGTACTCGCGTGCGCGACGGTGAGGTCCCGGCATGGACGGCGGCCAGGCGCAGATCATCGAACGGGGCGTGCTGACCGCCCCGGATGAAGCATGGGACGTGGCGGTACGCCAGGCGGAGGTGATCGGCCCGCTGGCCGCCAGCCCGCGGGTGGGATTGGCGGCCGCGGACGCGGCGGCAGACGAGCTGGGGATCTCACGGCGGCAGGTGTACGTGCTGCTGGCCCGATGGCGCGCGGGCGAAGGCGTGGTCTCAGACTTGCTTCCCCAGCGCTCCAGCGGCGGCCGGGGACGACGTCGCTTGCCGGCGGCGGTCGAGACGGTGATGACCGAGGTGATCTGTTCGCGGTATCTGACCCGGCAGCGGCGCTCGGTGGCGGCGGTCTACCGGGAGGTCGTGCGCCGGTGCCGCGCCGCCGGGCTGCCGGTCCCTGTCCGCAACACGCTGGCGCAGCGGATCGCGGCGCTGGATCCTGCGGCAGCCGCTGCCGCGCGGGAGGGTGTGGACGGGGCGCGCCGCCTGCGGGCGGCGGGCGGCGAACCGCCGAAGATCGAGGGTCTGCTGCAGCAGGTCCAGATCGACCACACGCCGGTCGATCTGGAGGTGGTCGATGAGCGGCATCGGCTGCCGATCGGCCGCCCCTACGTCACTGCGGCGATCGATGTGGCCAGCCGCTGCGTGGTCGGCCTGGTGGTCACGCTGGAGGCGCCCTCGGCGCTGTCGGCCGGGCTGTGCCTGGCGCACACGGTGTGCGACAAGCGGCCGTGGCTGGAACGGCTCGGGCTGGAGAGGGTGGCCTGGCCGATGAGTGGCAAGCCGCGCGAGATCTACGTGGACAACGCCGCCGAGTTCCGCAGCGAGGCGCTGCGCCGGGGCTGCGCGCAGCACGGGATCACGCTGGCGTACCGGCCGAAGGGCATGCCGCACTTCGGCGGCGTCATCGAGCGGCTGATCGGCACGATGATGCAGATGGTGCACGAACTACCCGGCACCACCTTCTCCAATCCGGCCGAGCGCGGCAGCTACGACAGCCAGGCCAGCGCGGTGCTGACCGTCGCCGAGTTGAACCGGTGGCTGGCCCTGGCGGTGGCCGCCTACCACGGCCAGGTGCACGCCACGCTGGGTCAGACGCCGGCCGCCCGGTGGGCCGAGGGCGTCGCGGCCGGAGGCCGCCCCGCGACGGTGACCAGCGAGACGGCGTTCCTGATCGACTTCCTGCCGGTGATCCGGCGGACGCTGAGGCGGACCGGCTTCACCATCGACCACGTGCAGTACTACAACGACGCACTCAAGCCGTGGATCGCCCGCCGCGACGGGTTGGAGAAGTTCGTGCTGCGCCGCGACCCGCGCGACATCTCGCGGATCTGGGTGCTGGACCCCGACGGGCATGCCTACCTGCCGGTGCCGTACCGGACGCTGTCGCGCCCGCCGATCAGCGTGTGGGAGCAGCGCGCCGCGATCGCCCGGCTGCGCGAGCAGGGCCGCGCCCAGGTCGATGAGAACGCCCTGTTCGCCATGGTGGAGCAGATGCGGCAGGTTACCGAGGACGCGGCGGCCAAGACCCGCCGGGCCCGCCGGGAGATGGAGCGCCGCTCGGCGACCCCCGCGCCGCAGGCGGCAGGGCCACCGCCTTCGCCGTCGGCCGAGGGGTGCGCGGACGAGGAGCCGGTGCGGCCGTTCGAGGTGATCGAGCAGTGGTGAGCCACGAGCCGGACGCCAAGCCGGGCATGGCGCCGGAGTTCGAGATCGAGCTGGAGCCGGGGCCGGTGGAGGATCTGTCGCACCTGCATGAAAGCGCCCGGCCGGTGGCCCGGCTGCCCGCCGCCGAGCGGCTGGCCCGGGTCCGGGCGGATCGGTGGATCGGCTACACCCGCGCCGGGCAGGCGCTGGATCAGTTACATACGCTGCTGGACTGGCCGGCCAAGCAGCGGATGCCGAACCTGCTGGTGATCGGGCCGACCAACAACGGCAAGTCGATGATCGTGGAGAAGTTCCGGCGCCTGCATCCGCCGATCTCGCGCCCGGATCGCGAGGAGATCCCGGTGCTGGTCGTGCAGATGCCCTCCGATCCGCACGTGGCTCGTTTCTACACCGCGCTGCTGAGCGCGCTCGGCGCGCCGCTGCGTCCCCGGCAGCGGCTGGCCGAGCTGGAGCAGCTCGCGGTGCGGCTGCTGCGGCAGGCCGGCGTGCGGATGCTGGTGATCGACGAACTGCACAACGTGCTGGCCGGGCGCGACGGGGCGCGCCGCGAATTCCTCAACCTGCTGCGCTTCCTGGGCAACGAGCTGAAGATTCCGCTGGTCGGCGTCGGTACCCGGGACGCCTACCTGGTGATCCGCTCTGATGACCAGCTGGAGAACCGCTTCGCCCCGTTCGTGCTGCCGCGTTGGGAGCCTGGCCGGGAGGCGAGCACGCTGCTGGCCAGCTTCGCCGCCGCCTTCCCACTGCGCCGCCCCTCCCAGCTGGCCACCCCGGAGATGACCGCGTACCTGCTGACCCGCAGCGAGGGCACCATCGGGGAGTTGGCCGCGCTGCTCACCGAGGCCGCCGTCGCGGCGATCGAGTCCGGCGAGGAGGCCATCACCCAGCGCACCCTGCTGCTGGCCGCCTACACGGGCCCGACCGAGCGGCGCCGCAAGTTCGAACGCGAGCTGATATGACTGACGGGGACCTGCCGGAGGGTCTGCGCCGCTGGCCCGTCCACCCCGAGCCCGGCCCCGGCGAGGCGCTCACCTCCTGGCTCGGCCGTCTCGCCGGGCTGTACCGGCTGTCGGTCGAGCAGTTGTTGACGCACAACCTCGGCGCGGCGTCGGCCGAGTTCGACTGCGGCGCGGACCTGGACTACCAGGTGCCCACGATCATCGTGCACGCGCTCGCCGCACGAACCGGCGTCGAGGTGGACCAGGTGCGCCGGATGACAATCGCCGGGTGCGTGCCGTGGCTGGCCGACACCCTGAACCCCGCCGAGGGCCCGCAGGCCTTCGCCGCCTACGTCCGGAAGGAGTCGGTGCTGCTGCCACCGGGCCAGGCCGGATACCACGTGATCAATCGCTGGCGGCCCCCGCGCCCGGTTCCGGACGCCGTCGCCGCGCTGGACCGGCTCACCTTCGAAGGCATCACCACCACGACCGTCACCCTGCCCGCGCAGACCGTGCACGTCGGAGAGTGGCTGCGGCTGCTGCGCACGCTGCTGGACGAGGTCAGCATGGTCGACTCCCGGGCCGGCCCCAGCGCGGCCGCCGTCCTGCACCAGATCTGGGACACCGCCGGCCTGCCGTTCAGGGCGGGGCTGGCCTTCTGGCGGCCGTACGAGCGGCTCAGTCCGCCGCGTCAGGAAGCGATGCTGCACGCGGCGGCCACCGCGGTGCAACTGGCCGCAGACGGGACGATCACTCCCGGGGGTACGCTCGGCTCGGTACTGCGACCAGCTCCGCACGTGGATGGCTCGCGTGACATTCCGCTCGAGAGCGCTCGCAAGTGGTGAAGTGGCCACGGGACGAGCTTTGATTCGGCGCGGGTGGAGCATCTGCGCAAGGGGCGATTAGTGGACCTCGCTGACGTGGATGCCGCGTCAGCGCTGGCTCGGCTGACCTGGGATGAGCTGCTGGACTACGGCACCGAGCAGAAGAACCTCCGGCTGGACAACGCCGAGATCGCCGTCGCGTTGAGGGCTCTGCGTGCTGTCCTGGGACGTCTTCGGATCGTGTTCGACCCGCCGTTTCGCGACCAGTCCGGTTTCCATCAGTACTGGAAGAGCCGGGGAATGTCGGATGCGGGAGGCTGGGCGAAGCGGCGGGCCTATCTCACCGACCTGTTCGAGCCGGTGCTCGCACAGCTGGAAACCATCGAAGACCTACAAACCGGGCAGCAAGCCGACCGCGATGACGCTGCCGAGCAAATCACGGAGGTCACCCGCCGCAGGCTCATCGACGGTCTCGACGCGGTGCGTATGAAGATCATGAATGAGCTGGCGGAGACGGGCGCCCCGGTCGATCGCCCGGATCTGTTCTGGTGGGGCACGCTCGACGAGGTCGCCTTTCTCGACCGCTTGTACAACCTGGACCAGATGCCGAGCCGCGACCCCCGCTACGCCACCGCCCGCTTGGACCTCATCCAGCACTGCATCAACAACGACGACTTCCCCGCCGACTGGATCTACCGGGACGAGCGGTTCGGCATCGGCGCGCAGGATGGGCGGCTCTTACGGTTCCTGGCCGAGACCCTCCACCCCGTGGTACGTCCTGAGCAGGTCGAGGTCCGGCATCTGCACGCCTTCTACAACTCCGTCCTTGCCCATGACGGGTACGAGCTCGTTCAAGTCGCCCAGATCAGCGGGGCGCCGATCTTCGCCGGCCGCAGGATCGGTGGTGGTGTCTCCGGGACGATGAAGAACATCATCTTCGCCGCGGATGGGCCCAAACCCGAGATCGTGCTCGGGGACGCTGTGAACAACGACATCAGGATCGTGCGCAATGCCGAGAACTGCCTGGTCTACGACAGGCCCCTGAACCCCGAGGGGCTCACCTGGGCCGACCTGTTGTCCTGGTGGCGCGACCGCCAGTCCCTCCCCACCGAGCTGTCCGATCTTGATGCCGGACGAGCTCTGTGCAGTCGGCTGTGGAGGTCACTGGCCAGCGAGCCCGAGCGGGTCCTTTTCCACACCTACGCCCAGGCCTATCTCCTGCGCAAGGACACCATGCGCTGCCCCGCCCTCATCCCGCAGGTGTACTTGCACTACGACCCGCAGACCCGCAGGCAGCGAGGCGGCCACGACAGCGTGCTGGGACGCGAGCGCATGGACTTCTTGCTGCTCCTGCCGCACAGTACTCGTGTCGTCCTGGAAGTCGACGGCCAGCAGCACTACGCCAACGGCCTGCACGTAGGCGCAGCCGCCTCCCCCCACCGGTACTCCAAGATGGCCGCCGAAGACCGAGCGCTGCGGCTCAAGGGGTATGAGGTGTACCGGTTTGGCGGCCACGAGCTGACCAGGAACGAGGCCGCGGTCACCGCGATGCTCCAGGACTTCTTTGAAGCCCTGCTCGCCAAGCACCCTTTCACAGCGCCCTGAGCCGGCCGGTCGTCCTCACCAGACTCAGATCTGACTGGAGGCGCGGCACGAGGACTCCTGGCTCTATCGCTGACGAGGAACATCCACCGGCGTGTAGCGCAGGAGGCGACGGCCCGCGCGAGCCGTCAATCCGTGGCGGATACCAGGTCTGCGGCGGCGTCGTGTTCGCGGAGCATGCGCAGGACGGTGGCCGCGGACGGGTGCCGGCCCTTCTTCTTGCCCTTGGTGATGACGAGCCGGGCGGCGATGTCGCGCAGGCTGAGGTCCTGGCCGCGCAGGTGCAGGGCCATGGACAGCATGGCGTCGTCGGTGACGGCGGCACCGCCGATGGTCTTGCCGCGGCTGCGGGCGGATTCGTGGCCTTCCAGGGTGCGATCGCGGATGTATTCGCGTTCCATGCCTGAGAGGGCGGCGAGCACGGTGAACACGACGCCGGACGGGTCGTGGGAGCCCTGCAGTTCGCCGGTGAGGAATTCCAGGCCGATGCTGGCGACGCGCAACTGCTCAGCCAGTGCGGCCAGGTCGAGGCCGCGGCCGAGCCGCTTGTGCTCGTGCACCACGAGCGTGACCGCCACCCCCGCCGAGCGGAGTTCGCGGGCCAGGGTGACGGCCTTGTCGAGTTCGGGGCGGGTGGTGGCGCGGGTGGAGATCTTCTCAGAGAAGACACGCGTGACGCCGGCGGCCTGGAGCGCGTCGAGCTGGGTGTTGAGGGACTGGCGGACGGTGGAGGCGCGGGCGTAGCCGATGCGCACATGCCCCGCCGGTTCGGTATCGGCCGCGGCGGGGCGGGGCAGCTCGATCCACAGCGTGCCCGGTTTGCGAACGGGCGGGGTGGCCACGGTGAGCGCCTTGGCGAGCGAGGGCACGAGTCGGAAGCGGGCGGTGTGGTACTGGACGGCCACCTTGCCCTTGCCGGTCCGGCAGGGCGAGCCGGCTGGGGCGGCGCAAGAGGTCATCGGGCAGGCGTGGGCCTCCACGCGGAGGTAGTCGTCGTCGCGCACACCGGAAGTGTTTCATAGGAGCGTTTCACACGGCTACTCATTTGCACCGACCTATGAAACAGAATCCGCCCTGGACGTGGTCGGTCGCGGGCGGTGTTTCATAGGTGGTCGCTTATGAAACACCTTCCGCGTCCTCGGCCCGCGGTCGTGACCGCTCGTGGACTGATGGTGAGCTCGCGGGCGGCCTGGCGCAGGCTTGGCCGCCCGCGAGCGTCATCCAGGAGGCGGGCGGCAGTCATGAGCAGGCGTTCGGCACGTGCTGAGACCGCCTGGCCCCGGCGGGGCGGCACATCGCACAGGAGGACCGTTTCGGCCTCGTTCCAGTCGCGGGCGTGGGGCCAGCGCCCACAACAGGCTTGTTTGGGAGACGGATGCTCCTCGGTCATACCCGGCGGACACTACCTCGGCTCCTGCCGGTCACCGGCAGGCCGGTCAGCCGGTCTGGGCTGAACCGGGCGGACACCCGGATCGAAGGCGACGCCGACCGTCACCGTGTCGGATCGCCGCCGCCGATAGCTCCTCGCCTTGGCCTTGTTTCCGCAGGTGGCCATGTCGCACCAGCGGCCGGTCTTGTTTCTGGCGTGATCGTAGAACGCCCATTGGCAGGCACGGTTGCCACAGATCTTGAGGCGTTCCCAGGCAGGGGTTCCCGCGTGCCCGGCAACGGCGGCGACGATGCGGCCCAGCGCGCGAGGCGCCCCGGAGCGGGTCGCAACCAACGTGACGGTCGCGTCCGGTGAGATCTCGACCTGCAGCGGGGCGGTCGACTGGGCGGCCGCGTTGAAGGACTGCGCGGCGCGGGAGGCGCGGCTAGGCTCGGAGCGCTCGCTCAGCAGGGAGCGGATCGCCTCACGCAGCTCGCGGGCCCGCCGGACGTCGTCATGAGCCACCGTCTCGTCCTGGCCGAGAAGTTCGTGTTCGCGGAGCCACCGCGTCAGAGAGCCGGCCTCGTCGAACTCGTCGAGGCCGGCTTCCAGATCTCGCGTATTGAGAAAGAGCCGGAGCGTCTCCAAGCCGTCCGGAGCCACGTCGGGCTTGCCCCTCTGCTCGCTCGTCATTAGGACACCCCATCTACACCGTCACCGTTCTCACTACTTGACAGGTTACTCCGATGTGAGGGAAGATCAAGGAGACGGGATGTGGTTCCACCATGAAGCTCAGCCCCACCGGCATCAGAGCCGAAGAGCGCAAGACCCAGCGCAATCAGAGCCGCCCCGACGGCCGTATCGATCCTTGAAGCACGTGGCCTGAGGCGGCGCGAGGCGCCTGCTCATCACGCCGGATGGCGCAGCCGGGCGGGGAAGCGCGATGACCGCCCCGGTCCTGCCCCGGCGTACCGCGACCGGAGTGCTTCTCATCCTCGGCTCCGCCGTGTCCTTCGGCGCCATGGCGATCTTCGCGAGGATCGCCTATGACAGCGGCGCCGACGTTCACGGTGTGCTGCTGATCCGCTTCAGCGTCGCGGCGATCGCCCTCACGGCGCTGATGGCGATCACATCGACCCCATGGCCGCGCAGGCGGGACCTGCGCCTCCTGGTGCTGATGGGCGCGGTCGGCTACGTCGGGCAGTCATTGACCTATTTCACCGCGTTGACGCGGATACCAGCAGGTCTGGTAGCGGTCCTCTTCTACACCTACCCGGTGCTGGTGGCCATCTGCGGCGCCGTCCTGGCCCGCCGCGTGCCTGCCTTGCTCACACTCGCGGCCACCGGCATGGCGACTCTGGGTGTCGCGCTGGTCGCCAGCCCGACGCTGGAGGGCGATCTTCTCGGCATCGCACTCGCGGTCGCCGCGGCGGTCATCTACACGGGCTACATCCTGGCGGGCAGCCACTTGTCGGGCGCGGCCGGCCCGCTCGCCTCGACCACCACCGTCTGCCTGGCCGCGACCGGGGTCTACGCCGGCGCGTGCCTGGCCCACGCTCCGTCCTTCCCCGGCGATCTCGCCGGTTGGTCCGCGGCCGTGGCGACCGCCATCGTCTCAACGCTCATCGCCATCATCGCGTTCTTCGCCGGTCTTCGGCTGCTGGGCGCCGCCCCTTCGGCGGCTGTCTCCAGCGCCGAGCCGGTCGTCACCAGCGTGCTGGCGTTCCTGGTCTTCGCGGAAGACTTGTCGCCGCTGCAGATCATCGGTGCCGCGCTCGTCTGCGCCTCTGTCATCGGGGCGGCCGCGAGCAGCGGGCGACGCGCCACACCCGCGAACCCCCCGGCCCCTGTCGCCGAGGACCCGCCCAAGCACATCGGCGTGTGACGCCGCAACGCCGGCGGCATCCCTAGGGAGAAACATGAACCGAAATCGTGAACGTGCCGCGCCCGCGAACCACCGCGTCGCCATTGCCGGAACCGGCGCCTGCCTGCCGGCGAGCGTCGTGCCCAACGCCGAGCTCTCGGATCGCATGCATGTCGCCCCCGAGTGGATCGAGGAGCGTACCGGAGTCCGTGAACGGCGCGTCGCCGCCGACAGCGAAGCGACATCGGACCTTGCCACAGCCGCCGCGCGGCGAGCCATGCTCGCCGCACGGCTACAGGCGGACGACATCGACCTGATCATCGTCGCGACCTCCACACCGGACAAGCCGATGCCGGCCACCGCCTGCATCGTGCAGGCCAATCTCCGTATCGGCGGTTGTGCGGCATTCGACGTCGACGCCGTCTGCACGGGGTTCGTGTACGCCCTGGCGGTCGCCCGCTCGATGATGATGACCAACCCGCGGCTTCGCCACGCGCTGGTCATCGGGGCGGACATCTACTCGCGCATCCTCGACTACACCGACTCGCGCACCGCGAGCCTGTTCGGCGACGGGGCGGGCGCGGTCGTCCTGTCACGGGCTCCGGCCGGGCTGGGCATCACCGATATCGAACTGGGCGCCGACGGCGCCAAGGCCCACTACGTACGCATTCCGGCAGGAGGAAGCCGCCGGCCCGCGTCCGCCGAGACCCTGCGTGACGGTGACCACTTCTTCAAAATGGACGGCCGAGCCGTACGCACCTTCGTCGAGGCCATCTTCAAGCGGATGCTCAACAACGTGCTGGAGCGGTCTCAGCTGACCATGAGCGAGCTGGCCCTTGTCGTACCCCATCAGGCGAACGTCCGGCTCCTCCACGACTGCGCGAAGAAGGCAGGCCTGCTGCCCGACCAGCTCGCCATCAGCGGTGACCGCTACGGGAACACCGGTGCGGCCTCCGTCCCCGTCACCCTCGACGCCGCCGTCCGCTCGGGACGTGTCCAGGGCGGCGACAGCGTCCTGCTGCTCGCCTTCGGCGGCGGCATGACCTGGGGTAGTGCCCTGATGACCTGGGCCCCCCGCGACCAGTTTCAGCCCGTTCCGAAAGGAATCACGTCATGACCTCCCCCCTCGACATCTCCTACGCCGAGCAAACGCCGAAATCGCGACGGCAGTATGAACGAGCCGTCACCTCCATCCCCGCCGGTGCGACCCGCAGCCTCAACTCCTGGTCGCCGCACCCGGTGTACCTCGTCCGGGGCAGCGGCACACAGGTGACCGATGTCGACGGCCGAGTGTATGTCGACATGCTGAACAACTACACCGCTCTTGTCCTGGGGCACGCCGACCCCGAGGTCGTCGACGCCGTCTGCCGTGCGGCCAGGGGCGGGACCAGCTTCTCCTTCGCCACACCGCAGGAGAGCGAGCTGGCGGAGCTCCTGCGGGCGCGGGTCCCCTCGTTACAACGGCTCCGCTTCACCGGCTCTGGAACCGAAGCTGCGATGTTCGCGATGCGCCTGGCCCGCGCCCACACCGGACGCAACCTCATCGCCAAGGTCGAAGGCGGCTATCACGGAACCCACGACGACGCGCTCGTCAGCGTCCGCCCCCACCCCGAGTCATGGGGGCCGTCGACCGCCCCGACCGCAATGCCGGACATGGCCGGTCTCCCCGCCGGATGCGACCAACGCGTCCTGGTGCTGCCATTCAACGACGGGGACGCGGCCGTCGCACTGCTGCGAGCCCACAGCCCGCGCGTAGCGGCCGTTATCGTGGAGCCCATCCTCGGCGTCGGCGGCGTCATCCCCGCCACGAAGGAATACCTGCAGGCGCTGCGGGAGGCATGCACGGCTCTAGGGATCGTGCTGATCTTCGACGAGGTCATCACGCTGCGCGTCGCATCCGGAGGCGCGCAGGCCAACTACGAGGTCACCCCCGACCTGACCGTCATGGGCAAGGTGATCGGCGGCGGGCTCCCCATCGGCGCCTACGGCGGACGCGACGACCTGATGCGGCAGCTTGAACCCCAAGGCGGCACCGACGTCTACGACGCTCGCGCCGGGGGCCCCCGCCTGTATCAGGGAGGAACCTTCACCGGCAACGCCTGCAGCCTGGCCGCCGGCCTGGTGACGATGCGCCGGCTGTCGCCGCTCGCCCATCTCGGCCTCGCCGCGAAAGGTGCGCGACTGCGCAACGAACTCACCCGCCGGATCGACCGTGACGGCCTTCCCGCCCACGTCACGGGGTACGCGTCCCTGTTCAACATCCACATCGGCGCAGGTGTCGTGACCACCTTCCGCGACACTCGCCGTGTCGACCCCAAGATGCAGCAGGCGTTCTTCCTGGGCCTTCTCAACCAGGGCTTCATCATCGCCCCTCGCGGTATGGGCTGCGTCTCCACCGCCACCCGCGACCAGGACATTCACGACTTCGTCGACGCCGCCGCCTCCGTACTCGCCCAGATCTAAGCACACCCGAACAAACCAGGAAGGAACGCCATGCGACTCGGATGGAACCCACACCAGGAACGGCGACGAGAACACTTCCGGCGTTTCGCCGCCGCCACCATCGCCCCCGACAGCGCGACCCGCGACCGCGAGGGCACCTTCGACCGCCAGATCTGGAAGGAACTGGCTGCGGATAACTTCTGGACCGGTCACATCCCCCGGCGCTACGGCGGAGAGGGAGGAGACATGTGGGACTTCCTCGCCGGGTTCGAGGGCCTCGCCCTCGGCGCGGACGACTGCGGGTTCGTTCTGTCCGCCGTCGCCCACGCGGGCCTCATCCAGGTACTGCTCGACCACGGGACCCCTGACCAGCGAGGCGATCTGCTGCCGGGCCTTATGAACGGCCAGATAGGGGCCACCGCCGCGACCGAGCCGGCGGGTGGCTCCCATGTTGCCGCGATCGCCACCAGCGCCGTCGCGGCCGGTGACGGCTATCTGCTGTCCGGTCACAAGGCGCACATCACCAACGCGCCGGTCGCCGACATCATCCTCATCGTGGGCCGGATCCCCGAGCTCGGTAGGCGCGACATCACCCTGTTCATCGTCGACGCGGCGGATGACGGCGTGACCACGGGACAGCCCGAGGATCTGCTCGGCCAGCGAACCAGCCCCACCGGGTCGATCAGCCTGGACCACGTCACCGTGTCAGCCGATCGAGTGATCGGAGCCGTCGGCGACGGCCTGACCACCCTGTACTCCTTCCTGGCGTTCGACCGGCTCATGTACGGCATCGTCGCGGCCACCCAGCTCGAAGCGATGATCGCGCACGCTATGCACCGCGTGCAGACACGGTGGGCCTTCGGCGTCCCCATCGGCGAACACCAGCTGATACAGGACAAGCTCGTGGACATGAAAGTGACCATGGAGAGCAGCCGATGGCTCGCCTACTCCACGGCCGCCGCACTCATCGATCACGATCCCGGCTTCAGCGTCCGTGCCTCATGCACCAAGCTCACCGCGTCGGAAGGGCTGGTACGGGCCGCCACAGAACTCATCCAGATCTTCGGCCACGCTGGCTACGACCGCGCCGGCGTCATTGAGCGCTACCTGCGCGACGCCGTCGCCGTGCGCATCGCCGGCGGCACGACCGAGATGCAGAAGAAGAACGTATTCAAGTCCTTGAAGGACTCCGCCCCGCTCGCGGTACCGGCCAAGCCCGCTGTGCCCGCCGCCAGCCAGGCGTGAAGCCGCTCAAGCCAACGAAAGGATGACCTCCCCGTGAAAACCGCACCGACACAACTCCCCGTCCACGGCAGCCGCACCATCACCGTCACCGCTCCTGACTGCGCCTCCCAATGGGGGAACGACGGGCTGGACGTCCTGTCCACTCCGGCGATTCTCGGGCACATGGAACGACTGTGCGTCGACACCCTCGCCGCACACCTGAGCCCCGGCGACATGACAGTCGGAACGGGGGTACAGATGCGCCACCTCGCTCCGACAAATCTGGGCGAGAACGTCACCTTCCGGGTCACCACCGACCGGCTCACCCGCAACATCACCGTGTCGTTCCAGGTCACCGACGCGAACGGCCGGCTGCTGAGCGACGGCACCCACCAACGGGCGGTCGTCGACGAGACGACCTTCCGTGCCCGCCTTTCAGGGGCGGCCGCCGATCGCCGGAGCACCCCATAACCCGGAGCCGGCCGGGCGTCCCGCCCCTCGAATCCCGGGGGCACCACCAGAGCCTTCAAGGAGCAGCTCATGCCGTCAGACTTCAGCGTCATGGATCCGCCCGACATCCGCATCCTGATGAACCCCGAGCTCATTCTCGAAGATCGCAAGGGAGCACTGTGCCACCTCATCTCATCCAGCTACATGCCAGAGCGGCAGGCTTGGAGCTACGAGACCCGTGACCTCGCCGGCCGCGTCACGAGGATCTCCAGCCTGATCGGTCACCAGATCCTCGGAGAGGCGACCCCGGCCCGCGACGAAACGGACGTCACGGCGTCCGAGGAGATGAACGTGATCCTCCAAGGCGGTCCGGCCGGCCTTCCGCACCATGAACGCCTCCGGTACGTATCACAGGCCATACACGACGTGAAAGTGCCCCACGGAAATGGGTACGAGCACTTCGCTCCCACCCACACCTACCAGAAGCTGAACGGATATCACGTGGCGGTGTTCCGATGGACCGGCACCACGAAGATCGCCGAATGAGGGAAACCTCCCATTGAGCTGGTCGAGCTCGCCCGCGTCATCCCGTTCTCGATCCACAGGGTGCCCACCGTGTCGTCGGTCACCGGGCCGGTGGCCCGGCAGGTCGGACACAGGTGGGTCACGGTCGCCGATCCGCTGGAGGTCACGCCCTCACCCCCCCAGCCGGGTGCGCGCCCAGCCGAGCGCGGCGGCGGGATCCGTCCCGGGCGGGATGCGGTCGGCAGGGGTATGGTGAGCCATTGATCGATCAGCCGGCCCAGGTGTTCGGGCACGTCCGAGGTGAGGCGATCGGCGCGTTCGGGCGGGTGCCGGCTTGCATCAGGTGGCGGACCTGCAGCAGGTCGGCGTCGGTGCCGACGGCGGTTTCGAGCTCGCGTCGCAGCGGCGCCAGGCCGGTCAGCAGCCAGTAGGCCAGGGCGCCGACGCCGTACAAGTCGGACAGCGTGCTGGGGGCTGCGTCGGTGACGCCGAGTTGCTCGGGGCTGGCGAACCATTTGGTGCCGCCGGGGGACACGGTGGAGATGCTCTTGCCCGCCTGGTGCAGCTGGGACATGCCCCAGTCGATGATCCTGATGGTGGCGGGGCCGTCCAGCGCACCAGGTACGGCTGCGTGAGCGGCTGGTGGAGATGCACGCCTGGATGGCCAAGTCCCTCGCGCGCCGCTACCGCAACCGGGGCGAACCCATGGAAGACCTTCTGCAGGCCGCCTACGTCGGCATGGTCAAGGCCATCAACGGGTTCGACGCCGGCCTCGGCTACGACTTTCGCCGCTACGCGACCGTCACCATGGCGGGCGAGGTCAAACGGCACTTCCGGCACCGCGCGTGGGCCATCCGGGTTCCCCGCATCCACCAGGAGCGCCGCTCGCGGCTGATCCGGCTGTCCGCCGACCTCAGCCAGGCCCTGGGCCACTCGCCGACCGTCGCCGAACTGGCGGCCGAACTGGGCCTGTCGCAGGAGGACGTCCTGCTGACGATGGACTCCTCGGCCGCCTACAGCGCCCTGTCGCTGGATGCCCCCTCGACAACACCGAAAGCACCTCCATCAGCTTGGCCGACGTTCTGCCCTGCTACGACGACGCACTGGACACCTTCATCGGCACGCAGTCTGTCAAGCCGCTCATCGACGCCCTGCCCACCCGCGAGAAACACATCCTGCTGCTGCGCTTCCACGGCAACCACACCCAGGCAGAAATCGCTGCCGAACTCGGACCCTCCCAGATGCATATCTCCCGCATCCTGCGCAACGTCCTGAGCCAGCTACGAAAAGCACTGACCGACTAACCAACCGACCGACCGCATCTGGAGGGCTGTGATGACGGTGAAGAGCGGGGCCAGGTCCGCGGGCCGCCGGGCGGCCTCAAGCCGCTGGCTGGAATGGCTGGCCCGGGCCGGGTTCGTGGCCTGCGGTGTCGGAAACCTCGCCGACCGGCCTTCCAGACCACGGGGAATCGAGGAGGAAGGTCACCGGGGCCCCTGGCGTAGGGGGCTATCCCCATCAATCCTCGTCGTCGGCGTCAGGATCACGCAAGGCCCGCCGCCGCCCGCCGCCCAGCTGCGGACGTTGAAAGGAATAGCGGCCGTGCACATTGATGTGTCGCCTGATAAAGGGACTGAGCCGGGTCACGTCGTCATCCAGCACCGGATAGCCCTGCGCCCGCAGCTGACGCAAAGCATCGTCAATGTAGACGGTGTTCCACAGCACCAGGCAGTTCAAAACAATGCCCAGCGCTCCTAATTGGTCCTCCATTCCCTCGTAGTACCGCTGGAACACCTGGCTTTTGCGGCCGTGGAAGACTTTCTGCGCCAGATCGTGGCGGCCTTCCTGAAGGTTGCGGATGCCCTTGATGCCGCGCCGCATGCCCTCGTCATCGATCAGCGCCAGCACATGCAGACTCTTAAAAATCCGGCCGTAGGTGTTGATCGCCTCGCCCATCGCGGTCGGCCGGCCGTCGCGCTGCAGCATCCGCACCACGTCGTAGGGATTGACCGCGCTGGCGTAGATGGAGCCGACCAGGCGCAGGACGTCCGGCCACCACCGGGTGACCTTGCTCAGGTCCAGCCGCCCGCGCGCCAGCGCGTTCAGCGCCCCGTAGTCAGCGTCGGCCTGGACCCGCCACAGCTTCTGGTCCGGCAGATCGGCCAGCGCGGTGAAGTACTTCGAGACGGGCCGGATCGACACGGGTTGCAAGGGCAACGGAACCCCGAACTGACCACCGATGCGGGCGCCACGGATGGCACCTGAGCGTCACGCCGGCGGCCGGGCGAGTTTGGCGGCCACGGCGTCGAGGACCCACTCCAGGCCGGTCGCGAAGGACTCCTCGGCATCCACCTCGGCGCCGTCGCGCACGGCCTTGGCCAGCGTTGGGAAGCGGCCCGTGACCAGCATCCTGCGCACATGCGGGCCGGAGGCGCGCTGCCAGTCGCGCTTGGACAGGCCCGTGGCGCGCTCGGCCCGTACGTCCGCGATCTCGCGCCTGATCGCGCCGGTGAAGTAGGCGCTGACGGTCTCCACAGCGCGCCTGACGGTGTCGACGTCGGCTAGGCCGTCGAGGGCGGCCAGCGTGGCCTCGGTCACGGCGAGGGCGTTCGGGCCCAGGGTCGGACGGCCGCCGAGCAGGTCGGCCAGCCATTCGTGACGGCGGGTGGCCTGCCTGGTGCGGTGGGCGCGGACGCGCAGCGCCTCCCGCCAGTCACCGGGTTGCTCCTCGGGGAGGATCTCGGCGTGGACCTCGTCCACCATGAGGTCGAACAGCTCCTCCTTGGTGGAGATGTATCCGTACAGCCGCATCGGGCCGGCGTCCAGCCGGGCGGCGACCTTGCGCAACGACACCGCCTCCAGCCCGCCCTCGTCGGCCAGCGCGATGGCGGCGGCGACGATTCGCTCCCGGTCGAGCGGCACAGGTCGTGTCGGCGGCTCCGGCCGGTCCCACACAGTCATGGGTACATCGTACTGTTGCGATACACTGTAGTTGTTAAATACAGTGTATCGACATGAGACATCGTATCGCCGTGATTGGGGGAGGCCCCGCCGGCCTTACCTTCGCCCGTGTCCTGCACCGCCGCGATCACCCCGTCACCGTCTTCGAACGCGATCCCGCGCCCGACGCCCGTCCCCCGGGCGGCACGCTGGACCTGCACGAAGGGCTGGGCCAGCTCGCGCTGGACAAGGCGGGGCTGCTGGGGGAGTACCAGGCGCTGTCCCGTCCCGAGGGGCAGGCCATGCGCATCCTGGACATGGACGGGACCGTCCTGCGCGACTGGCGACCCGGTCCGGATGAGCGGGCCAATCCCGAGATCGACCGCGGGCAGCTCCGTGACCTGCTGCTCGGCCCTCTTGGCGTTCAGTGGGGGCGGGGCGTGACGGAGGTGGTGCCGGGGACCCCGGATGGCGTGCTGGTCCATTTCGCGGACGGGCGACAGGAGGCGTTCGACCTCGTGGTCGGCGCGGACGGCGCCTGGTCCCGGGTCCGCCCGGCGCTCTCGCCGGTGACGCCGCACTACACCGGCGTCAGCTCGGTCGAGACCTCCCTGGACGATGTCGACACCCGCTACCCCGACCTCGCACGGTTGATCGGCGACGGTTCCGTGGCCGTGTACGGCGTGAACCGCTCCCTCGTCGCCCAGCGCAACAGCGGCGGCCACGTCAAGGTCTACACCAAGTTCCGCGCGCCGCTGGACTGGCATGCGGGCCTGGACCCGGCCGACGTCGAGGCCATGCGATCGAGCCTGCTGGCTCTGTTCGACGGCTGGGCCGCTCCCGTCCTCGACCTCCTCCGCCACGGCACCGCTTTCGTTCACCGCCCCTTCTACGTCCTGCCCGTCTCCCACACCTGGGATCACGTCCCCGGGGTGACGCTGCTGGGCGACGCCGCCCACCTGATGCCCCCCTTGGGGGTGGGCGCGAACCTCGCGATGCTGGAAGGCGCCGAACTCGCCGAGTCCATCGCCGCCGCCCCCGGCGACCTGGACGAGGTCGTCCGCGCCTTCGAGGAACAGATGTGGGTACGGGCCGGCAAGTGGGCGAAGATCACGACGGCCGGTCTGGAACGCCTCGTGAGCCCGGACCCCGCCGAAGCCCTCGCTGTCTTCGACCAAGTCCAGCCGTCCTGACTGCCGCTGGATCGCCCCCGCTGACGGAGGAGGCCTGTCAGCCGGGGCGGCGGAGGGTGCGGCGTACGGCCAGGCCGCCGAAGGCCGCCGACGCGAGCGTCAGGATCGCCGCCTCGGTCCACTGGAAGCGCCAGAATCTGGACGACGGATGGTAGTAGACGGCGTACCGGTAACCCTTGCCGAACAGGCACGCCTGCCACGCCTCGGCGTTCTTGTTGCTCTGCCCCGCATCCACCCGCCGCGGGCAGCCACTGCCAGCCGGCTCGGCGACCTCTCTCCCGGACGGCTCCACCCAGGCAGCGCTCACCAGCCGGGCGTCGGGATCGTCCAGCAGCACGGTGCCGGACAGCTCGGTACGCGCCGGCTCGGCGTAGAAGTCGCTCAGCTTGAACAGCGTGACCATCGTGACCGCCACCACGGCCACGACCAGTGCCATCGCGGGCAGCGTACGCCGGAACAGGGTGCCGGCCGCGGTGCCGAGCGCGAACGCGTACAGCCACCACGCCGCCGGCTCCACGCCGACCATGTTGAACACACCGATGTTGCCGAACGTGGAGTCGACGCCCGCCCTGAACACCGGCCGCCACAGGCTGACCATGAGCGACAGCAGCAGCCCGCCCGCCACGACCGCCCCGCCCAGGATCGACAGCTTGACCGCCAGCCACCGCCACACGGGCACGGACTGGGTCCAGGCCAGGCGGTGGGTGCCGCGCTCGTACTCGCGGCCGAGCAGCGGCGCGCCCCAGAACGCCCCGATCAGCGCCGGCGCCACCAGCGGCATCCAGCCGAACACCGAGTAGGCCGCGTCGTAACGCTGCCCGAGCGCCACCGCCAGGTCTCCGCACGCCACGGCGGGCCCCGGACAGCCGGGCGGGGCGTGCTCGGCCACGTACCGGCTCGCCTCCAGCGCCGAGCCCAGCAGCAGGACTCCCAGCAGCGCCAGGAAGCCCGCTGTCACGAGGAGCTGTGCCCGGTGCTGGCGCCACGTCACCCAGATCACGCGCCCACCCCCGTCAGGCCCGGCAGTGCCGCCGACTCGGGGCTGCGCAGGTAGCCCATGACGAGTTCTTCCAGTCCGGGGCGCCGCGCCTGCCAGCGCGGATCGAGCGGGGGCGCGCCCCTGATCAGCATGCTGACCTGCCTGCCGGTACGGCTCGCGCCCACCACCCGTGTCCCCGCCGCCGACGCCTCCTCCGGCCCGGTGAGCACGAGATGCCCGTCGAGCAGGTCCTCGATGTCACCGCTGACCTGCAGCCGGCCTCCGTTCAGCACGATCAGCCAGTCGCACGTCTCCTCCAGGTCGGAGACGACGTGCGAGGACAGCAGTACGGTCAGCTCCCGTTCGGCCACCTCCGCCATGATCGAGCGCATCACCTCGTGGCGGGCGAGAGGGTCGAGGTTGGCCAGCGGTTCGTCCAGCACCAGCAGGTCGGGCCGGCAGGCCAGCGCCAGCGTGACCGCCACCTGCGCCTGCTGTCCGCCCGACAGTCCGCTCACCTTCCGCTCCAACGGGATGCCCAGCCCGGCGAGCCGGCCGGCCGCGGCGGCGTCGTCCCAGCGGGTGTTCATGCGGCGGCCGAAGGTGAGCATCTCGGCGACGGTGAAGCTGTCGTACAGCGGCTTGTCCTGCGCCACGAACGCCGCCTCGCCGGCCACGCGGACGCTTCCCCGCGCGGGTCGCAGCAGGCCGACGGCCGCGTGCATGAGCGTGGTCTTGCCCGCGCCGTTGGGCCCGACGAGCGCCGCCACACGTCCCGTGGGCACGGACAGTGAGCAGTCGCGCAACGCCCACGTACGGCGATAGCGGACTCCCAGCCCGGTGGCCTCCAGTCTGGGACTCATGCCACGCCCTCCTTCGCGACGTCGGCCAGGACCACATTGAACAGCGCCCGCAGATCCTCCTGATCGAGCCCGGCCCCGCGGGCCTCGCGCACCCACGCCTCCAGGCCGCGCCGCAACCGCGTGTGCTCGGCGAGCGTCGCACCCGCGATGCCCTGCCGGACGAACGTCCCCATCCCCGGCCGCCCCTCGACCAGCCCTTCGCGCTCCAGCTCCCGGTACGCCTTGAGCACGGTGTTGGGGTTGATGGCCAAGGTCTCGACCACCTCGCGAGCGGTCGGCAACTGGTCGCCGGGCCGCAGCGTACCGAGCCGGAGCGCCTGTTTGACCTGGTGAACGAGCTGCAGGTACGTCGAAACCCCCGAGCCGCGGTCCAGGTTGAACTCGATCAACCGAAAGCACCCTTTCACTATTCGAATAGTGAAAGGGTGTTGGATTCGACCGTCCGTTGTCAACCTGGGACGCGAGCATGGTGCGGATCGCCGCGGACTGCGGGGTGTCACGGATGGCCTGGCGCATCACTTTCCGACGAAGGAAGCGCTCCTGGCCGCCGTGCTCGAAGAACGGGATCGGGTCAACGGCGAGTTGTTCTTCGTCGGATTCGACGCGACGGCGGATGGCCTGAGCAGGGTCGGCGGTCATGAACTATAGGACGGACCATTCCCACCACGCGGCCGCGCGGGCTTCGGCCAGGCGGGTCAGCGCCGGGTGGCGGTCTTGCCTAGGGTGCGGTGCGGTAGAACTCGGCCGCGGTGACGGTGGCGGGGATGCCGAGTTCGGCGGCGACCGCGGTGATCGCGGCGGCGCCGACGTCGAGGTCGGCCTGGCCGTCGGTGTGGAAATACGGTGCGATGAACGTCTCGTAGTGGGCCCGGACTTCGTCCGCGGTGTGTCGGCCGATGAACGTCTGCATGTGTCGCAGCGTGATGTCGGGTTCGTTGCGGATCGTCTCCAGGGCGCGCCGGTGGGCTCGTACGACCGCCTGGACCGCGGGGTCGTCCGGCTGGACGTAGGTGGGATCGACGGCCACGCCTACGGTGGGGATCTGGAAGTGGTCGCCGATCCAGGCAAGCACCTGCCAGCCGTTCTCGGCGGCCACCGCTTCCGGTGCCATGGTGCTGCCGACCAAGGCGGCGTCGATCTTTCCGTCGCGCAGCCGGCGCAGGTCCATGCCGTAGTCGCCGGGCGGGCGGACGATGGTCTGGATGTCGCGGTCCGGGTCGAGGCCGGCCTGGCGCAGGACGATCCGGGCGAAGCAGCCGGGTGCGGTGTGGGGGGCGTGGATCGCCAGCCGCCGGCCGGCCAGGTCGGCCAGTGAGGTCAGGCCGGAGCGGGCGAGGAACCAGAACAGCGGGCGATGGGTGTTGACATTGAGTGCGACCCAGGGGATGCCATCGGCCAGCCGGGTCAGCAGTGCCCGGCCGAGCCCGATGGTGGCGCCGTGGCGCACCCGCTCGTTGTCCCAGGCGCAGCCGTCGCGCAGCGCGACGTGGACGCCCTCGTCGGCGTAATAGTCCTGCTGGTCGGCGATGTAGGCGGCCAGTTCCTCGTGCAGGCCACGCCCGACGAAGGTGAGATCGATCGTGTCCATGGACGTCTTTCCTTGATCATGTCGCCGCGCGTGCCGTGACGGTGTACCGGATGCCGGCCAGACTGACGGCCTCACTACATGGACATCCCGCCGTCGACCGCGGCCGTCGTGCCGGTCATGAAGCCGTTGTCCTCGCTGGCGTAGAAGGCGACCACTTGGGCGACGTCGCCCGTCTGTGCCAGGCGGCCCAGGGGAGTGGCGGCCACCTGCTGCCTCTTCTGCTCTTCGTCGAGCGCCTTCGCCGCAATGCGGGTGTCCTCCACCGGGCCGGGCTCGACGACGTTGACCGTGATGCCCTGCGGGCCCAGCTCCTGGGCGAGGTACCGGGCGAACTGCACCAGTGCGGCCTTGGCCGTGCCCAGTGCGATCATGTTCTTCCGGGGCCGGTGGCTGAGGCCCGTACTGATGTAGACGATGCGTCCCCAGCCCTGTTCGGTCATGGAGGGCAGGACGGCTTTGGTGATCACGTACGCCGCACGCATCTCGTCGTCGAGCTTGCCGCCCAGTTCTTCCCACGTCATGTCCTGGAACGGCTTGATCGCGTACGGGGTGAGCGCGTTGTGCACGAGCACGTCGATGCCGCCCCATGCCGCCCTGACCCGCTCGGTCAGGCTCTCGACCGCCGCCACCTCGCGTACGTCGGCCTGCACGGCCATGGCCTGGCCGCCTGCGGCCTCGATGCCGGACACGATCTCCTCGGCCGCCGCGCCGCTGCGGAGGTAGTTGACCACCACGCGCATCCCTCGCGCGGCCAGAAGGCGCGCGGTGGCCGCGCCGATTCCGCTGCTGGACCCGGTCACCAATGCCACCCTGCTGGTCACCCCAGTCACGGGCCCACCCCCTGCTCGTCATCGCGGGCGTCGGTATGACAGCCCGGAGTCGTACATCGTTGATGGTGGGGGTCTGTTAAAGGGGATCGCTCCGAAGAGGCGGATGCGCGCGGGCTATCCGTGGTCGCCTAATGGCTCGATTTCGCTGTGCTCCCGCATGAGCTCCGCATACCCGGTCACATGGGGTTCTATCGCTTCGGTCGGTTGCCAATTATGGCGTCATCCGACCCGCTGCAGGGCGCGCTCGCGGCGTGCCGTCATGGTTGAGCCGGACTCGCCGTGCGCCATCCGGCGCAGCACCACCGGCGCCAGGAGCAGGCCGAGCACCGCCCAGGCGCCGAGTACGCCGACGGTCTCCAGGTGTCGCCAGGATTGCCCGATCTCGATGGCCGCCGCGGAGTCCGGCAGCAGGGCTGACCGCGTGCCCAGGCCCATCCAGTAGATCGGGAAGGCCTGGGCGATCCATTGCAGCCACTCGGGCAGCGCGGTGATCGGGTAGAAGATGCCGGAGATGCCGATCACGGCCAGGAACGGTAGCTGGACGAGCCCCTGGGCGCGTGCGCTGGTGAACACCGAGCCCAGGACCGCGCCGAGCGGCAGGGTCGCGACCAGGCCGAGCGCCAGCGTCCAGGCCAGGGTGGGCCAGGAGCCGGGGCCGATCCGCAGGCCCTCGACGAGGAGCATGGCAGGCACCAGGAAGATGACCAGATCGGCTAAGAGACCGCCGGAGACCGAGATCACCTTGCCGATGAGATAGGCGGGCATCCCGTGCGGGGTCGCCTTGGCGCGCAGCAGGGTGCCGTCCTCGCGGTCGGCGGTGAGTTGCTGGCTCATGCTGATCATGCCGGTCGCGGCGTTCATGCCCAGGATGCTCGGCAGCGCCAGCGTGCCCAGCAGGAGCCCGCTGGATCCGAAGGGCAGGTCCCGGATGAAGAACATGGTGGCCACCATCAGTCCGGGCCAGAGGAAGTGGGAGAACAGGTCGGCGCCGTTGGTGAACGACTGCCGCAGCTCGATGCGGCCGCGGGTCCAGCCGGTGCGCAGTACGGTCGTGGCCGGGTTCATCGAGTGGCCTCCTGGGGAGATTCGGCCTGGCGGACAAGGGAGAGATAGGTCTGCTCCAGCGAGGCACGGTGGACTTCGAGCTCGTGGATGTCGTCGCCGTATCGGGCGAACAGCTCGCGGGCGAGCTTGGTCGAGTCCGTGGTCCGCTCCGTGAAGCGCTGCCCGCCGCGCAGCCAGCGCACCTCGTCCTCGCCGGTGATCCGCTGCGCGAGTTCGCCGGCCGTGCCGTCGGCGATGATCCGGCCGCCGTTGAGTACGAGGGTGCGGTCGGCCAGCTTCTCGGCCTCGTCCAGATCGTGGGTGGTGAGCAGGACGGTGGTCTCGCCGGTGCCGACGACGCGTCGTACCAGATCGTGGAACTCGTGTCTGGCCTGCGGGTCGAACGAGGCGGTGGGCTCGTCGAGGAACAGCAGCTCGGGACGGCCCACCAGGCCGATCGCTACGTCCAGTCTGCGCCGCTGTCCGCCGGACAGCGTCCTGAGCTTCTTGCCGGCGTGCTCGGTCAGGCCGACCGCCTCGATCAGCTCGTCGGGGTGCCAGGGCCGCTTTATCCGCGGGGTGGTGTACGGGGCGTAGTAGGCGCCGAGGTGAGTCAAGAACTCGCGTACGCGCCATTTGCCGTGATCGCGCCAGGACTGCAGCACGACCCCGAGCCGGGCCCGCCACCGCTCGTCGCCGTGCGCGGGGTCGGTGCCGAGCACCTTGACCTGGCCCTGTGAGCGGGTGCGGAAGCCCTCCAGGATCTCGATCGTGGTGGTCTTGCCGGCGCCGTTCGGGCCCAGCAGGGCCAGCACCTCGCCGTGGCGGGCGTGGAAGGTGACGTCGTGCAGGACGTCGACCGAGCCGTAGCGCATGCGCAGCCCGCCGACGTCGAGCACGACCTTGTCGCTCGTCGTCATGAGATGACCTTTCCTCGTGGATTGAGGGCCCTTGCGTGAGGCGTTGCGAGGGCATGCCGGATCACGGCCTGAGCCGAGGGGCCCGCGTCGCTGCGCGGGCGGCTGCGGCCCAGGCCGGACAATGAGAATCAGGTGGCGTCGAGGAACGCCAGACCGGGACGGTGCAGACCGGGACGGTGCAGAACGGGACGGTTCAGACGGGTAGGCGAGGCGGTGGCCTATCAGCTGTTTCCGGCGAGCGCCTCCCGAGCGCGTGCCATCAGATCCACCCGGTCCAGACCGGCCAAGGCGAGCGCGCGGGGGACTGTGCCGATCTCGGTGTCCAGGATGCCGAGCAGCAGATGCGCCGGACGCAGGTCCTTCTTGCCGGTGGCGGCGGTGAAGCCGCGTTCGATCGCGAGCCGCGCCGAAGCGCCGAGCTTCGGAGGCTCGGGGGCGGCGGTGGGCTTGGGGAGGTCGAAGGAGGCGACGCTCACGCCGACCGCGCTCAGGCTGTGCTCGAACTCCCGGTCGAGCGCGTCCCGGATCGCCTGCCGCCCGAGCCCGGCAGCGGTCAGGACGCGGTGAGCGGCGGTGCCTTCGCCGGCCGCGATCGCCAGCAGAAGATGGTGCGCCTCGATCGCCGAGGACCCATCCTCTTGCGCCTCCGCCGCCCCCTGCTCGATGATCGCGTTGATGTAGTGATCGATCGCACTCACTGTCGTCTCCTCAGCGCGACTCCGGCGGCGATGAGCCGCTTGACGTGCTTCTTGTGAACCGCCTGGCGGGTGACGCCGAGGGCCTCGGCGACATCCGGCCAGCTCCAGCCCGCGCGCATGGCCTGCTCCACGGCGGCGTCCTCCAGCCGATCGGCCAAGAGCCGCAGCGCCACGACGGCCGCCAGCGAGTCGGCGGGATCCTTGGGAACGGGTACGTCTTCGACCGGCATATAAGCAACCGTAGTTGACTAACCGTCGATAGTCAACGCCGGTTGCTTAGAATCTCAGGCGGCGGGCAGTTCGTGGAACCTCGCGATCATCGGGTTCGTTGATGGGGAGTGGGGAGCAATGCCAGCAAAAGACGCCCGCGGAAACGGGATCGCCGACGCGACAGCAGAGCCCCGCACCCGGCCAACGCACCGCGCCGACCTCGGATCCAGACCCCCGACAACCTCTGGTTGACCTGGGGGCTGCCCGCGGCCGGCGTGGTGATCACCTTCGAGCTCCTGTACTACACCGTCTTCGCCGACAAACTGGGCGGTACGAGCGTTCTCGGGGTTCTGGGGGCCGCCGCTTGCGCGTTCGCCGCGCAGTTCGCCAGTGGCTTGTCCGGGTACGTCAGGAACCGGCGAACCGAAGAATTCCCCTTCGCAGTCGTGGGCAGCGTCACGGGGGCCGGGGCGGCGGTCGCCGTACTCATTCAGGTCGTCTTCATGAGCTGAGGACGGTCCGGGTTCTCGGCTCGGCGGCTGTCACCGGGCTTTCTAGCGGTGGGCGCACTATGCCGGGATATGGCCGAGTTGCCGCAGCTGTGAATAGAGGTCGACGACTCCCCAGATGTCGGTGATCTGGCCGTCGGCGAAGCGGATGATGAAGATCTCGTGGTAGGTGACGGACTTGCCGGTCGGGGGCATGCCCCGGTATTCACCGGAGTTGGTCCCGGTGACCGTCTGCCGAGCGACGATCTTGTCTTCCTCGGCGATCAGGTCCTCGAGCGTTATGCGGATGTCGGGATACGCGCGCAGGAGGACCTCCCATATGCGCTTTTGCGCCTGCACCGCGTTCGCGTCAGTCCGCTCCGCCGTGTGGAACTGCCCGTCCGGGTGAATGAGCTCGTCGACCGCCTTCGAGATAACCTCCAGATCGCCACTGTTGATGGCCTCGTGGAACCGGTGGTACGTCTCCTTGTTGCGTGCTTCCTGAGCTGTCGACATGTCGCCTTCTCCTTGGATCGAGATGATGCGGTCATGGACGCCTGGCGATGAAATCGGCGCCTCGGTAGCTACCGACGAGATAGCTCCTCGGATTGTGACGCCAACGCCGGCCAGCGGCGCGGCACGTGAGTGATGATCCGCCTCCTGACTGTTCAGGAGATGATCAACGCGCTGCTGGACCAGGGAGGCCAATCCGACAACGCTTCCGCCTGACGCGACGCCACACAGGCCGGACCACGTGCTCAGGCACGCGGTCCGGGCACGGACGGCGCTCGACCCCAACGGTCACAAGACCTCAGATGACACCCGTCGCCGATGAGTGCGGGGTCAAGCCGAGCTCGTAGGCCCGTCGTTTGTCCTTCGTGCAGGCCACCAGAGGCCGCACCCCGCTGCCGCGCCGCTGGGCGGCTGAGCGCACCCTCGGCTGGCTCATGCTTCACCGCCGGTCGGCGAGCCTGCCTCGGGGTTAGTCGCGCGCCTGGTCGGCGGGCTCGGACGTGGACGGCTCGGCGGCCTGTAGTGTGTCGCGCCTGGACTTGAGCAGGCTGGCCGCCGTCGTGACGGCGAGCACGGTGACGATGACGGCCAGCGAGATCCAGTTGTTGATCTCAGGGACCCAGGTGACGTGCTCGCCGCCGTTGATGAACGGCAGCTCGTTCTCGTGCAGGGCGTGCAGGATGAGTTTCACGCCGATGAAGCCGAGGATGACCGCCAGGCCGTAGGTGAGGTAGACGAGTTTCTCCACCAGCCCGCCGAGCAGGAAGTACAACTGTCTCAGCCCCATCAGTGCGAACACGTTGGCCGCGAAGACCAGGTAGGCGTCCTGGGTGATGCCGAAGATCGCGGGGATCGAGTCGACCGCGAAGACCAGATCCGCGCCGCCGATGGCGATGACGACGATGAACATCGGGGTCAGCAGGCGGCGGCCGTCCTGTTTGATGGTCAGCCGTGAGCCGTGGTAGTCGTCGGTGACCGGGAACAGCCTGCGCACCAGCCGTACGACGCCGCCGTTGGGGTCGTACTCCTCGTCGTCATTGCTGTCGAAGGCGAATTTCCACGCGGTGTAGATGAGGATGCCGCCGAAGAGCCAGAACACCCAGCTGAAGTGCTCTACGGCCTGCGCGCCCACGCTGATGAAGATCCCGCGCATGACCAGCGCCATCATGATCCCGATGAGCAGCACGCGGTGCTGGTGGATCGCGGGCACGGCGAAGTTCGCCATGATGAGCATGAAGATGAACAGGTTGTCGACGCTCAGCGTGTACTCGGTGATGTAGCCGGTGATGTAGGAGGCCGCGTGGTCATCGCCGCCGAAGATCCACACGGCTGCGCCGAAAGCGACGGCACAGCCGATGTAGAAGGCGATCCACCGGGCCGACTCGGCGAGCGTGACCTGGTGGGGTCTCCTGTTGGCGATGATCAGGTCGAGAAGGATAAGCCCGAGCAGGGCGGCGATGGTGGCCGCCCACAGCCAAGCGGGCACGGACATAGGTGGGGGCATAGCGCTCCTCCGACTTGGCGTTGACACGTCCGTCGGAGGTCTTCTCCGCCCGCGGCGTCGCGGACCGACCGCGCCGGGCCCCGAGGCGGATGACGACGTGGCCGCGAAGGAGTACTCCCCTCCACTTCGCCTGCGATCATACATACGAATGCAGAAGGTGCGGTGCTGCGTTCTCGGTCTCTTTGGCCGAGGATGGACCTGTCGTCACTCGTTCGCGGGGAGGGCTCCATGATCCCCCTCGGCCTAGAGCGCCTTTGGCGGTGATTTCAAGAGCAGTGCCGAGTGTGACGTTGAGCGACGTGCGGCATTCCGTTGACAGCGTGGTGAAGGACAGCAGGACGGTCCAATGAAGTCAATGAGTTGCCGGTCGGTGACCGGTGGAAGAATTTCGTCGGCGGCTTTCCCCGCAGCATGAGCCCGAACTGGTGCAGCTCGCGTCTGGTCACCGGCGTGATGGGACGGCGCTGAAGCTCCTCATGCGCCCAGGCCAGATGTGACCGCGCGGGGTCGGCCGCCTCGGTGACCGCGACGTCCTCAAGAGCAAACGGCACGACCAGGTAGCAGCCCACGTCGCAGAGGCCCTGCGCCAGGGAGTCGAAATCTGGCAGGTCAACTTCCAGCTGGACACGACTGGCGTGCGCGTCCTTGGCCACCACGACCTCACCCAGCAGTTCGTTCACTAGCCAAACTCAACCGAGTCCGACCCCGAGTCCCCTTGAAGCCAGGGACACAGTTCTCGCAAACGAGCGTTTGTGTCGACCGGCCCTCTTGATCTATGACCGTTCTGGCGACCTCGTCGAGTCTGTGGGGGTGTGCTCCCAGCGTTCGGTGAGGAGGGCGGGCGAGGGCGCGATCCCGGGCAGTTGGGGGTGGCGGGGGCGCAGGCCGTCGAGAGCGATGGCGATCGTACGCTTTCGGGCGTTGTGGGCTGCCTCGAGCAGGTCGGCGCGGCCCTGCCGGTCGAGCTGTTCGATCAGGGGGGACTTGCCGAGTTGTTCGATCAGTAGCGAGATGTCCATGGCCGTGGCGTCCGGTCTGAGCACTCCAGCAGCGTGCGCGCGGGCCACCAGGTCTCGCATCAGCTCATCGGACCTGGTGAACTTGGCGGCCATCTCGTCGGTGACGGCGATCGTGCCGGCCAGCGGCCCGAGAGAGCCGCCGCTGAACTCCACGCAGGCGCCGATGTAGTGAGCGAGCCCCGCCCAGGGGTCGTCATGCTGCAGGCCGCGTTCGGCGGCCGAAATCCACTGGTCGAGTGACAACGCGCACAGGTGCTGGAAGAGCTCGTCCTTGGAACGGTAGCGGCGATAGAGGCTGGCGATGCCTACTCCGGCGCGTGCGGCGATCGTCGCCACCGACGCATGCGCTCCGTCCAGGGCCAGGACCTTCTTGGCGGCCTCCAGAAGGGCGTGGTCGTTGCGTTCCGCTTCTGCGTGCCGGGGAGCTTTGCGGGCCATGCGCTCACTGTAGTCGCCTTGCGGAGCGATTCACTCCGTTATAGCGTTCCCAAACGAAGCGAATTTATCCGTTTGAAGGAGTGTCATGCGAGCTGTGGTGATGGAAGAGTTCGGAGGGCCGGAGGTCTTGCGGATCCGGCAGGTCGAAGATCCCCTGCCAGGGCCGGGGCAGGTGCTCGTCGCGGTGGCGTACGCGAGTATCACGTTCGTCGAGACGCAGGTGCGCTCGGGCGACGGGCCGTTCGGCAGGCCCGCGCTACCCCGCATCCCCGGCAATGGCGTGGGCGGTCGCATCGTCGCTACCGGACCGGACGTGGACCCGGCCCTGAGGGGGACGGTCGTGGTCACCACCACCGGCGGCGAGGGCGGTTACGCCGAGCTGGCGCTGGCTCGGGCACAGGATGCGGTTCCGGTTCCCGCGGGTCTGGAGCTGAAAGATGCGGTCGCGCTGCTGGCCGATGGGCGTACGGCGCTGCTGCTGCACCGACAGGCGGAGATCAAGCCAGCCGATCGGATCCTCGTGGAGGCCGCGGGAGGAGGTGTCGGCAGCCTGCTGGTGCAACTCGCCGCCGCGGCGGATGCCCACGTGATCGGCGCCGCCCGCGGCGCCGGCAAGGCCGAGCTGGTCACCTCGCTGGGCGCGGCCTCCTATGTCGACTACTCCCGGCCTGACTGGCTGGATCGGGTGATGGAGGCGACCGGCGGCGTCGGACTCGATCTCGTCTTCGACGGGGTCGGCGGCCGGATCGGCACCGAGGCGATCGGGGCGCTACGTGAAGGCGGACGCGTGAGCATCTACGGAATGGCCAGCGGCGCCGACGCCGAACTCGACGAAGGCCGGCTCCGGGCACGCTCCATCGGCGTCATCGGCGTCATCGGCCGCACCGCCGCGCCGAGCCCGGCCCAGACGCGCGCGCTCATCGTCGACGCGCTGAACCTCGCGGCCGACGAGAGATTGCGGCCGGTCATCGGCCAGACCTTCCCGCTCGAGTCGGCAGCCGCCGCGCATCGAGCGATCGAGTCGCGGACCACCACCGGCAAGACCTTGCTCATTCCCGCCGGCGATGCGCGTGGCTGAGATCGGAACCCACATATCTCGCAAGCCCTCTGCCAGAGCCGGAGTCCGGGAGTGGATCGCCCTGGCGGTTCTGGGCATTCCCGCCGTGTTGGTCATGATGAACATGTCGGTGCTCTATCTGGCGCTGCCAAGCCTGAGCGCCGAGCTGGAGCTCGACGGTCCCCAGCTGCTGTAGATCACCGACATCTACGGTTTCATGGTCGCCGGATCGCTGGTCACGATGGGTACGCTCGGCGACCGTCTCGGGCACCGCCGGATCCTGCTGGTCGGCGGTGTGCTGTTGCAGTACTTCTGGTGGGGGCGGTGTTCCTGCTCGCCTTTCCGGCCATGGCCCTGCTGCTGGTCACCGGCCCTTTCCTGATCCCTGAATCTCGCGCTTCGGCTTCCGGGCGGCTGGACGCGGTCAGTGTGGTCCTGTCGCTGCTGACTCCTTTGACGATCGTGTTCGGCATCAAGGATCTCGCCATCCACGGCGATCATCCACGTCAGGACCGCCCGCATCCGATCGGCCTCGGTGGGCGGCAGGGGCCGGCCGAGTGCTGGGGCCATGTCGTGGCGCAGGTGCGTGTGGTGGTCGAAGACGAGCGCGCCGACCGTGCGGAGCCCGGCGGGCGTGTAGAAGTTTCGCGCGGTGCGCCCTATGGGCGGGTGCGGTCGGGTTTCAGGCGTTGCGGCGGATGGCCCGCACGGCCGTGTCGTAGAGGTCGAACAGGTCCACCTGCCCGCCGAGGCGCACCCATTCCTCGTTGGCAGCCTGCAGGCAGGTGATCGCCGCGGCTGCGATGGCGCGGGCCTCGAGGGTGCGGCGGTCGGAGGTCGGCAGTCGTGGCTCGATCAGCGGTGCGAGCAGGTCCTGCCACCGGGCCTGCTTCTCGGCGTGGCCGGCGCGTAGCGAGTCGTTGCCGAACAGGAACGTGATCAGCTCGAGTCGCCGCTCCGCCGTCATCTGGATCTCTTCGAGGACCTGGAACGCCGCCCGCAGCGACGCCCAGGCATCCTCGTCGGCCGGCCGCTCGGCCAGACGCGCGGCGATCAGCTCGCCCTGTTCGTCCAAGCCGCTGAGCGCGAGGTCTTCCTTGTTACGGAAGTAGTTGAACAGCGTCCGCCGGGAGACACCCGCCGCGGCGGCGACCTCCTCGACCGTCGTGTCATCGAACCCCTTGACGGTGAACAGCTCGACAGCGGTGCGGGCGAGCAGCGAACGCACCACCGAGCGGGTCTGCTCACGAAGGGGTACCGGCTTCTGGGACATGCACCGAAGGTACAGTGGTTCACGTGATATAGCAACTTGCACTGCGTGCAGAGTCGTGCATACAGTGTTGTGCATGACGAAGATTGACTACTCGAACCAGACCACGATCGTCACCGGGGCCAGCTCCGGTCTCGGTGCGGAATTCGCCCGCCAATTGGCCCGCCGCGGCTCGAATCTCGTGCTCGTCGCCCGCCGGGCGGACCGGCTCGAGAGCCTGGCCGGCGAACTGACCCGCGCCCACGGCGTCACGGTGACCACTATCGCCCGCGACCTCGGTCTGCCCGACGCCGGCCGCACGTTGCGTGCCGAGCTCGAATCGCGCGGCATCTACGCCACCGGGCTCGTCAACAACGCGGGCTTCGGCACCCACAACGTCTTCACCGAGGAGGACCCGGAACGTCTGCAGAGCATGATCGCGTTGAATGTCGGCGCGCTGGTCGACCTCAGCCGCGCCTACATCGGTCCGCTGACCTCCGCCGGCTCCGGCGTCCTGATCAATGTGGCGAGCCTGCTGGGCTTCCAGCCGACCCCGTACCTGAGCGTCTACGGCGCCACCAAGGCGTTCGTCCTCAGCTTCACCGAATCGCTGTGGGAGGAGACCCGCGGCACCGGTCTGCGCGTCCTGGCCGTGTGCCCGGGTGCGATGCAGACCGAGTTCTTCGACGCCGCCGGCAGCCAGTCGGCCGATTACGGCGCGAAGCGGGCGACCCCCGAGGACGTCGTGAGGATCGCCCTCGACACGGTCGACCGCCGCTCCGCCCCGCCGTCGGTGATCACCAACGGTCGTCCGCTGGCGCTGGCCGGCAAGTTCCTGCCGCGGCGCGTCGTCGTCCGGTTCATGGGTTCAACGCAGCGCCGCGCCATGAGCCACGCCTAGCGCTTGACCATTCCGCGGTCAGCATTGTCGGGGTGCGCCGACCGCATAGCCGTCGAGGAACAGCGCCACCAGCATCGGGGTCGATGATCGCCAGTGTGCCGGCGTCGGCCTGTTCGCGCAGGTACGTCGTGAGCGTCGAGCGCATCATCTCCATCGTCGTCGTGAAGATTTCCGCGAGCTGAGGAAAGCGACCGACCTCGCTGACGATCAGCCGGTAGATGGCCACCACGCGTGGTGCGGTCCAGTCCCGGGCTATCTGCATCCCGAATCGGGTCAGCACCTGCGCGGGCGGATCCGCCATGGCGGTCATGCCGTTCAGCACGGCCTCGCGCGCTCCCCCCACGAGGTCCTCGACCACGGCGACGAGCAGAGCGTCCTTGTTCGGGAAGCGTGCGTAGATCGTCTTCTTCGACATCCCGGTGTCCCGGGCGATGCGTGAGACGCCGGCCTCGGAGAACCCCCGCGCGACGAACTCGTCGCCGACGACCGAGATGAGGTGGCGCATCCGCGCCGCGAGCGTGGCCTGCGGCGGCCGGCCGGGACGGTGACGTTTCCGACCCTGTTCGCCATGGCGTGTCCCTCCGCAGTGACGGCTGCCGTCTGCGTGGGTCGCCGGCCCGGATCGCCGGTCAAGCACCCTGAGGTGTCTGGCCTGGAAGGGTGAGCCCGGTTAGCCCGCCGGCTCCACACGGAACCCTTCAAAACGACGTATTCGCCCTCGCTTACATGACCGCAACCACGCTAACCAGGCAAAACACGCCTGGACGCAGGTGAGTGAAGATCGAAAGAGCACCCCTGCTCATGGTCGGCTACGTCATAACCCCAAGACTGAGACGACGACTCGTCTCTGCTGCTTCCGGCAGCAGAAGACCTCCGGTGCAGATCGTCTACCGGGTAGGCGGTCAGACGTCGCGGGAGTTGTAGCCCTGAAGGTGGAAGCCGCTTCCGAAGGACGGATTGCTGATCGGCTCGAGGTTCCAAGCGATCACGCGGTGCGGCCGGATGCGCAGGGTCTCGTGGTCGAAGGCCGGATGGAGCGGCGGGTCCAGGAAAAGGATCTCGGCGTGGCCGCGCAGTTCGATGCCGCGGCCGGTCTGGCCGAGGGTGTTGGGCGTCGGCGACTGGTCGTCGATGACGAGGGAGACCCGGGGGTCGGCCAGGACGTTCTTGTACTTGCGGCTCTTGGTCAGCTCCGGACCGCCGATCCGGACGGCCTCGGTCTCGGGGTCGAACCAGATCGCGACCGGCTGAACGTGGGGAGACCCGTCTGGGGCGAGGGTCGCCAGGCGGCCGAGTCCTTGGTCCGACAGGTAGGGGTCTTGGGACCATCCGGCCGGAATTGAACGATAAGCCTCCGCCGCAGGTCAGGCAGATTGCGAATGGGCGTGGGTGGAGGAGGGCGCCCACGATGCGGACACGCCTGTCCTCTCTGTAGGTCATCGGCCTGGAAACGACCGCTACGATCGGGAGAAGATCACGAGCTGTCACGCGGGCGTGGCACGAGGAGACTTGTTTGAGCGACAGCGCGACCGCCGATGCTGAGGACAAGGCCGGTGAGGCAGCTGCGCCGCCTCCGTTCGAGCCGGTGCGGGTCGTGCCAACTCGGCCTGATGGCTGGCCTGACTGGCTCGGCCGTAGGCCGATCAGCTCGGTCGACCGGGACAGGATCCTGAAGGATCTGAGTGCCGATCAGGAAGAGCTGGACGCTGTCAAGCGGCAGGACGGCCTGCGTCTCGCACCGCTGTTCTCGTCCGTGACGATCGAAGGGTTCGGCGAGCAAGGTGATCCACGGAAAGTGGCCCGGCTGCGAGCCGCCATCAACGCGGCCTGCCGGGTCGCGGCGGGCGATCGGCGGACCAGCTATCACGCGACCGATGAGCGCATCACGATCGGGATCGCTGGGCCGGACGCGCGCGAACGGATTACGGTGCTGCGCCGGCAGCTCGCCAAGATCGGCGAGCCGCCGTTGGACGATCACCGAAGATCTGAACTAACCCAGCTCTCACGGTGAGTGGGCGAGGAGCGCACTGTCTAAGCTTGTCGTTTAAGCTCTGATCTTCGCTCGGTGGATGCTTCCGGGCGGAGCGGGCTTAGCTCGACTCGTGTGGCAGTGGTCTCCAGAGTCCCTGCTGTTTCAGGAGTTTCTTCGCTGCGTGCTGGGTTTGTTGGGCGGCGGCGGTCTGAGCTGTGGCGATCTTGTGGAGTTGGTTGGAGAACAGCTCGGCCTCATCGGCCGTCACCCAGCGGAGAGTGTGGGAGATCCAGTGGTCGGACCATGCGCTCAACCCGGTGTTGATGACGGACTGCACGGGGTCGGCCAGGTCCGGGTCGTTGGGTCCGAGTCGTGCGAGGGCCTCGGATTCGACCTCGTGGCGTGGGCGTTCGACCAGGGGAAGCAGCCAGATGGAAGCCTGGTCGAGCGGCACCGCGGAGTGGTTGGGCGGCGCATCGTAGGCCCATTGCCCATCGGCGATGACCAGCCAAGTCTGCCCTGGCTTGATCTCCAGGATCTTGCGCGTCTCGACCGTCATGCTCAGAAGTATTCAACACATGGCCGTGTAAGCAGATTGTGGCTTATTCGTCACGGTGTGTCTGCGCGGCGTGGGGCGGCCACCGTCTCATCTTCGGACTGTCGAAGGACCGAGGAAGGAGGCGATGGCCGCGATGCCCACCCTGGCAGGTGTGACGGCTACGCGAACGGAAACGAACGCTTCCGGTCTGGCCCGGGACGCTCTGGCTGTGCTCGCGGCGTTCCGGCACGAGCTCTACGGCTGCCTGACCGCACGAGCTGATGAGCTGTTCGAGCTGGTCGAGGCGATGCTCTGCACGGACGGTCCCGTCCGGACGCTGGTCGACCTGGCGTTGGCGCCTGAGCACCGGCGTGGCCACGGCTCGCTCTATGACGGGCTGAACCACGGCCGCCTGGACGTTGCCCGGCTGCGGTTCGCGCTGGCCGCGAGGCCACTGCCCCGCGCTGCGGACGGCCGGATCGTGCTGGCCGCCGACGTCTCCCCGTGGCTGCGGCCGGACGCCGAGACCAGCCCCGACCGGGCGTTCTGCCACACCTACGGCCGCGGCAAGGATCAGCACCACATGATCCCCGGCTGGCCCTACTCGATCGTTGCGGCCTTGGAGACCGGCCGGACCTCCTGGACCGCGCTGCTGGACGCCGTCCGCCTCCCCGCCGGCGCCGACGTCGCGGCGCTCACCGCCAAGCAGTTGCGGGATGTGGTTGAACGGCTGATCGCGGCCGGTCAGCACGAGCCCGGAGACCCTGACATCTTGCTCGTCGTCGACGCCGGCTACGACGTCACCCGGCTGGCGTTCCTCCTCGCCGACCTGCCGATCGAGATTCTCGGACGGCTGCGCAGCGACCGGGTCATGCGCCGGCCGACCCCGCCGCGCGTCTATGACCCCTACGGCGGCCGGCCGCCCAAGCATGGCACCGAGTTCGTTTTCGGCGATCCGGCCACCTGGGCTGAGCCCCACGCCGCGACCATCACCGAGACCACCCGCTACGGCACCGCAACCGCTCAGGCCTGGGATCGGCTGCACCCCCGTCTGACCCGCCGGGCTGCTTGGCTCGGCTTCCCCGACGAGCTTCCGATCATTGAGGGGACCGTCCTGCGCCTGCAGGTCGACCACCTGCCGAGCGGCGGAGATCCCAAACCGATCTGGCTGTGGTGGTCTGGCACCGGCGCCACAGAGACCGACGTCGACCGGCTCTGGCAGGCGTTTCTGCGCCGATTCGACCTTGAGCACACCTTCCGGATGCTGAAACAGACCCTCGGCTGGACCGTCCTAAGCTCCGCGATCCCGCGGCCGCCGATCGGTGGACCTGGCTCATCATCGCCGCTCACACCCAGCTCCGGTTGGCCCGCGACCTCGTCACCGACCTGCGACGCCCCTGGGAGAAACCTGCCGAACCCGGCCGACTCACCCCCGCCCGCGTTCGCCGAGGGTTCCGGAACCTCCGCGCGAAGACCCCCATGCCAGCCCGCGCACCGAAACCCTCCAAACCCGGCCGCGGACGACCCCAAGGCTCCAAGAACAAGCACCCAGCGTCACGCCACGAGGTCGGCCTCACCCTCACCACCGGCGAAGCCTACGCACGCCCAGCCCACCACAAGAAGGGCACCAAACCCCGCCGCCGAGCCTGAGAAATCACACTCCGCAACCGCCTGCAATGAGAGCTTCGCCCCATAGGCGAAGATCCAAGGTTAAACGACAAGCTAAGAGGGCCATGGCCGAGGCCCGGTAGCGGTGCCGCTTCTTCTTCGGGCGGACTATTTGAAGGCCGCGATGTTGCGCTCCGCCCACTCTGCGAAGGTGCGCGGCGGGCGGCCGAGGAGCCGCTCGACGTCGGGGCTGACGCGCTGCTCGGCGGCGGACGGTGCGCCGAGGGCGCCGAGGGTGGCCTCCACGACCGGCTCGGGCATGTATCCCAGCATCTGGTTCCGAGCCTCCGCGCGGCTGAGCTCAACGAACTGCACCGACTCGCCCAGGGCGTCCCCGATCGCCGAGGCCTGCTGCCGGGGTGAGATCGGCACCGGTCCGGTCAGCGTGTAGATGTTGCCCTCGTGGCCCGGCTCGCGCAGTGCGACGGCGGCGACCTCGGCGATGTCGGCCGGGTCGATGGCCGGCACCGCGACGTCGCCGAATGGCGCCGCGACCACCCGTTGTGTGCGGACCGAATCGGCCCATTGGAGCGTGTTGGAGTCGAAGTTGCCCGGCCGCAGCATCGTCCATTCCAGGTTCGACTGCTTGACGGCGTCTTCCAGATGCGAGGGGTGGCGTTGCGTGCCCACGCCGTGGGAGGACAGCAACACGACCCGCCGAACGCCGACCGCCCGCACGATGTTCACGACGTCATTGAGATTGCCGTTGGCCATGAAGTCGGGGGAGGTCAACAGGAACAGCGCTTCGGCTCCGTGGAGGGCGGGCTTGAGGCTCTCCGGCTCGGCCAGGTCGGCCCGCTGATGCCGCACCCCCACCGGCACGTCCAGTTCTGAGATCCTTCGTGACACCGCCGTCACCTGCTCGCCGGCCGCGACAAGCGCCTGCACGAGCGACTGTCCGACGTTGCCCGTGGCTCCAGTCACCACAATCATGTTCGCTCCCAGTTGTCGATGTCCCTTTGCGGACTCGATGGAAGCTACTAGTGCTGGGATAGTAGGTACCTAGACGAAAGTATTGGCAGGAAGGCTTATTGTGACCGATGACACACTTTGGGCGGCCCCCGTCGACGTCCCCCCGGAGCAGGCGTGCCCGATCGCCCCGGTGGTCGACATCGTCTTCAGCCGCTGGACCACGCCGATCCTGTGGGTGCTCAATGAATATGGGCGGCACCGGTTCGTGGAGTTGCAACGCCGTATCACCACCATCACGCCTAAGGTGCTGACCGAACGGCTGCGGCAGTTGGAACGCGACGGGCTCGTGCTGCGCACCTACCACCCCGAGGTTCCGCCGCGGGTGGAGTATGAGATCAGCGAACTGGGACGCAGCCTGGCGCCGCTGTTCGCGGCACTCGCCGACTGGTCGGTCAACCTGGGTGAGGTCGAGCAGGCCCGGCTGGACTACGACGGCAGGGAACCAGCTCGCAGCCGTCGAACCTGACCGAAAGTTCATCGACCAGGAGGCAGCGTTCTTTCGCTTCTTCGGGCTAGCGGGGCCTCCTGACCCGGGAAGGCGTTCTCAGGCGGCGCGTGGCGCATGTGTCGGCCTGCGGATCCACGCCTGCGGCTTTTTCCTGGTCAAACGCCTGGTCATGAGCGTGATCTACGCGACGGTCAGATGAGCTTCGCTATGCGAAGGCTTGCGCTCAAAATCGATCACATTGCGGCGGGCGTTCATCAGCCAAGAGAGAGACCTCTCGACGATCCACCTTCTCGCGAGCACCTTGAACCCGATCTGACCAGGCCGTTTAGTCACGATTTTCAAGGTGAGGTGCAGGAAGCGGCGGGCCCACTCGACCAGCGTCCCGGCGTAGGCGCTGTCGCCCCAGATGAGGGTGAGTTGCGGGTGCAGCATCCGCAGCCGGGCCAGTAATTCGCGGGCGGCGTCGCGGTCGGGTTGCCCAGCGGCCGTGACCATGACCATCATGAGCAGGCCGAAGGTGTCCACGACCAGGTGGCGCTTTCTCCCTGGCACCTTTTTACCTGCGTCGTAGGACCGGGAGCGGCCGGTGACGGTGGCTGCGGCGCGCACCGATTGGGAGTCGATGATGCCGGCGACCGGGTTGGGGCAGCGCCCGGCGCGCAACCGGATGGCGCGGCGAAGCTCATCACGGATCCGGTTGAAGACCCCGGCCCTGGTCCAGCGGCTGAAGAAGCCGAACACGGTCTGGTAAGGCGTTATGTGGAATTTGAGCTCGGCGGTCAAGCCGTATCTGACCAGGCCTCGAAGACGGGCGGTATCAGGCCCCTTCGTTAGCCGTGCAGACCCCACGTGTCCAAGCCGGAGTAGATGTAGGCCGTCTTGCACTGTGGCGCGGCCATGCACTCTGCCTCTCCCGTGTAGATGGCCACGAGAGAGTCGGCGCCGCGCCACCAGGTGTCCGCCAGCCCGGCGACCTCGGCGACCGCCTCGTAGGCGTCCAGTTGGAGGGTATCGACGTCCTGGCCCGTGACCTTGGTGATCGTCTTTGCCCAGGTCGACGCGTGATGGGCCAGCGCCACAGACTCCACCCAGCCGTCGACGGTCGAGTGCAGGGGCATCCACCTGTCGCCGTGGACGCCGAACTCTCCATGGGGGCCGATCATGAAGCTGTAGGGAACGGCGGTTCGCTGCGCTCCTGCTTCGAACCACCATCCTTTCTCCGGCGACCCTTCTGGGGTATCGGGATTCAAGATCCTTGGTCCGCCGTCATAATGCGGAGCAGGGGGAAGCGCAAGCCCGCCCCAGCGTCTTGCGTAGGCAGCCACTCGGTCGATCTCTGTAGTTGGGATACCGAGTCCGAGCCAATGCTCTCGGTACTGATCAACATCGAATGGGGCTGCTCGCAAGGCGTGCGCACCCACGAAGTATCGAGCTCGACGCGTGAGTTCCTCGGGAGGATCGGCCAGGTAGAGACTCACGCGAGGACGTTATCTCATCAGTCGGCACTCCGGGGCGGGCCTTGGCGGACGTCGACGATGGGCAGCAGCGTGGCCGTGACCGGGATGCCGAGTTGGTGTGGTGTGGGGCCTGCCGGGGTGGGGACATCGGACAGTCGGCTCAGGAGTTGATCGAGCGCGGCCTGCCCGTCGTCGACAGCGGCGCGTTCGTCGTCGGTGAGGGGGATGGCAGCAAGCATGCGCTGAAGATTGTCCTTAGCCTCAAGGAGTTGGGCCTTCGAGCTGTCCTTAGGGGTGTAGAAGTCGCACTTGGCGCAGGCCATGCGGTGGGCGCACTGCTCGAAGAAGGTGTAGGTGCAGAAGCCGTGGCCGAGGTCGTAGTACTGCCAGGGCTCTCCGGTGGCGGCGGCACCGGAGGTGACGGCGTCGCGGTCGATGAGTATCTCGATGGTGCGGACGTTGCGTTCGAAGTAGCCAGCGTCTCGGTATGCCTTGGACAGAGTGTTTGGAGTGATCTTCGCGTAGTGCTGGGTGGATTTGAGGTCGCGGTGTCCGAGCCAGGCTTGCAGCTCGAACAGGGTCATCGGCTCCTTTGCGTTGTAGAGCTGCGAGGCGATGGTGGAGCGAGCTCGGTGACTGGTGATGTTGCCGCGGACATCCACTGCGGGAACCCCAGCCTTGGCGCAGAGCATGGGGATGATGCTGTCGTTGATGTAGTGCTTGGAGACGCGGCGGGCGCGGAAGGCGAACAGGAAGTCGACCTGCTCGCCGGTCTTGCGATCCAGGAGCTTCGGCTGGATGGGCCGGGCAGCTTGCCAGGCCTCGATGGCCTGGCCAAGCAGCGGGTCGACGGGTTTGGTGAACGCGGTGCCGGTCTTGTGGGTGGGAACGTCAAGGAGGCAGACGGCATCGCGGGCGAGGACCTCGTCTGAGTCGCCGGGGATCGGCATCCCATCGTGGTGCCACCGGATGCAGCCGAGACGGAGCCGGGCGATTTCGTCGCTGCGCTGGCCGGCGAACAGCCAGGTGAGCGTAATCGCTCTGATCAGCTCCATGGGATGGGCGCGGGTGTCGCCAGTTGGCCTGTCGTCCTCGGCGAGATTGAGCCCTGCCCAAAGCAGCTTGGCCCAGATGTCGTCGGCGATGACGCGCGGGTCGGGACCGATCAGCGCCTTGACGCTTCTCGGGGTCTTGAGCGCGGTGGTGACATCGAAGCGGCGCGGGATCCACTCCCATTCCTGCAGGTCGCGGAAGAAGGTGCGGGTCTTGCCCAGATAGCCTGACTTCGTCTCGGCCTTGATCGGTTCGCCTGCGCGAGCCCGCATCCCGTCGATCCACTGAACGTGGTCTCCAACCGCCATCCGGTCCACGGCCGCAACCCAGGACGCGCAGATCTCCCGAGTCCACTGCGCGGGTTCGGTGACGTCGGGGTGCTCGGCGACGAGCCACCGCCCGATCTTGGAGAGCACGGCGCGGTAGGAGGCGCGGACCTTGGGCGTCAGGGTTGAGGTCGCATACCAGCGCTCGACCCACTCCGCCCAGGCGGGCGAGGTCCCTTCGATCGCGAACGGGCCGGGGCTGTGAACGGGCGCGGGCGCCGGGTCGACGAAGCCGAGAGCGGCCAAGGCCCGATGTACTCCGTGCAGCACGTCCTGCTGGCCGCCCATCGCGGGATCGACCCGCAGCCGCAGCAGCATGCTGGTGGACAGATCCTGCGGCCGTGGGCTGCGGTTGAGCAGCAGCATCTGGCAGACCGATGCGGCCAGATACCCCTCTCGAACGGTGTAGCCCCAGCCGGTCAACACCTCGCGGATCTGCCCGATCGCGCCATCGACCGGCTCCCGCCCGAAGATCCGCCAGGCCAGGGACGGCCGGTGAAAGCGCCCGATGCGGTCGAACGCAGTGAACTCGCCAAAGAGATAGGCGAACGCGATGAGGAACGGGCGGACGTTCGCGCCGATCTGCCCAGGCCACGTTCGCCGGAAGTTCTCCCCGTCAGGATCGATGAGGTCGATCCAGTCCTGTTCAGACCAGTCCCAGAACGAGCGTCCCAGATCACCGCAGCGGATCAGGACGAGCGCGGCCGCATCCCGCGCGAACCGCTGTCTGGCACGTCGGCCTGGCACCCAGTGCAGCGCCGCCTGTGCGTCGTCCAGCGGTCGCAGCAGCCGTCGGAGCGATGCGTGGCGGACCGAGTCCAGATTGTTTGCTCCTCCTCGCGTGCGGTGCAGCAGCTCCGAGCCCAGCTCCCGGATGCCGTCCAGCTCGAGCTCGGTGAGACGACTTCGCCGGTCGTAGCGAGCGGGGTCGATAGGCCACGGCCAGGCCTCAGCCGCGGCCGTCCTGTGAGCGGCGGCCGGTTCCAACGCGGTCACGGCGTGACCACCGTCGCCGAGTTGTTCAGCCGCGTCAGCATGTCGACGCGCCAGGCGTGAATGTGCTCCATCGACTGGTTGAGCTTGGCCGACAGGTCCCGGCCGGACAGATGGATGTACCGAAGTGTCGACTCGGTGGACCGATGGCCAGCGAAGGTGGAGATCGCGTGCAGCTCCCAGCCCATCCGGGCCAGGTCGGTCAGGCATAGGTGCCGAGTGGTGTGCGTGGAGAACCGCGGGACGCCGGCCGCGTCGGCGATCCTGCGGACGACCTTCGACCACGTCCACAACGAAATCGGCTGGCCATGATTGCGGCGTGACTCCGACAGGAACAGCGGGCCACGCGCTCGGCTGATCCGGGAACGATGGGTGAGGTAGTTCGATAACAACACCCCGGTGGCGGCCGAGTAGGGAACCACCCGCTCCAGACGATTCTTGGTGTGCTCCGCCTGGACCCGTAACGTGCGCCGGCCCGGGTCAAGGTCCTCGGTGCGGAGCGAGCACAACTCCTCCCGGCGCAGGGCCGCGTCGTAGGCGAGCGCGAGCATCACCCGATTGCGGATCGGCTCAGAAGCGGCGACCGCCAGGACTTGGAGCCATTGCCGCTCGTCCGGGATCCACGGCAGCTTGATCAACCGCGGGACCAGACCCCGCTCCTGCCCGCCGAATCGTCGGCCTGGCGTGTACCTTCCGCGCCCCACCGGGTTTGAGTCACGCAGGCCCTCTTCGATGAGGTGGTCGTAAAAGAGCCGGACCGGGACCAGCCGCTGCTGGATCGTCGCGTCGGACAACCCCACGCCGGAGTCGATCGCGACAACGTTCGGCCCGCGACGGCTTGGTCTGCTGGTGAGCTCGCGCACGAACACTGCCACGTGCGCCCGGTTCGCGGTCGCCGGGTCGACGCCCTCGCGCTCGCAGACCTCCAGGTACTCCGCCAGGCCCCGGGCGTACGCGTCGATCGTCCGCGGCGCCCGCCCCAGATCGGTCCAAATCCGCAGCCACCCCGCGGCCAGCACATGCCGCCCCAGGATCGGCCACTTCTCCTCGAGAACAACGGCTCCCACCGGATCTCCTCAGCTACCCGCGAGACCGTACCGAAGCTCACCGTTCGGCAGGTCTGATTCCAAGTAACTGACAGAAAGTCCGCTGGCAGGGCCCTCCACTTGCAGGCGTTGTCGGTCACGTATCTGATCGCGTCGATGATGTCGCGGCGGTGGTGCTTCTCCGGCCGCCCGCCTGTGCGCGTCTGGCAGGCGGGCACCGGCAGGAGAGGCTCGATCAGCGCCCACTCCTCATCGCTGGTGTCGGACGGATAACGGCGCGGGCGCATCGGCTCACGCTCGCCCGGCCTTGTTGAGCAGGCTCAGCGCCGTCTGCACCACGTTGAGCTGGCCCAGCACCAGGTTGACCCACTCTTCCTCGGGCCGGGCGGCTGCGTGTGGTGCGACCGTCGCCGACAGCAGGCGACTGATCCGGGTCAGCTCGGTGCGCATGCGCGAGCGCTCGTAGGCGATCCAGTCATCGGGTTGGGCGGAGAAGCGATAGCCGTCGTCCGGCGTCCAGATCAGCGGGGTCAAGTGGGCCATCGCCGAGACCTCCCGGATATAGAGGACGCCCTTGCGAACCTGGTAGAGGCTTAGTTTGGTGGCGCCGACCAGTTGCCGGGCGGTCAATCCGGCCGGGCGGGCCTCCAGCAGCGCGAGACGAACCTAGTCGCCACAGACGTTGGCGGCCAGGCCTCTGGAGGGCATGGGCGCTACTCGCCGCGCAGCAGCCGGGCCAGGCCCTCGTCCAGGCTCACGTCGCCGGACTCGACGGCCGCCTCCAGCCAGTCAGCGGTCGCGCGTACCCGGCCGAGATTGCGCGCCACGGTGGCCTTCTCCTCGGCGGTGAAGGCGTGCCCGCGCAGCGTCGGCAGCACCCGGCCCACCGCGGCCACGAACACCGAGCACGCGCCGACCAGTTCGATGAAGTCGCGGCTGCGTTCGATCCGGGGCAGCGCCGGGGTGCGCTCCCGGACCGCCTCGCCGGCCTGCCGGGCCTGGTCGACCTGCGCACGGTTGACCAGGTGCCGGGCGGTGGTGTCGGTCATCGCCTTGAAGGCGACCTCCGGGCGGCGCAGCAGATCGGTCGCCACGGCCGCGGCGACCTGCTCGTCACGGGCCAGGTCGTGGATGCGCTCCACCTTTTGCTGCACCGAGGTCGTGTCGGCGAATTTCTGATCGACGGCTTGCTTGGCGGCCGTGTCGGTCCACCGGTGCGTCTTTTTGTGTTTGTCCAGCGGCGGCTTGGTGATGCGCTCCCATCGCTCCTCATCATCGCGGAGCGAGGACAGCGTCTTGTGAATGTAGTACGGCACCCTGTGCTGGCGGTGCTGGGCCGGCCAGCGGGAGGCCACCCAGCGGTAGGTTTCCAGTGTCTTCACCGGGATAGAAAGATCGTCGGCGAACAGCTGCAGCGACTCCAAGACGCCGAACAGCGCCTCGCCTCGGTCCGGGTGCGCGCCGCCGTGCGGCTGCATCGGCTCGATTTCTAGCGCCAGGTCACCGAGCTCGAACTGGGAACGGGTCTGGAGTTCAACCAGCTCCCGGCCACGAGTGATGATTTGTTCGTACCGCTCCTGGCTGACGTGACCGATCATGGTCGGCATGGTCCGCTCTCCCCTCGCACGCGACGTACGGGACAACGGCGGGATGCGGACCACCAACACCAAGCATCCTATTGATCACGTTTGGTGACAATCCCTGGCAAACAAGGTCTTTATATCTCCATAAACGATCATTAACGGGATTAGAGACACCTTCTAACTTCGAGACCCACCTCGGCGACCCCGCCAAGGTCAGCCAGATGCCACAGTCTCACCTGCCGACATCCCGCGGCTGCGCCAGTTCGTCCGAGACTGGCCGCCCACGCCATGACATCTGCAATCGCGGCCTCTGCCGGTGTCAGGGCTGGCTGGGGTGAGCCGCCTTGCCAGCGGTGGCCGTCAGGGCGGTGTGGAGGTCAGCGGGGATGGCAGCGTTGGGTGGGGTCGGCTTCGGCGGTGATGCGGGCAGAGGTCTCCTCGCCCAGGCGGACGTAGCGGCCGAGGCTGGCCAGGTGCTGGTGGCGGCTCTTGGCCTGTAGCTCGGGTGCGGTGCGTCCGGCCTGCGCGAGATGCTGGAGCGCCGAATGGCGAAGCTGATGCAGGGTCCACCCCTGCCGGTGCGGGTCGAGCTTCGCGGTGGCGGTCTTGAACAGGTATTCCGCCCGCGGGTAGGACAGCCGACCGCGCCGGGTGAGGGGGCAGATGTCGCCGGCGGCAGGCGTGCGGGCTCCGGAGGTGGGGGCGCGCCGGTCGGCCAGGAACACCGGCCCGGTGGTGCGGCCGGTCAGTAGGCGGGGCAGCAGCCGGGCGGTGGCGGTCGCCCAGTGCACGTACTCGATGGCGCCGCCCTTGGAGACGACCCGGGCACGGCGGAACTCCAGGTCCAGGTCCTCAACGTTCAGGGTGAGGATCTCCTCGGCGCGGGCGGCCGTGTCGTACAGGAGTCTCCACAGCACCCGTTCCCGCAGGGCGTGCGCGGGGTCGGTGAACAGCTTGTCCAGCCGGGTGGCGGGGATGGCGCGGTCGCCGCGGCGGGCGGGCTTGCGCCGTTCCAGCCGCCGGGCGGGGTTGGTGGCCAGCAGGTCCTGGCGCTGGGCCCAGGTGGTGAAGGAGACCAGCGCGGACAGGTGTCGGTTCCAGGTGGCGGCGGCCGCGGTGGTCCAGCGGTCCATCACTGCGGCGTACTGCTCGGGCGTCAGGTCGACGACCGGATGCTCTGGCCCGGCCACGGTGGTCAGGCGGGCGAGGGTCTGGGCGTAGCCGGCGCGGGTGGTGGCCGCGGTGATGGACTCCAGGAAGCGCTCGACGGCGGCCGTCGAGCCGGTGGCGGGACCCGTGGGCGGGGTGGGTGGGCCGGGGAAGGCCACGACGGACACGGGCGTCCTCCTGGCAGGCGATGTGACACATAATGTAGCCGAGTCGCGTGCGCGGCGGCGGATGCCGAGCTGGGCGGACGCGGCTCGCCAGCGGCAGGTGTGACAGATAATACGAATTCTGTGTCACATGCATCGCGTCCGGCTGCCGTGATCGGTATGGGCTTCTCCACCCCCACCGGCAAGGCCCTCGCGACAAGTGTGTGGTGTGTCCTGGACGCGGCCGGATTCAAGGGCCAGGACGAGGAGGGCGAGCCCCGCGGTAGCGAGGACTCCTCCGGCTACCGGCTGGTCGAACACTGCGACAAGGTCGAGGTCGCCTACGAGGCGGCGGCCGGTGGCTACCGGTTCCGAGTCTGCCCAACGGCGACCCGCTGACCCTCATTAAAACGAGGCTAGAAGGTCCTGTCGAACCCGTCCTTGGCGACCTCGTGGCCGAATAGGCCGCCGGCGTTGTCGGCCAGCACGTCGGTCTGCGGGTAGGCGGCCAGCACCGGCGCTGTGATCTTGATCTGGCAATTTATTTGCATATTTCGGGTTAACCTTTACAGACCTTCGGAAACGACAACCAGCAGCGTCATAAAGTCGAATCGGAGAGTTAATCAGCGATCTGGCGTCTTTGCCACTGGGGCCTGGCGAGGCTTCTTGCCCAGGGGGCGCTGATCAAGTGACACGCAACGATGTCCGCTGCTTTGTGTGGACCCGATCCAATCGAAGTAGTGCTCTTCTCCCGCGGCCACCTTGTCCTATAGAGAAGGCGTTTCATGAGTGCTCAGGATTCCAATCTCTCGTCGACCGGATTCGACTATGTCGTCGCAGTGACGCAGGACAGCATCAACGCCACCTTGGAGGAATACCTCTACAGCAGTCTGCCCGAGGTCATCCTGTGCTACATCTACGATAATAGTTTCCAGCCGACTCCGATCGATTTCGCCACATTTGTGGCCGGTGCCGGCAACACGGATCCTTTCAGCGTGCCCGACGGCACGGCGCCATCCGACGCGAGGGTGCAGAATCTCAGCAACGCCAATTTCGCGTTCGCGATCAAGGCAAAGCTGGGCATTCCGCCCGGTGTCGATCCCGCGTCGCTGCCGCCGATCGTCGTCCTGAAGGCGGGGCAGTCCAATGTGACGTACACGCTGATGTTCGGCGAGTTCGTCGCGACGGAGATCACCTACGGTCCGCATGGGCCGATGGCCTGGTTCAACCAGTCGCAACCGTCCGGCACGAGCTGGACTTTCTCCGGCGCCGTCGACCTGGACTTCCAGGACACCTCCTTCACCAGCCTTCCCTCGGACGCGCAGAAGCGGCTCAAGGACATCGGCGACCCCGACATGTTCAGCGTCCAGCAGCTCTACTACGACCTGAACAGCTCCGACCTGGAGCAGGGCTTCCAGTTCAACAACGTCCCGACGAACAGCGCCCTCAACGCGTTCATGACAGCCGACTTCATCAACACCTACTGGAAGGCGCTCGGTGGCGAAGAGGTGCTCGGCTACGCCGCGACGCAGGTGGCGCAGACACAACCGACCTCGCTCGCGGTGACGGACCTGAACTTCTTCACACCGGACGCCGTCGGCTCGGACAACGCACCGCTCACGCTGAACTACCTGTGTGCCGTCAACAACGACCAGCTGCCGGATACCACGCACGCCGGGTTCGGCTGGAACTGGATCGAGCCCGGCGAGACATCCCAGTACGACGGCGTGGCCGCTCTGAATCGGAACGCGTTCGCCAACTATCTCCTCAATACCGACAACAATGGACAATCACTGGCCGCATACATCCAAGGGAATTGCCAGAGGCCTGAGGCGACCGTCCAATGCAGCGGTCAGGAGGCTGAATATTTCTATATGTATTTCTTCCCCGGTGACCCGACGATAACCTGTCCCCCGTCCGGCCCGGTCATCCTCTCCTGCAACTACAAGAGCGCCATTTCTGACAAGTGTGGAGGCCCCCTCCTCGGCGGGTCCATACAGATCACCATCACCTACGACATGGCGGTGAGCGTCCAGGGCAACACGATGACGATCACCCAACATCTCGTCGGCTACACCTACATCACATATCAGGGGAGCAGCGATGGTGGCAATGTCGTCGACAAAAGCATCACAGACGTCTACACGATAGGGGTCGACGACACGGGCCAGATCGTGACTGCCCTGCAAAGTTCGACTCCGGTCGACAATTCAAAGACGCCCGGAGTGAACGGCTTCCTGAACTGGTTCACGAACATCAATGATCTCCTCGATTGGGCGACCGACGCCGTGCGAGGATGCACGGCGACAAGTTTCGCGGATGTCCCGGTCTCGTTCCTGCAGAACTTCGTCTTCCCGGGCGGATCGTCGTTCGTGTTCAACGACGCCGTTTTCTCGGACAACCAGGACCTCGTCGGTCACATCACGTACGCCGACCCGACACTGTGACTTCTTTCTCGGATTTCTGATCCCGATTTCCGAGGTAGTTCCGGACAATCCTCGAGCGGGCGGCGCGTGCCGCCGCCCGCCATGGCCGAAAGCGCTGACATTCCCATGAAGATCTCTTTCGAGTCCGAGCTGATGGAGAACCACAAGGCCGCCGTGGTCATGGCCCCCGACCAGGCTTTCGAGGTGCTCCAGTCGCAGGACGGCGACGCGCTCTTCTTCTCGATCGGAACCGACAACGTCTGCTATCTCACCCGCGAGGTGACCGAGACCCCGACGGGCTGGAACAGGATCGACCTCAGCAGCGCACTGTCGGCGAACCACGGCGGCGCGGCGGTGACGGCCAAGGCGTTCGCCGTCACTCAGAACGCCCAGACCCTCGCCATCGACATCGCGCTCGCGGTGACCGTTGGCGGCGCGGACGCCCTGTACCTCTCCCTCGGCAACGCGAACACGGACGCGGCCTGGGCGGACGGCGTCACCTGGACGGCCGTCCCGTTCGACGCGGGCACCGCACCGGACCCCCTCGTCATCGCCGACGTGAACATCATGAACATCCCCACGCCCGGCGACTCCGGTGCCGCCGAGAACATCATGGTCGACATCCTGCGTTGGCCGAATGACCCGTTGCGGCTGCTCGATCGCTACTACATCACCCCGGGCACGTCGCCCCACTGGAACCTGCACAAGCTCACCGCCGACCTCGCCGCCGGCAGCATCGTGAACTGCCTCGGGCAGCGGCCGAACGACCCCCGTCCTGACTTTCACATTCCCGGCATCTACACCTTCGGCACGATCAGCGGCGAGCCGCAACTGCTCTTCACGCCGCAGTACAACTACGAACGGCCCGGCAATGCGCCCACCCCCGCCCGGCTGACGCCGCCGCCGGGAACCAGCGCGATCGCATCCGCGCTCAATGGCTCCGGCGTGACCAACCTGTTCGTGGCCGCCGCGGACGGCCTGTACCTCTTCACGCCGGACAACCAGCACGACCGGGCGACGCCGGTCCAGATCGTGACCGACGATCTCATCGCAGGCGCCAACACCCTCGCCGCGGTGACCGACGCCAACCGCACCGCGGTCTGGGGCCTCGGCCCGCAGGGCACCCTGTGCTACGTGAGCTGCCCCGCGGGCAGCGAGGCGGACCCGGCCGCGTGGTCGACACCGGTGCCGTTGCTGCCCACTGCGGCGCAGTTCGCGTTCTTCCTGAACCTCGGCGCCGGCAACAACGTCCTGTTCGCCGACGTGGACGGCCAGGACCTCATCCAGCTCACCCAGGACCCCGTCACCACCGACTGGCTCCAGCGCTCCATCCTGTTGCCCGCCACCGACCCGGACGACGTGATCGCCTTCAACAGCTTCACCACTCACGTCACCGTCACCGACGACAGCGGTCTCGCGGCGCCGAACACCGCGGTGGCGGTGACGGCGACCAGCCCGGTGAGCGTCTACCTGAACGACGTGTACCACCTGCTCTCGACGACCGTGCCGGTGTACACGACCACCGACGCGACCGGGGTGCTGACCGTCGTCCAGGAGACCCAGTCCCTGGCCGCCGTCTGCTTCCACATCGTCCTGACCGAGACGCCGGACGTCGTGGCCGAGGTCAACCCCATGAGCAAGGCGACCGCGACGCTGGACGCCGTACAGACCGGTGACGACCTGCGAGCCGTCGTGGTCACGAACGCGGACGGAACGCAGCAGCCGCTCGTGCCGTCCAGCGTCGCCACAGCGGACAGCGACGCGGCGGCCAAGGCCGTCGTGCAGTTGATGAACATCAATGCCGGACTGCCGCAGGACGGCTCCTCGCAGGGCTCCGGCGACTTCGCCATCCCCACGGCCAGGGCCGGCGCCATACCGCAGGTGTGGGGCATCTCGTTCGCCGGCGGCGGGCTCACCTATCACGAGGGGGCCGACGCCGTCGCGCACCTCGCCCCGCGGGCGTTCGGGGAGGCCCCTCTCGGCATTGGTTCGGACATCTCGGTGGCGATGGGTGACTTCTTCTCATGGCTGAAGCACTGCTTCGAGGATGTCGAAAGCTTCCTCGTGCAGGAGGTCGAGGGCATTTACCACTTCGTCGCGACGATCGCCGGCGAGGTCTATGACGTGTTGCTCGACTGCGTCGCCGCGGTGGCGCACGCCGTGGAGTTCATCTTCAACAAGATCAAGGTGTTCTTCGAGGACCTGATCAAGTGGCTGGGCTTCCTGTTCGCCTGGTCCGACATCGTGCGCACGCACAACGTGCTGAAGAACATCTTCACGCGGTATCTGGCGAAGTGCATCGACGGGCTCGGCGACGCCGAGACCCAGGTGCAGAACACGTTCATCCAGCTGCAGGGCTACGTCAACACGTGGGCCGACCTGCCGAACGACATTCCGGCGAGCCTGGGCGGCACCACCCGGAGCAGCGCCATGGCGGCCGCCACACCGGTGCCCGGCCAGGACAGCCCACAGAGCAACTGGGGGCTGCACCAGCTGAAGAGCAACGCGACCAACAGCACCACGACCGCCCAGCCCAACCAGGGGGTCACGGGTGACGTGACAGCCACGCTCCAGCCGCTGGCGGACGCCCTGGGCAGGGAAAAGGACATCCTCGAGCTCGCCTTCCACAGCTTCAAGACCGACGTCATCGACAAGATCGACCAGCTCTCGTTCACCCAGCTCGTCGAACAAGCGATCGCGATCATCACCGACGCGCTATTGCAGAGCATCGAGAACGTCCTGATCGCGGCGATCAACGTGCTGGCCGAACTCGTCGAGGGCATCCTGGAGATCCTGAACGCGACCATCGAGATCCCCGTCCTGTCGTGGCTGTACAAGAAGATCTCCGGCAACGACCTGAGCCTGCTCGACGCGGCCTGCCTGGTGGCCGCCATCCCGGTCACGATCGGCTACAAGCTCATCGCCGACGCTGCGCCATTCCCCGACAACGCCACCACGACCGCGCTGATCGACGCACCGGACTTCGCGACCATCCGGCGGATCTGCAACTCCACGCCCGCCCCATCCGCCAGGCCGGCGGCGGCCGAGCAGATCCAGACCTCAGTCAACGACATCCTGGTGCTCACCGGTGGTGTCAGCTCCGTGGTCGGAGCGGTGTCGCTGAGCGTGTTCCAACCGCTGGCCAAGAAGTACCGGCAGAGCAAGGTCTTCCCGATCCTCAACGGCCTGTCGTACCCGCTCTACGTGTCTCCCGACATCATGGGCCAGATCCCCGACCTGCAGAACCCGCAGTGGTGGGCCATCACCAACCAGGTCATCGCGGATTTCATGACCGTGAAGGCAGTCGTAGACATGGGCGTCGGGCTGACCGCGCAAGAATCGGCCGCGGACAAGGCATGGAGCCCGGTCTCTCCCTTCCTGGACTTCGGCGCGAACTTCGTGTGGTTCGTGCCGACCCTCGGCGCGTTCGCATATTCGGAGGCAGACAAGGTCGACGAATTGAACGTCTGGGGCGGCACCTGCTTCAACCTCAACGGCATGATGTCGCCGGTGCTGGCGGACGACAGCGACCCCGCCTCCTGGGGCATCGCGGTCGGCATCGCGACAGTGCTCAACCTCGCCTACGGCTCGATGTCCTGCTCGGCCAGCGCCCTGACGTTCAAGTCCTGAACCACGGGCAGCCAGCCGGCAAGCTGCAGGGCCTGCTGGAACACCTCGCCATCCCCTACACCGGGTCCGGCGTGCTTGCCAACGCCCGGCGATGCACAAGACCGCCGCCAAGACGATAGTCGCCGCGCACGGCGTCAGCGTCCTCGTCCTGCCCGGCCACGTCATCGACGACGAGAGCTCCTGCCGAGGTGGTCGCCAAGGACCTGGCCGACGCTATCGAGCTGCCGGTCATCATCAAGCCGGTCTCCGAGGGCGGCTCCATCGACATGCGCCTGGCCCGCGGCGAGCACGACCTGGCCACCGCGATGGACGAGCTGCGCCATGACGGCACGCCTCCCGCCCCGGAAGTTGCCTCCTCCTGGTCCTGGCGGGTCACATCACCGCCGCAGTCGCCCGGCGCAGCGGTCTCCAGCCGCCACCGTCCAGTTTGGTCAGCTCCGCCTCCACGTCGACGGTTACCAGGGCGCGCTGATCGTCACAGCTCCGGGTCGTCGTCGGCGGTGGGGTCGCGCAGGTCCCGCAACCGGCCGGGCAGTTCCGGCCGGTCGAACGGGTACGTCCCATGAAAGTTGATGTGTTCCCACTGCAGCGGTGACAAGTGAGCCCTGATCTCCGGGCCGATCTTCATGCCGCCGGCGGCGAGTTTCTTCACCGCGGCGTCGATATACAGCGAATTCCAGAAAATGATCGCGTTCAAACCGAGGCCGAGCGCGCCAAGCTGGTCCTCGATACCGCGTTCATAACCCCTGCGCAACTGGCCGTGATGGGCGAAGAACACCGCCCGCGCCAGTCCGTTGCGGCCCTCCCCGACGTTCAACTGGGCACCCATCATCCTGCGGTAGTCCTCCAGGTGAGCGACGTGCAGCAGGTGCATCGACTTGAAAATCCGGCCGTAGTGCGCGAACGCGTGGCCGAGGCCAGTGGTGCGGCCGTTGGCCGTCATCATCTTGATCAGGTCGTAGGCGCGGACCTTGTTGGTGACCAACGAGCCGGCGACCTGGAGCATCTGCGGCCAGTGCTGCTTGATCAAAGCGATGTTGACACGGCGCAGGTTCAGCTCGGTCAACCGTCCGTACCCGGCGGCCGCCGGGGTGGTGCGCTTGTCGGCCGCTCCGACGTCGGCAGGATCGATCCACCACTGCTGAGCATCGCCGATGTCGGCGATCCGGGGCGCGAACTGGTAGCCGCAGATCGCGAACAAACCGAACACAATGTTGGAATATGACGCCGTATCCGTCGTCAGGACAACCGGCCATCCTTGATCGTGATGGCCGGGTTGGCCTCCAGGCTGTCGGCCAGCTCGCGATAGATCCCGTCCAGGTCGCCGGACAGTTTCCGCAGATGCTCGGCCGGGTCGGCGGGAAGGCCGAGCGCGGTCAGGATGCTCGGCGCGTGCACGCTCCACAAGGCGTCCGGGATCAGCTTGGCCCGCGGGTCGCCCGACTTGTCCGCGCCGACGGCGTACACGTCCTTGCTGCGCAGCGCAGACCACAGCGCCTCCAGGACGCAGAAGGTGTAAGCGTGCCGGTCGATCAGCCGCTCGCCGAGCTCGGGATTGTCATACACCAGCCGCCGCCACGACCCCGCCACCAGATCCTTATGCGCCGCGATGTGCTGCACCCCGGCGTGCTTGCCGTACGCGAGCACACGAGGCAGACCCCGCAACGCCGCGACCACACCGGCACCGGCGTCGGTGCCGCCCCAGGGGATCGTGTCGGCCAGCAGCTCGACGAACCCGCGCACCGAGGCGAACCGGTTCGTCAGCTCCGCCCGCCACGCCAGATCCTCATCCTCACCGGCCGGAGGCACCAACTCCTTGATCACCGCGAGCGCCGCTTCCAACTGCTCGATCGGTACCACCGACGCGATCCGTGCGATCATCTCCGACGCGGTCGTCTCCCGCACCACCGGCCCCGACTCGGCGCTCTCCTCAGCCTGGTCATCGGGCTGCGGAGGCTGTTCCTGCTGGGTCATCGGGGTGTCCAGCACGGCCCGCAGCGCCGACTCGGCCTGCAGCGCGGCCTTGCGCAACTTGGGCAGCGACTTCAGCTTCGCGTTCTTCTCATCCCGGCTCGCCCTCGCCAGCAGTTTCGTCGACATCAGCAGATCGAACAGCAGTAACGCGTCATCGACCGACACGCCCTCCAGATTCCGCATCGTCGCCAGCAACGTCGCGACCCGCCGGCTCCCCTTCAACTGCCCGATCTTCGGCGCCTTCGCCGACATCCCGTAGGCGGCCAGCTCCGTCAGCTTCACCGGAGCGACCCCGCCCGCATCCACCGCGCCCGCACCGAACGCCCACACCGCCACCGACCGGTTCAACGCCTCCTTCATCCCCGCCCCGGACACCACCGACACCGCCGTCCGCATCCACTCCAGCGGCGACACCTTCTTCCCTGTCGGCACGACCAGAGTCTCCAGCAGTTCCCGCCGCATCTCCACCGGCGTCTGCTCCACCAGATGCTCGTTGACCGCAGCCAGCCGCTCCGCCCGCACACTCGTGACCAGCGCCGCCAGCGTCGTGATCCCCGGCAGCAACACCCGGTTCTCGATCAACCACACCACCGCCCGGTCGAACAGCTCACGCCGAGAATCCCGCGTCTGCTCCGCCCGCGACGCTACGAACACTCGCAGCTCCGCCTCCGCCTCCGCGAACTCCCGCAACTCCAACAGCTCGCGGATCTCCCGCGCGTGCTCATGCTGGGTCGGAAGCCGCTCCGCGTAGTGCTTGATACACGAAGGATCCGCCACCCCGAGCTGCTCGGCGACGTAGTCGACCGCCACATGCGGGACATCGCCAGGATCGGCCAGAAACGTGCCGAGCATCCGCACCGTCCCCCACTTCAGACCCCAGCCGAGCCGGTTGTGCGGACCGCGCTTCTTCGCCACCTCCACCAACGCGTCCGCGTCCAGATAGAAGAACCGCTCCAGATCCTCCGGCGACGGATCAGTCAAGAACCGCCGATAGCGGGCCCTCTGCTCCTCGGACAAGTACTGAAACGACATAAACCGCGACGGTATGAGATCAATGACCGTCTACCACCCGGTACGCCCAAACCGAGATCAGCCCGACCGCGACGCCTCAACCCGCAACCCCCTGACCTGCGGCGGAGGCTTATCGTTCAATTCCGGCCGGATAGTCCCAAAACCCCAGGTAGGCGCGCTCTCCGTCAGTGAAGATCATGGCATCAGTCTGCGACTTCAACCACGTTTGAGGTCAAGCACTTCGGCCAAGCACCGACGTCCGGGGCGACGGCTCACACCAGCGGCCTCATTGCGGAGATCGGGCGTACTTGATCCCCTTAGCGTCGCTGGGCCGTTCCACTGCTGCTCAAGCCCCGAACCACACCAAGCAGCCGCATTCACCCATCCGAAACGATCACGAACCGCAATCGTGATCTCCCACCCGCTACCTGGCGGCTGGGGACATCTTCGGTTGGCGAGCGGAGGGCCTATTACCAGCGCTACCCGCGTCGGGGCGAACCGCTCGGGACCGATTGCAGTAGGTAATCCCTCATCGCCGAGCGTGCGATGACCGGAGCGGCCGCGACCGCCATCGTGCCGGGTTAGGTTCCCGTCACCTTGGTGGGCGCTTTTTCGAGGTGACCTATGTCCGGCGACAACAAACGCTTGGCAACGCTTGACATCTCTTGGCAACGCCCGATAACCGGGACCACAAGGCCGCCGCTTTGGGCGTGAGCGGTCCTCGGGGCTCCACAACCCCCTTGTCGCGCGCAGCGAACGGCGCACTCGCCTACGCTGATGAATAGCTTGCAGTCGCATCGTCCGCTGGCAGGTCGGTCACCCCGGGGGAGGCCTACCGGCACCGGGCCCCCGGCAACCGCCCGGATCGGAACGGCGAGTGACGGTAAGCCGCGCCCCGACGCCTCGCTAACGCCACGACCGTTCCATCGCTGCTCGACCCCCGTATCCGTTGGAAATTTCTGCATTGCCGCCGGGCTGCCTGCACGGTGCCTGTCGGCACCGCGAGATCCAGGCCGTCCAGCGCGGTCACCCCGCGATAGCCCTTGCGTAGCCCCTCGGCGAGGATCGCGGCTTTGGATCAGCTCATACTTCTCGCCCCTCTCGGTCAGGAATCGTCGCCCTCGGTCAAGGCCCGCAGCACCTTGGCCTGCTCGACGTCGGTGCCCTCGGCCCGCATCCGGGCCGCCTCCTGGGCGGTGAAACCCGCCGAACGCCAGGCCGCCACCTCGTCGATCGGCACCCCGGCGCGCCAGAACTCAGTCATCAGGGAAATAGCGTCCTGCCCCGAGACGAGCACCCGTTCGGCCTCACGGGCGGACAGGCCGAGCGCGTCGAAGACCCGTGCCTGTCCCGCCTCGATGCCGCGTTTCGCCCACTCCACCGCGGCGCCGGTCCAGCCTGCCTCAACGTAAGCGCGGGCCCGGCCGGCCGGGACGCCGGCCCGCAGCAGCTGACGCATGCTGCCGGAGCGTTCCTCGTCGGCGAACGCATCGCCCGGCTTCTCGCCCCAGCGCAGCAGCCGCCACAGCCAGCCGCGTGGGTGCGGGCGTTCCCCGGCGAGGTGCCGGTCGGCCGCCTCCTGGGGGGAGTAGCCCAGCTCGCGCCACTGCACCGCCTCCCGCGGGGTCATGCCGGCCCGTAGCCACAGATCCACGGTGTACGGGGTGGCTCCGGCGGTGCGCCACGGCCGCGCGTCAGCGGCGGTGTAGACGCCGGACTTGCGCCACCGCTTCGCGTCGTTGATCGAGAAGCCGTGCTCGATCCACTGCCGGGCCTCGGCGACGGTGAAACCGTGTTGCCGCCACTCGTGCAGCGGCTCGGGGCTCGGCTCGTCAGCGTAGCCGGTTGTCATGACTCTCCTTTCGCCGACGTCCGCCGCGGCAGGTCCGCCGGGAGGCGGGCCACGGACGCCCAGTCGGGCGCGTGCCCACCGTCGCCGATCAGGCAGACCAGCACATGTGTCGCAGGGCGCTGCTCGGGCCACGGCGTCTCGCCGTCGGTCAGCACGATGACCAGGTCGGGACGGGGCCGCAGGGCCATCGCCGCGGCGATGCCGGCCCGCATGTCGGTGCCGCCGCCACCGGCCAGTTCGATGTCGCTCGCCCGGCGCACCACCTGGACGGGGTGGGGGTGGACGTCACAGCAGAACGCCCGCAGCCGCCGGTTCGGCCCGGTCACGCCCTCGATGATCCCGGTCACCTCGGCGAGCAGCCGGTTCAGCACGTCGTTGGTGACGCTGCCGGAGGTGTCGATCACCAGTACGGTGTCCGGGACCGCGCGCACCATCGAGGGGAGCACGATGTCGGTGTACGCGCCGACGCGGCGCGACGGGCGGCGATAGCTGAAGTCGACCTGCCCGGCCACCGTGCTCACCCCGCGCCGGATCATCGCGCCCAGGCGGGTCCGCCAGTTCACCGAGGGGCGCAGGCGCTCCTCGGCCCAGCGGCGCCACCCCGACGGCACCTCGCTGCGCGCGCTGATCCTGTCCTGGATGCCGGCCGCGATGGAGCGTTCGAGCAGTTCCCGGTCGAGCTGGGTGAGCCCGTCGCCGGATCCGCTGTCCTCGTACGTGCGCTCCTGCCCGTCCACGGCGCTGCCGCAGTCGATCGCCTCGGCCAGTGCCCGCCCGCCGCGGCCCATCGCCTGGGCCAGCACGTCGAGCATCGGCACGTACTCCTCAGCGGTGCAGTTGGTCGGAAGGCCCAGCTCGGTGGGCGACACCACGCCCGCCGGGCCGCGCAGGTCCTCGGCCTCCAGGTCGTCGTTGATCTCGGCGTCGGCGGCTTGGTTCCAGCGGTGGGCCTCCTCGTCGCGGACCGCCCCGGCGGCGTGGCTCACCTCGTGGTCCGCTTCCGGCCGCACCGGCGAGCGGGCCGCGTGGCCGCGCACCAGATGGCCCACCTGGTGCAGCATCCACCAGCCGACCTCCTCGACCGGGGTGGCCAGCGCGGTGCCCGGTTCCACGTACAGGTTCCACCGGGTGTCGGCGGGAAAGGCGCGGAAGTCAGGGTCGGCGACGGGCACGCCGGTGTCCTCGTCCAGGGCCGATTCCAGGATGACCGGTTTGAGGGCGAAGACGGCCGAGGCGAGGTAAGGCGCCTGGTGCGCCGCCCACAGCCGCGCGGCGGCGATGCTGGCGCGCACCGCCTCTTCGTAGGCGGGAGCGCGGGGGCCGTCGGCGCTCATGGCATGAGCCCCGCCGAGCGCAGTACCGGCGCGAGTTCGAGCATCGTCTTGGGCAGGGCCGCGCCCTCGGGCCGGGAGCGGGCCAGCGGCCGGGCCGCGGCCGCCGCCACGTCCGGCGCCGTGCGCGCGACCCGGGCCATCACCGCCCACGCCCGCTCCCACGTGTCGGCCGTGCCGTCCGATTGCACGTATGCCACCACCGCGGCTAGCAGGGCATGCAGCCGATCGAGGCGTTCGGGCAGGCGGGCCTGGGGGTCGTTCAGCAGGGTCTTCGGGTCGGGCAGGTCAAGGTTGCGGCGCCAGGAAAGCAGCTCGAACCCGGCCGCCTCACCGACCGCGCCGAGCACCAGCTCGGCCAGGACCAGCTCGCCGGCGCCCATGTGCTCGCACGCGGCGACCGCCCGTGCGGCCATCTCCCAGCTACGCGGGCTGGGCCAGCCGCGGCCCGCCCGGTCGGGACTGTCGGGCACCGCCAGCACGAGTTCCGGCCGTACCCGCAGGAACGCCCCGACCAGCGCCCGTGCGCCGGCGACCTCGGCGGGCCCGGCTGTGTCCTTCACGTCGAACTCCGGCACGGGGAACCCGCCGACGAAGCCCTCGGCGATGTCCTCGGCCGAGACCGTCCAGTTCAAGTGGATGAGCCGGTTGGCCAGCGGCGCGGACAGGTCCCAGCCGTCGGCGGCCTGTTCCGGCGGGTTGGCGGCGGCCACGATCCGCACCTTGTCCGGCAGCACCAGGTCACCGACCGTGCGCTCCAGCACCACCCGCAGCATGGCGGCCTGCACGGCCGGCGGCGCGGTGGTCAGCTCGTCGAGGAACAGCAGCCCGCCGTCCTCGGCGGCGAGCCGTTCGGCCCATCGCGGCGGCGCGAACCAGGTGCTGCCGTCACGCAGCACCGGCAGCCCGGAGAAGTCGCTGGGCTCGCGGATCGAGCCGACCACCACCTCGACCGGCAGGCCGACGGTCGAGCCGAGCGCGGTCACCACGGACGTCTTGCCGGTACCCGGCGCACCCCATACGATGACCGGCAGATTGGCCGTCACCGCGACCGCGAGAGCTTCTCGTGTCACTGATGGTGCCGCCATTGTCGTCCTCCTCGTCGGCCGCCCAAACCGTTTCCGGGCAGCATGTATCGGAACGTCGAGCCGTGACGCTGACGTTCGGTGTGGTGTCTGTCGGCTATTCCTGGTTGCGGAACAGGCCCCGGCCGCCGTACTTCTTGTGCACCGCCTGCTTGCTGATGCCCAAAGTGGCGGCGATCTCCGTCCTGCTGTTGCCCTGGGCACGGGCTCGGCGGACCGTCACCGCCTCCAGGCGCGCCATCTCACGGCGGAGCTCGGCGATGGTCGCGAGCGAGTCGATCGGGTTGCCGGCGTTCACCGCCTGGGCGAGCACTGTGATGCGGTCGGGCTCCGTACCGTCATCCTAGGTTGACGACCGGCGCGCGTCAACCAAAGATGACGGCCGACAGAGATCAGGTCCCTCCGGGTGCACCACGGTCCAGCCGTCTGGCACGTCGATGAACACCGGCCAGGGCGAGCGCTGGCCCTCGTCATTCGCCAGCGCCAGGTAGCGGACCGCCCGGGTCCTCGAAGGGGTTGGTCATCGCGTTTCTTCCTTTCCGGCTGGGTTCGCCCCAGGACCGCCGCGTCCGTTCCGCAAGGGGCGGACCAGTTCCTGCAGGCCGACCCCGCGTCGAATACGCCCTCACTCCGCTGGACGCTGACCTCGTCGACCACCTCATGCCCCTGGTCACCTGGGTCGCCCGCCACGACGTCGTCATCACCTCCGACCTGTATTTCACTGGGCGCCTGAACCGTGACCGACCGCCGACGCTGAGCCCGCCGCAGCATCACTGTCGCTGAACACCCACCCGCTCGCTATCGACCGAGACACGGGCTGGTGTTCATGTCCGCCCCCACCCCTCACGCAGGCCGAGCGGCTCCCGAACTAAACGACAGGCGCGCAGCTCGGAAGCATCTGAAACGGCTCCCGGAAAAGCCGACATTCGGCTCTCGTTTCCACCGACATAACCAGCCAGCCCTCGGCGGCTCGCGAACGCCACTGACGGTTCGGTTGCTGCTCAAGCCCCGAGGCTGTTGCGGCGCCCCCTCCGCCTGTCGTCGAGCCTCCGTCTGCGGCCAGGGGCGACCCGACTTCGTCACAGCTGTGCTCGACGATCACCTCGGAGGGTGAGGGTCTTCACCGGGTCGTACGTGGCCGGTCTCATAGGCAGCGACGACCGCCTGCACCCTGTCTCGTACGCCCAGCTTGGCGAGCACATTGGACACATGTGTTTTGATCGTGGCCTCGCCCAGGTACAGCCGGCCGGCGATCTCGGCGTTCGACATGCCACGAGCCATCAGGCTCAGAACGTCTCGCTCGCGCTCCGTCAGCGTGGACAGTATTTCGGCGCGGGGCGTACGCGTGGGCGTAGCCGCGGCGAACGACTCGATGACCCGCAGCGTGACGGAGGGGTCGAGGAGGCCGCCGCCGGACGCCACGGTGCGCACCGCCTCGACCAGTTGTTCCGGAGGCGAGACCTTGAGGAGAAACCCGCTCGCACCGGCCCGTAGCGCTCCCTCGATGTAGCCGTCCTCGTCAAAGGTGGTCAAGATCACTACCTTGACCTCCCGGTGCGCGGCGAGAACACGCCGTGTGCCTTCGATGCCATCGACGTCCGGCATCCGGATGTCCATGAGAACGACGTCCGGACGCGTCCGTTGGACGACTTCGACGGCGGACGCTCCGTCTTCCGCCTCACCCACGACATCGATGTCGCGTTGGGCGGTGAGAATCATCCGCAGACCAACGCGGACCATCGCCTGGTCGTCGACGAGCACGACCCGGATGCTCATGGCCACCTCCGTCGGATCGGGAAGCACGCGGTCACCGCGAACCCGCCCTCGGGGCGGGGGGCCGCCTGAAGGGTTCCGCCGAATATCGCGGTACGTTCGCGCATACCGATCAAACCGTGCCCGCCGGTGCGGTCCGCACCGGGCGGGTGGTCGGCCCGGCTTCCGGGGAGCGCCGCCCCCTCGCCTGTCGCCTCGCCTGCCCCGTCATCGCGCACCTCGATCGTCACGGTGTCCGCCGCGTACCGGATGGCCACCTCGGCGTGGCCGCCGGGCGCGTGCCGCAGGACGTTGGTCAACGCCTCCTGGAGCACCCGGTATGCCGAGACGTCCAGCGCCTGGTGCAGAGGCGTCGGCACGCCTTCCACCCGCAGTTGGGCGGGCAGACCTGCCGCACGTACATCGGCGATCAACTGCTCGGCCAGGGCGAGTGACGGCGTCGGCGCTGTAGGGGACTCCGAACCTGATTTGCGCATGATGCCGACGAGTGACCGCAGTTCCTCGACGGACTGGCGTCCCAGCCGCTCAAGCCCGAGCATCACCTCACGCTCGGCCGGCCGGTGTTCCAGTACGTCCTCCAATTGACTCCGCAGGCCGCCGATCTGCAGCGTCATGATGCTCACCGAGTGGGCGACCGCATCGTGGATCTCCCGGGCTATGCGGGTCCGTTCCTCTATGACAGCGGCGTGCGCCACCGCCTCCCGCTGGGCGTCCAGGGTTGCCGCCATCTCGGCGAAGGCACGGCTGCGTCCCTGCTCGCGCTGCACCAGGACGCCGCTCCACCAGCCCACAACGAAGATCAGTGGGAAGAAGACGTTCACCCAGGAGAACCCGGCACGCATCGTGTCGGAGGCCGCGTATATCAGCATGGCGGCGATGAGAGCCCAGCGCGACCGGCGGACAGGCTCCCCGAAGCCGGCCCAGCCGACGGCGAGCAGCGTGGAGATGAGTCCGACCCCGCCGGGCCCGGGGATGTCCAACAGGATCACAACGGGGTAGAAGGCGGCGACGACGACGGTACCGATGGCCGGCCGCCATCGGGCCAGCACCAGGCCCATCGGAACCCAGGCGGCGACCACGCTCAGGTGAACCGGCGTCGGGTCGAAACGCTCGTTCGACAGCGCTTCGACGACCGCGAGCACCCCCATCGTCGGCGGCAGCAGCCACGCCAGAAGCCGCAGGTCACCCGGTCGCCGTCCTCGCATGCTGCAAATGCTAAGCGTGACGGGGCGCTGGTGGTTCCCCCCTGCGACGGAGGGACCGGCCACCGTCTTCCCCCTCCCGGCGGAGGCGGATCAGGCACTTGACTGCGGAGGCGCGTTGAGAACGAGGTGAGTGACGATCGATCACATCACCGACCGGCCCGCCAACGGCCACGGGGCGATCCTCGAAAGGATGTAAACCATGACCACCAGCCCGTTCGTTCCCGGAATGGACCACGGCAGGAAGTCCACCGCCGCCATCGAAACCGCCGAACCACCCCTCAGCACCCGCCGGCGAGGGGCTCTGCATCTCCTCGCCGGGACCGCTCTCATCGCAGGCCCCGTCCTGTTCGCCGCCGGCATGGCGACCACACCGGCGGCCGAGAACCTCGACGGCGTCGTGTACATCGCCTCTCTGGGGCGCGACGCCACCCAGACCCAGGTCTCCGCGCTGTTCCTGCACTACGCGAACCTGCTGTTCGGGCTGGGCATCCTCGCCGGTCCGGCACTCGTGCGCAGCCGCCGGGGCTTCTGGCCGGTACTCACCGGATCCGTGCTCGCCGCCATCGGCTTCGCCAACCTTTCCGGCATGCTGCTCAGCGACTGGTGGAACCTCTCGGCCGCTACGCACCTCACTCCGCACCAGGCCGCAACCGTGTTCCAGGGATTCCAGCAGTCGTCGTTGCTGGCGCTGTGGGACGGCACCACTCCGTTCAACCTGCTGGGCCCGGTCCTGGTCCTCGTCGGGCTCCTCCGCGCCGGTGTCGTGCAGTGGTGGACGGTGCCGCTGTATGTCGCCGGCGTCGCCGGCCTCATCATGATCCCGGCCGACCTCCCTCTGGCCACCGCAGCCGCGGTGCTGGTGGGTTTCTCGCCGCTGGCTCTCATCGGCCTGCGCCTCGTCGGACGCTATCGCGCCGGCACGATCTGATCCCGTCACTGTGGCGGCCCTCGCCGCCGTTACGGGCGCCGTGGTCCTGCCGCGAGCGCGGTGAAGGACAGAAGGAGTGCGGCGGTTCGCGGCGGATCCTCCACGATCGGCGTATGCCCCACCCCGGGCAGCAGTTTGACCGTCGCGCAGTGACCGGCCCTGCTTCCGGAAGCAGGGCCGCTAGCAGCGCGACGCCCCCGCTGAACAGGCGGGTAGCAGGTATCAACCCGTCGGCGACCTGACCCCGGAACCGGCTCCCACGGGTGTCAGCGACCCGGGCGCGTGCTGCTGCCGACACAGGTAACGTCCGCGTTCATCGTCGGTGTCCGCTCGCGCGCCTGTACGGGAAAGGGCGCCGGGCCGCGGCGTACGGCCCCGATGCGGGGAAGAACGGGTACATATGTACCCGGGCCGGATCCGGTGGGCCGAGGTCGTTGAGCAGGCCCGAGTGGTGATCGCCGCCTATGAGGGCGGGGTGACGCTGCGGCAGTGCTTCTACCGCCTGGCCGTGGCCGGCGTCATCCCGAACACCGCGGCGGCCTGCCGCAAGCTGTCGGCTCACCTGGCCGAGGCGCGTCGGCGCGGCGCTTTCCCGGACCTGATCGACGCGGTGCGCGCGATCCACGCCCCGCTCGCCTACACCGACCCCGGTGAGATCCTCGCCGACGTGCCCGAGCTGTACCGGCGCGACCGGATGGAACACCAGCCGGTGGCGCTATACCTGGCCGCGGAGAAGGACACCTTGCGGGCCCAGATCACCGGCTGGACCGCCGAGTACGGGCTGCCGGTGCTGGAAATTCCCTGTCACTCGTAGATGCCGCCGATGCGCCGGAGCGAGCGGCGGTGCGCAACCTTCTCCCCGTACCGCCTTCCAGATTGACATTGCTAGATATTTCAGTCATGTTTGAAATAACTAGCAGCAAGTATGGAGCCAGCCATAGAACACGTGACCTTCAACAGCCTCGGCACCCGCTGCGCGGGCGATCTCTACCTGCCCGAGACGAGCGACCCGGTCCCCGGGCTGGTGCTCGGGCACAGCGGGGTGATGGTCAAAGAGGCGCTGGCGTTCTTCGCGCCCTACTTCGTCAAGGCCGGCTTCGCGGTGCTGGCCATCGACTACCGCACGGTCGGCTCCAGCGAAGGCGAGCCGCGCGGCCTGGACTACCCGGAACGGCAGGCCGAGGACTTCCGCAGCGCCGTGTCCTACCTGCAGACCCGCCCCGAAGTGCAGCCGGAGCGGATCGGGGTGTGGGGGGTGAGCATCGGCGGCTCGGTGGCGGCCCAGGCCGCCGTGCTCGATCGGCGCATCAAGTGCGTCGTCGTGCAGAGCCCCAGCGTGTGGAACGGATGGCGCTACCTGGAACGCCTCCTGGGCCGTACCGGTGTCCACGCGCTGCGCGACCAACTACAGCAGGACTGGCAGCGGCGCTACGAAGGCGGGCAGAGCGCTCGCGTGCCGCACCTGACGCTGGAGGGCGACAGCGTGAAGGACACCCCGGACATGTCGACCCGCCTGTTTCCCGCCTACCGCAACGAGAAGACCCTCGACTCGGCCGAGCACCTGCTCACCTTCGCACCGGACAACCTCATCCACCGGCTCGCGCCGACGCCGCTGCTGATGATCGCCAACGGCGGCTGGGACCCGTACCACATGCTCGAGGAGGCGCAAAGCGCCTTCTCCAAGGCGGGCGAGCCCAAGCGGCTCGCGGTGCTGCCCTACGACGTGCTCGGCCTCTACACCGGCCCGGGCCTGGAGGAGGCGATGGCCCTCGCGATCGACTGGTTCGACCTCTACCTGCGCAGGACCCGGCTCGCGGACATCACCCCGACACCCACCTACGAGTCGGTGGCCGCCATGACACAGTGAACCGGCACACGATCAACAACGGAGGAGGATCCGACGATGAGCGGCGAGGAACAGCAGGACCGGCTGCTCCGCTGGGTGGAGCGGGTGGCCGCCTTTTGCGTCGAGGAGTGGGGGCTGCCGCCCATCACCGGACGCATCCTCGGCTGGCTCATGATCTGCGATCCGGCCGAGCAGTCCGCCGGGCAGATCGCGGAGGTCATCCAGGCCAGCCGGGCCTCGCTCACCTCGAACATGCGGTTTCTCACCGCCATCGGCCTGGTCAAGAAGGTGAGAAGGCCCGGCGATCGCGTCTCCTACTACCGCATCGAAGACGACGCCTGGCAGAAAGTCATCCAGCGCAAGCTCGAAAGCCTGAGCGCGTTCGGCGAGATCGCCGACGAAGGGCTCGACATCGCGGGCGGCGAGGGGCACCGCACCGAGCGCATCAAGGCCGCCCACGACTCCCTGACGTGGCTGCAGAACCTCGCGGCCCGTCATCCGCTACGCCGTTAAGGAATCCCCATGCACCGCTGGCAACCCAAGCTCGGGCTGATCCAGGAAACGCTGCTGCTCACCCTCTATGCCAGAGCCCTGGACGCCGGGCAGCCCAGCCCGATCCTCGGCGACACGCTCTCCGCCGACCTGGCCGGCGACATCGATTACGACTTCGGCAAGCTGAAGGTCAAGCCCAACCTCGTCCTCACCACGGCACTGCGCGCCAAGAAGCTCGACGACGTCGTACGCGCCTACACCGCCGCTCATCCCGGATGCGTGGTGCTCGACCTGGGCTGCGGCCTGGACACAAGGGTGTTCCGCTGTGATCCTCCGCCCGGCGTCGACTGGTACGACATCGACTTCCCGGAAGTGGTGCACCTGCGGGCCGAATGTCTGCCCGGCCGTTCCCACCTGGTCGGAGCCGACCTCACCAGCTCCGACTGGCTCACAGCCATCCCCGGTGACCGGCCGGCGATGATCGTCGCCGAAGGGCTGCTGCCCTTCATGCCCGGCGACTCCTTCCAGGCGATGACCCGCGCGCTGGCCGGCCATTTCCCTTCAGGCGAGCTCGCGCTCAACGGCTACACCCGCTTCGCCGCCTGGGCCATGAAGTACCACCCGACCATCAAGGCGCTCGGCATCAAAGCCGCCCAGGGCTTCGACGACCAACACGAACCAGAGTCCTGGGACGCCGGCCTCGAACTGATCGAGGAGCAGATCCTCACCCGCGCACCGGAAATAGCCCGGTTCCCGCAACCCCTACGCGCGCTGACCCGTCTCACCGCCCGCAGCACGGCCTTGTCGCGGCAAGGGGCCCGCATTCTCCGCTACCGGTTCTGAGGCCGTGCGGGGGGCGGAAACAACGCCCTGCAAGTGGTGCGGGCCGGCTGACCTCCGACCACCGCGGTTCGACGCGGAGCGTGGGGTGGATGTCGACCTCAGCGACCCAGATTGCGCAATCTCGGAGGTCATAAGTTGCGCCGGGACGCCACCACCTCCTATCTTGGAATAGTCGTTCCAAGATAGGAGGTGGTCAGATGCCCGACATCAAACACTTCGATCCCGACGCGACTCTGGACCAGGTGGTGAATCTGTTCTGGCAACGTGGGACCGACAGCACCGGCATCGCCGATGTCGTCCAGGCGACCGGGCTCAGCCGCTCCAGCCTGTATGCGACCTTCGGCGGCAAAGCGCAGCTGCAGGCCGCCGCGCTGGACCGCTATCTGGAGCGGCAGTCGCGGCCGGTGTTCGAGGCTCTGGCCGCCGACACCCGGGGCGTGCCGGCCATCGTCACGTTCTTCGAGCGGCTGGTAGCGGCGCGGTGTGCGGGGGAGCACGCCCGCTGGGGGTGCCTGGTCACCAACAGCCACGCCACGGCGAGCGGTGGCCTGCCGGACATCCGCGAGGTTCTGGATCGCCACCACGACGCACTCCGGGCGGCGATGCGCGCCGCGCTGGAGACCGCGCGCGCCGACGGCCAACTCCGGGCCGACCTGAATGTGGAGGCGGCCGCCGAAGCGCTGACTCTGCAGGCCTACGCGGTCAACCTGCGTTCGCGAGCCGGCGCCGAGCCGGCCGTCCTGCTGGCGGGCGTGCACGCCGTAATTGACGGTTTCACCACTACCGAGGAGAGATGATGAACGGTTTTCGCACCTATGACGAAACCGACGCCCCCGAGGCCGCCCGTCCCATGTTGGAGGCGGCCAAGAAGCGGATGGGGTTTGTGACCACGCTGAACGGGGTGATGGCCGAGTCGCCGGAACTGCTGGCCGGCTACAACGCGCTGGCCGAGCAGTTCGGCAAGTCGTCACTATCCCTGGCGGCCAAGCAGGTGGTGCTGATCACCGCCAGCGTGGAGAACGGCTGCGAGTACTGCGTGGCCGCCCACTCCACGCTCGCGCTGCGTGCCCGGGTGCCTGCCGAGGTGGTTCAGGCCCTGCGCGCCGGCCAGCCGATCGCTGACCAGGCGTTGGAGGCGGTGCGCCGCCTCACCCAAGCGGTCGTGGCGCAGCGGGGCTGGGTGGCCGAGGCCGAGATCGAGACGTTCCTGGCCGCCGGGCACACCCGCCGCCACGTGCTGGACGTCGTGCTCGGCGTCGGCATGAAGACGCTGTCGAACTACACCAACCACATCGCCCACACTCCGCTGGATCCGGCCTGGGCCGATCAGCAGTGGAGGCGGGAGCAGGCGACGGCCTGACCCGTTGCCTGCTCCGCCATGCTCACCGTCATCAGCCCCCCGTAGGCTGCTTGATCGCCTGCTAGACACCCGGTGGCAGGCGCCGCGCGGGTGACGCGGCAAGGCCCGGATGCCGCGCTATCCGGGGCCTGGTATCTCGCGCGTGGGGTGGCCGCCCCGCGGTTCGCCGGTGACCCAGTTCCAGCTGGTGATCGTGGTGCGCATCAGGCGGGCGGCGGTCGACAGGTGGCTGTCGGCGCCCCAGTACAGCGTGATCGCGCGACGGCAGTCAGGGCTGTCGACGGTGATCGCGGCGAGGGGAACGCGGACCGAGGTGTGCCGGGCGAAGGAGGGGACGAGGCCGATGCCGAGCCCCGCCCCGATCAGGTCGGCGATGGCACTGGGCTCGTCGACCTCACAGACGACCTTCGGTGTGCGGCCTCTGGCGGCGAAGAGCCGGTCGAGGAGCCGGCGCTGCCAGTGCCCCTTGCGGGCGGCGACGAAGGGCTGGTCGGCGAGTTCGTCGATGCTCACCGAGGTACGGGCCGCCAAGGGATGGTCGAGTGACGTGGCCACCCACACCTCCTCATCGAGCAGCTGAACCGCCTCCAAGCCCTCGGCGTGAATCGGCTGCGAGGCGACACACAGATCGACCTCTTGGGCCCGCAGGTGGCGGGCCATGTCCTCGGCCGCCGCCCAGCGGAGTTCGACCTCGATGGTGGGATGAGCTCGCTTGTAGGCCGCCAGCGGCCCAGTGAGGGTGAGGAACGTCTCCGACGCCAGCCGCACCGTGCCCACGCCCTCGCTGGTGGCCTCGGCGACGGCTCGCCGGCCCGCGTCGAGCTCGCCGAGAGAGCGTTCGACGTAGTCGCGGAAGAGCTTGCCCGTGTCGTTCAGCCGGAGCCGGCCGCTGCGATCGAACAGCGGTGTGCCCAGTTCGCTCTCCAAGCGGGCGATGGTACGGCTCAGCGATGGCTGGGCGACGCGCAGCTCGTCGGCCGCGCGGCTGAGGTGTTCGAGCCGTGCCACCACCAGGAACTGCCTGAGCGTGTTCAGCTCCATCATGCCCCTCAATACATAACAGCATAGCGATATTGATCTTAGACAAGATAACCCACGAGCCATAGCGTCGATGCCGAACAACGAAAGGGGGACATCCCATGCTCACCATGCCCGCGCGTCGGACGACACCGACGGGGTGGACACTGCGGGCCGTCGTCAGCGCGCATGTGGTGGCGGTCGTCGGCCAGCCGGTGTTCGCCGGGGCGTACCTGACCGGTGACTTCGACAGTCTGCGCTGGCACGCGGTCGGCGCCGACGTGGTCACCTCCATCGGCTACCTACAGGTGGCCGTGGCGATCGTGGTGTGGATTCGGCTGCGCCGGGTCTGGCCGTTCCTGGCCACGATGGCGGTGGTGGCGGCCGAGACCGTGCAGTACTTCGCCGGGTTGGACGGCGCGCTGTGGTTGCACATCCCGTTGGGTGTGATGACCGTCGCCGCGCTCGTCGTACTGTTCATCGCCGTCTGGCTGGGCGGCGGTTACGTACGTGACGACAAAGCGCCGCGGCGGGAGGTCCACCATGCGTGAGGGTGTGACCCGGCGCCGGGTTCTGGGCATCGGCGGGGCGCTCGGGCTGATGGCGGCCACCGGGCTGTCGGCGTCGGCCGCGCTGGCCCGCCGGCCGTCGATCACCGGTGCCGAGTTGCGCAGTGCCGTACCGCTGCCGCCGCCGTTCCACGTGCCGCTGCCGATTCCCGCCGTGCTGGCGCCGGTCGACACCTCGGGCGGAGCCGACCGGTACGAGATCACCCAGCGTGAAGCGAGCGCGGAGATCCTGCCCGGGGTCAGGACACCGCTATGGACGTACGAGGGCACCTTCCCCGGGCCGACGATCGAGGCGCGCCGCGGCCGGCCGATCACCGTGACGCACCACAACGAGCTACCTGTGCCGACCGTCGTACACCTGCACGGCGGACGGACCCCTGCGGCTTCCGACGGGTACCCGACCGACCTCGTCCTGCCCAACGGCCGGCCGCAGGCAGCCTCGCACATGGGGCACGGCCGCGATCCGCGGGCGGCAGTGACCGAGCTGACGCGCGACTACACCTTCCCGCTGGATCAGCGACCCACGCTGCTGTGGTACCACGACCACCGGATGGACTTCACCGCCCCCGCGATCTGGCGCGGCCTGGCCGGGCTGCAGATCGTCCGCGACGACGCCGAGGACGCCCTCGGCCTGCCCTCGGGGCGGCGCGAACTGCCCCTCATGATCGCCGACCGGGCGTTCGCCGCCGACGGCGGCCTCGCCTACCCCGCCCTGCGCGGGCGGCCGGGAGTACAGGAGCCGTATCTCGCCGGGGTCCTCGGTGACGTGATCCTGGTCAACGGCGCGCCCTGGCCCGTGCACGAGGTCGACGCGGCCCGCTACCGGCTGCGCGTCCTCAACGCCTCCAACGCCCGCCACTACGAGCTCGAAGCGGTCAGCGACGACGGGCGCCCGCTCGACCTCGTCCAGATCGGCGCCGACCAGGGACTGCTCGCGGCGCCGGTCACCCACCGGTTCCTGCCGATCGCGCCCGCCGAACGCTACGACGTGATCATCGACTTCACGGGCCTGCCGGTCGGCAGCCGGGTGAGAATCGTCAACCGGCTGGGCACCGGGCGTACCCGCGACGTGATGGCCTTCCGCGTCGCGCGCAAGGCCACCGACGACAGCCGCATCCCCGGCATCCTTTCCACGGACCTGCCGGACTGGCACCGCTCGCAGGCCGTCAGGACGCGCGAGTTCTCCTTCCGCACCGGGCGAATGGGCGGCGACCACGGCTGGCTGATCGGCGGGCTGCCGTTCGACCCCGCCCGCTCCGATGTCACCGTCGGTCTCGGCGAGGTCGAGGTGTGGCGGCTGGTCGCCGACGTCCATCACCCCGTCCACCTGCACCTGGTCGGCTTCCGGGTGCTCTCGCGCGGCGGCCGGCCGCCGTTGCCGCACGACGCGGGACTCAAGGACACCGTCTCACTTCGGCCGGGCGAATCGGTGGAGATCATCACCCGTTTCGACGGCTACCGCGGCCGTTACCTCTTTCACTGCCACAACGCCGAACACGAGGACATGGGCATGATGGCCAACCTTGAGGTCGTCTGACTTTCCTACGCGCGAGGTTTGGCCTTTCGGGCGCAGACCAAGTACGGGAGAAAGGGACAGTGGCCCATTCCGCGCTGACGAAACTGCTGGTCAGTGGGTACGGCGGCGGGGTGCCAGGACCTCGGTGACCTTGGCGATGGCCTCAGCACCGGGTTTGACGTAGCGCATGGCGGTGCGGGGGTTCTTGTGGCGGGTCTTGCCCATGATGAGCTGCAGCGGGACTTCGGCGTCGCCGAGGTGGGTGGCGGCGCTGTGGCGCAGCTGGTGCAGGTCGAGCCCGGCGTACTTCTCCAGCAGGACGCGGGCGCGGTCGTAGCCGAGGCGGGCGCGGCCGGTGTGCGGGCAGATGTCGGCGGCCGCAGGGCGGCGGGCCGGGACGGGGCGGCGTTCGGACAGGAACAGGGGACCGTGCGTGCGGGTGCTGCCGTCGGGGAGCCGGAGCAGGTGGGCGGTGCCGCTGTCCCAGTAGACCCATTCGATGGCGCCGCCCTTGGAGCGGACGGGCGCGCGGCGGTGCTCCAGATCGAGGTCCTCGACGTTCAGAGCCAGGATCTCCGCGGCTCTGGCCGCGGTTTCGTAGAGCATCCGCCACAGCGTCCGCTCGCGAAGGGGGATGTTGCGGCGCGAGAGCAGCCGGTGGAGGGTGGTCTTGGCCACGGCGCGGGTCTCGTCGGCGGATTCCTTGCGGTGCTCAGCCTCGGCCGGGACCGAGGGGGCGGCCCAGTGCTTCTTGGTCTGGCACCAGGTCAGCCAGGAGGTGATGGCGGCGCGGTTGCGGTTCCAGGTCGCCGGCGCGGACTTGCCCCACAGCTCGGTGAGCGCGGTGCCGATCTCGGCGTCGGCGACTTCGGTCAGCGGCCGGTCGCGGCCGAGCCGGGTGATGACGCGGTCGATGGCCGAGGCGTAAGCGCGGTGGGTGTTGGGGTTGGCCGTGCGCGCCGTGGCGAGGAAGGCGTCGGCGGCCGCGGTGAGGCTGACGTCTCCACCGCGCAGCGCGGCGATCTTCGGTGCGGCGCTCACGCTGACCGCCGTGCGCCGCCCGGCGTGATGTACCGGATAACGTGCCGGAGTCGCGCACGGCCCGGTCGAGGGGTTCTGCTGGTCGCCGCGCCGTCATGATCGCTCATGTACGTGATTCCTTTATCAGGTACATCTGGAGGGCGGCGCGTAAGGCCGGGAAGGCGGGATCCTGGGTTCGGCGGGCGGGCGGATCTCCATCCTGCGCCGAACCGGCCGACGGCCCGGCCTGTCGGGCAAGCGAGGCCGCCGACCTGATCGAGGGTCCGTGGTCAGGCGGGATCGTGGACGATGCGGTGCACGTCGCCGCCCGGTTCGGTGTGGAAGTGCAGGCCCTTGGCGGCAGGCGCTTCTCCATCTCGTCGGGGCTTTGGTCGGCGGTGTCGGGCAACTGGTAATACTCCTCCAGCACGGCGTGGGCCCCCTTACTCCGGGACGGGAAGGCGCGGTGCCGGGAACAGGCCGCCCACCAGCGCAGTCGCCTCCCGCCGCGACGGCAAGGAAGTGCTGTATCGAGGCGACCGTGACAGCCTCGCCCGCATTCTCAGCGTCCTGCAGGACTGACCACATTTGCTGCTGAACGCCGGCCGATGCGGGTCAGCTGGTCCAGAGTTGGTCCGAGAGCTGACACGCCGCGTTGGATCGATCCGTGGTTGACACCTGGGTGGTCCTCCACTAACTTTTCTGCAACCGATCTCAGCAACCGATCTCAGTGGGGAGTTCATGACCGCTGACCCCAGCGCTCTGCATGTCTGCAGCGTACGGTGCGACGCGCTGCTCCGGCCGTCGCACGGAGACGCTGATGACCGGGCTCTTGGTGTCGTCGATGGCCCCGGTGATCGTGCGTTGGTCGGGCGCCGCCAGGCCCTGCGGGCCGGCGAGCTCGCCGAGGGGATACTCGGCCGCAGTGGTCCGCAGACATGAAAAAAGCCAAGACGATCATCCTCGGCGCGTCGCACTGGCATGTGCACCTGTGCGCAGACCGGGTCGCCGAGCAGCACGACGTCGTGGGGGTCAGCGACCCCGACACGTCGCGTACGGAGCACCTTGCGCGTCTCTGGGACGCGCCTCTCTACCAGTCCTGGGAGGAAGTGCTTGCGGCCCACGGGGACGCCGAGCTGGCGTACGTCTTCGTCCCGCACGACGTGATGCGCGAGGTCTGCCTCGCTCTCGTCGCTCGGCGCATCCCGCTCGTCGTGGAGAAGCCGGCCGGGGTGTCGTTGCAGGAGCTGGTCGACGTCCGGGCGGCCGCGGACGCTGCCGGGATACCGATTGCAGTGCCTCTCGTGCAGCGGGGAGGCCCGACCGACCGCTGGCTGGCGAGAGCCGGCCGCTCGGTGTACGAGAGCGTGCAGTTCATCGCAGGCCCGCCCGACCGCTACCTCGTCAACGGCAGTCCGTGGATGGTCGACGTCGAGCGCGCCGGCGGCGGGTGCATGGTCAACCTCGCCCCGCACTTCGTGGATCTCTTCCTCCGCTCGGCCGGTGCGGAGGAAGTAGCGGTGACGGCAGCCTTGTCGTCGAAGCTGCACCGCCGCAGCGTCGAGGACTACGCCTCGATGACGCTGACCACGGCCGACGGACGGATCGCCACCATCGAGGTGGGATATGCGTTCCCCGGGTCGCCGCTCAAGCGGCACTGCTCCTTCATGCGGATCGGCGCCGCGGGGACCGCGACCATCTGGTCTGACGGGAACGCGTCGTTCACCTCCGTCGACGGCGTCACGGAGACCGCACTCATCGACGTGGACAGCGACCCGTTGTACGGATTGTTCGTCGACCAGGTGGCCGAGCAGCTGAGACGTGATTTCGTGGAGCTCCCGCGGATCAGCGATCTCGAGACCACGATGGCCGTCATCTGGGACGCATACGCGCACAGCCGACAGGAGAGAACCGGTGTCCACACCCAGCATCGATGAGGTAGCGGCGGCAGCCGGGGTCCACAGGTCGACGGTCTCGCGGGCGTTCTCCCGCCCCGAGGCCGTCAAGCGGGAGACCCTGGACCACGTCCGCCAGGTGGCGGCCTCCATGGGCTACAGGATGAGCCCGCTCGCCCAGGCGCTCCGCACCAAGGTCAGCACCCTCGTGCCTCTGGTCGTCCCCGACATTACCAACCCGTACTTCGCCGAGCTCGCGAAGGCCATGACGGCCGCCGCGGGGGAGCGTGGCTACCAGCTGGTGCTGTGCGTGACGGAGAATGACGCGGACGCCACGGCCCGGTACCTCGACGCCATGCAGGCGATGTACGCGCCTTTCGCGGTGATCGCGCCCTACACCCGGGTCTTTCCCGCCGAGTTCGAGTCCCGGGGCTTCGGAAAGCGGCTGGTCGTCATCGACCGGGTCGAGTCCGGCGACCAGGCATCCACGGTGACCATCGACAGCGCGACAGGGATCGCGCTCGCGTTGGACCACTTGTTCGAGCTCGGGCACACCTCCATCGCCTACGTCTCGGGGATCGCGGGGACGCACACCGCCGCAGATCGACGCCAGGCTTACCGGACGCTGGCGGAGAAGCACGGGATGACGCCGATCGAGCTCGACAGCAGCGGGATCGGCGTCGGCGCCGGCGAACGTGCCGCAGAAGAGCTCGTGAGCCTGCGTGAGCGGCCGACGGCTGTCATCGCGGGCAACGACCTGGTCGCCTTCGGACTCATCAGCTCGCTCGGCTCGCGGGGGATGTCGGTCCCCGGCGACGTCTCGGTGGTGGGCTTCGACGGTCTGGCGCTCGGCGCCCGCAGCAACCCGCCGCTGACCTCAGTGCAGCAACCCATCGCCGAGATGGGCCGCATCGCGATCCGTCTCGCCGAGCAGGCGGCGAACGGCGGCCCGGTCGAGCACGTGGTGCTCCAGCCGCAGCTACTCGTCCGCTCCTCGACCAGGCCGGTCCGGTGACTGGCCGGCTGCTGCCCGGGCTCCGTCACGTGGACCATGCTGCGTACACGGTCCCCGACCTGGACGAGGCGGTGCGCTTCTTCGTCGAGGTCCTCGGGGCGGAGGAACTCTACCGCTCCCAGCGCGGTCCCGACCCGTCGTTCATGCCGGCGCACTTCGACGTCCCGTCGGACGCTGTCCTCGAGCTCGCAATGCTGCGGCTCCCGCCGAACCTGAACGTCGAGCTGTTCGAGTGGCAGTCCGTGGACCAGCGGACCCAGCACCCTCGACACAGTGACCGGGGCGGTCATCACCTGTGCTTCGTCGTCGACGACGTCGACGCGGCGATCGCGCACCTCGGCACGATCCCGAACGTTCGGGTCCTCGGCGGCCGCAAGGAAGTCGGTCCCGACAGCCCCCTCGTGGCCGGCAACCGGTGGACGTACTTCGTCACCCCCTGGGGCCTGCTGATGGAGCTCGTGGACCGGTCCCGAGTACAGAACCCCCCGAACCTCGTCGGCCCGGCGGACTGGAACCGCCCGCCAAGAAGGAGCACCCCTCTCTCATGATCATCGCCGGACACACGCTGGGAACCCCGGGCCGTGACCTCGCCGATGCGCTGCGCCTCTTCGGCACGGCAGGTCTCGACGCCGCCGAAGTCATCTACCAGGACGACTACCCGGCGGCCATCAGCCCGTCGGACCCGCGGTCTGCGCAGCAGGCCGCCGCGATCGCCGACGCCGAAGGTGTCCCGATCGTCGCGCTCACCCCGTACACGACCTCCATCAACAGCGTCGACGCGGCGAGCTGGCAGCAGGGGATCGACGAATTCCGCGCATGCCTCCAGGCCGCGCACACCGTCGGTGCGACCCGCGTCCGGGTGTACGCCGGCGCCTGGCACCCGGGGGACACCGATTACGCCCGGCACTGGGAGCAGCTGCGGAGCGCGCTGACCGTTCTCGCGCCCGAGGCCGCGGACGCGGGCGTCGTGCTCTGCGTCGAGAACCACTTCGGCACCATGGCGCAGACCGCGGCCGATACCGCCCGTCTCGTCAGCGAAGTCGGCTTCCCCTCCGTCCGCGTCCTGTACGACCAGGCCAACCTGACCTTCACCCATGACGAGACCTGGCAGGAGGCCTTTGCCGTCCAGGGCGAGCTCGTCGGCCACGTGCACGTGAAGGACCTGGTCTTCAAAGACCCGGAGGCGCCCTTCCGGGCCTCGGACACCGCCCGGGTCAAGGCTGAGGAACGCGCTGTCAGGTCCCGGGTCGTCGGTACGGGCGTCGTGCCGTGGCCCGACATCCTCGAGGAGCTCGTGCGCCGCGGTTACGACGACGTGCTCTCACTCGAGTACGAGTACCGGTGGCATCCTCAGGACCTGCCCGACCCCGCGATCGGCTTCAAGGACTCCGCGCTCGCGCTCCGCAAGATGCTCGCCACGGTGGTGCCCGCGTGACGAGTGGAGACGTGCTGCGCATCGGTGTGGCGGGCGCTGGCAACATCGCGAGCATCGCTCAGCTCCCGACCCTCGTCACTCGCGACGACGTGGAGCTGCGGGGCCTGGTCACCCGCAAGGATGACCCGCAGCCCCTGATGCGGCGCTGGGGCTTCCGCCGTGCCTATCCGACGGTCGAGGCGTTGCTCGAGGCGGAGGAACTGGACGCGTTGTTCGTCCTCACGCCCCGGTCGGAGCACGTCCACGCGACGCGACTCGCGCTGGAGGCCGGCGTCGACGTCTTCTGCGAGAAGCCGCTGGCGACGAGCGCGTCCGACGTGCAGTCCCTCGCCGAGCTGGCCGCCGTACGAGAACGGGTGCTCATGGTCGGGTTCAACCGCCGCTTCGCTCCGGTGTACGAGGCCGGTCGCGCGGCTTTCGGGGAGAGCGGCGCGAGCTTCTGCGTCGCCCAGAAGAACCGGGCAGGCTCCGAGTACCGCGCCACCTTCGAGAACGCGATCCACATGGTCGACCTGCTGCGCTGGTACTGCGGGGGCGAGCCCGTCGACGTCAGCGCGCACGCGGCCGGTGAGGATCGCTGGCAGGAGGACGGCGTGGCCGCGCTCGTCCGGTTCGACAACGGTCACTCCGGCGTACTCGTGGGGGCCCGCGACGCTGGCGGCTGGAGCGAGAAGCTCGACGCCTACGGAGACGGGGCGAGCGCGAACGTCACCGCGCCCGACCGGATCTCGATCAGCCGACCCGACGGGACGACCGTGCGCGAGATGTCGCCCGAGGCCTTCGGCTGGGCGACGGCAACGCAGACGTTCGGCTTCGCCGGAGCGGTTCACCACTTCCTGGACCGTGTACGGGACCGCGGTGAGCCCTTGACGTCTGGGGCTGACGCGGTGAAGACCCACTTCCTCCTCGATCGCATCCTCGCCGCCGCCGGGCTCCCCACCGAAGAGCAACCCGGACGGGCCTGGAGCAGCCACGCCAAGAAGTGACGGCGACGACCTGACGTCGTTACCGGCTTGATCAGGTCGTTCAGCCTTCTGCGTGTTTATTTGGGGTGTAGCCAAGGTAAGCCCAAAACCCACAATCGCGATCTTGCTTGAGCAAGTCGAGCGGGTCAGCCGCTGGTCCGAGGGGCGAGCAGGCTGGTGATCTCGGCGATGGCGTCCGGTGAGGGCTTGAAGTAGCGCCGCAGGTTCTCCGGTTTCTTGTGCCGGGATTTGGCCATCAGCATCAGCAGGCTGGTGCCCGCCTCGCCCAGGTGGGTCAGCGCCGAGTGGCGGAATTCGTGCAGGTCCCACCCCGTGCCGGGGCCGTTCAGCGCGGTGTGCTCGTCCAGCAGGGCGCGGGCCTGGCCGTAGGACAGGCGAGCCAGGCTGGTATCGGGACAGACGTCGCGGGGGCTGACAACCTTGCCGGGGCCGGGGCGGCGGTGGGTGACGAAGACCGGGCCGCGGGTGCGGCCTTTGAGCAGGCGAGGGAGCAGCCGAGCGGCGCCGGCGTCCCAGTAGACGGTCTCCAGCACGAAGTCCTCGCGGGCCTGACCGCGGCGGCGGGTCTTGGCGTGGGCGCCCTTGGCCTTGACCCGTGCCTGGCGGGCCGTCAGGTCCAGGTCCTCGATGTTGAGGGTGAGGATTTCCTCGGCCCGGGCGGCCGTCTCATACAGGAGCCTGTAGAGGGTTTTCTCCCGGACGCCGACGTCGCGGCGGATGATCAGCCGGTCGATCGCGGTCTTGGAGCGGGCGGGGGTCTGGCTGTCGGGTGCGGTCAGCCGCTTGGCCCAGGCGGGTACGGCTGGTGCGGTGTGGCCGTGCTCGCGGCACCAGGCCAGCCAGGACAGTACGGCGGCGCGGCGGGCGTTCCACGTGTTGACGGCCGCACCGCCCCACAGCGCTTCCAGGGCCTCGCCGATCTCGTCGTCGGCCACCGCCGCGAGGGGGCGGTGCTCGCCGAGCCGTTGCGCGATCTTGCCGACGTCGGCGGCGTAAGCGCGCACGGTGTTGGGGTTGGGCACGGTGTCGAGGAAGGCGTCGGCCGCGGCGCGGACCGTCAGGCGCTGGGCGGCTGGCAGCGGCGTCACGGCGGGCACGGCGTCCTCCTTGCCGCAGATAACAGGGCCGCTTCACGCAGCAGCCGCTTTCGTTACCGCAGGTCGTGATCAGCGGTGCCACAGATAATAGAGTGTTATCTGTGGCGTGCTACATCTCGTTGTGCGGCACATCGTCCAAAGGTTCAGGCCGAGGAGTGCGGCGTCCTCGCGCGGCGCGCATGCTCCACGTCGAGCCCTAGGGATCTGAGCAGGTCGAGCAGTTCGGCGTGGTAGAGCTTGGCGGGGTCGCCGGTCTGCGTGCCGAGATGGCCGTAGACCTCCAGGGAGATCAGGCCGTGCATGCGGCCCCACATGCGCAGGGCGAGGGCAACGGCAGCCGGGGGCAGGTCGGGGAAGTGTTCGCGGATGGTGTCGGCCAGGCCGGGTGAGAAGTCCGACCACTGGTGGTCGGTGGATGCCTGGGTGGCTTTCGCGTACGGCCAGGCGGCGGCGGCCAGTTCGGTGAGTCCCAAGCAGGCACGTTTGGCGGCCTCGGGGGCCGGTCCTCCGGTCGGCGCGTGGTAGCCGGCGACCGGATCGCCGTAGATGAGCCGGAAGCCTTCGGGGTTGGCCAGCGACCAGACGCGTAGGGCCTGCCCCCAGGCCAGGATCCGGCCGGCGATGTCGTCGGGGGCGACGGCGTCGCGTGCAGTTTCCACCTGGTCCAGCAGCGAGGTGTAGATGTCGTTGATCAGCGTGGTGATCAACGCGTCGCGGGTGTCGAAGTAGCTGTAGATGGCGCTGCCGCTCATCCCCATCTCGCGGCCGATCGCCCGAAGCGAGACCGCGTCGGGGCCGCCCTCGCTGAGGTGCTTGAGCGCGATGGCTTTGATCTCCGCGGTGGTCTGCGCCCGCAACCGTGCCCGCCGGCCCACTGTCTGCTCTTGCACGCTTGACAGCTTACACCGCTACGTTAGAGTACGGCGCACCAAGTTTGAACGCCGTTCTGACTTTGAACGGCGACAGGAGACGTGTAACTGAGAGAAGAGTTCGTGATGAAAGCCAGGACAGTCCTGTTCGACGAGCTCGGCGGTCCCGAGGTGCTCTACCTCGCCGACGTGGAAATCGGTGAACCCGGCCCCGGCCAAGTGCGGGTGCGCATCGACGCCTTCGGACTCAACCGGGGCGAGGTGTTCCTGCGCACCGGCCGCTACTACTACGACGCGGTGCTGCCCGGCTCGCGTCTGGGAACCGAGGCCGCCGGCGTGGTGGAGGCCGTCGGACCCGGCGTGACCGGCTACGCCGCCGGAGAAGCGGTCAGCATCGTGGCCAAGCCGAACGACGAGGGAATGTCCGTCCACGGCATCTACGCCGACCGGGCCATCGTGGCGGCCGAGCGGCTGATCCGCCGTCCGGAACACATGGACGCGGTGACCGGCGCGGCCATCTGGGTGCCCGCGTTCACCTCCTACGGCGCACTGGTCGAGGTCGGCAGACTGCAGCCCGGCGATGATGTGGTCGTCACGGCCGCCTCCAGCAGCGTCGGCCTGGCCGCCGTCCAGATCGTCGCCCACCTGGGCGCCACGCCCATCGCGGTGACCAGGACCGGCGCCAAAACCGACCGGCTTCTGGCCGCAGGCGCCAAGCACGTGATCGCCGCCGACGACGGCAACGTGGTCAAGCAGGTGCACGCCCTCACCGGCGAGCGCGGCGCGCGGCTGATCTTCGACGGCGTCGCCGGGCCCGACCTGCCCGACCTGGCGCAGGCCGTGGCCCCCGACGGCATGCTGATCGTCTACGGCTCCCTGGACGGGCGGCCCACCCCTCTGCCGATGTGGTGGCCGATCAACGTCTACGGCTACGCCATCTTCCACCTGTTCGCCGATGAGGAGCGGGTCCTCCGGGCCGAGACCTTCATCACCGATGGCCTGCGCGCCGGAGCGCTCGCCCCGGTCATCGACCGCACCTTCGACCTGACCGACATCGTCGAGGCCCACCGCTACATGGAGTCCAACACCCAGGTCGGCAAGATCGTCGTGACCGTCCGGCACTGACCAGGAGAAACCCATGAACTACGCCGAGCTCATCCACCGGTTCATCGAGGCCATCAACGACACCGACGCCGCCTCCCGGCGCGCCACCATCGAGGAGATCCTCACCCCCGACTGCACCTACACCGACCCGGAGATCGCCGTTGAAGGACACGATGCGCTGGATTCGGCGTTCGTCGACCTGCAGCAGCGGATCCCGCCTGGTTTCCGCTTCGGCCTGAGTGCCCCGGTCGACGTGCACCATCGTCAGGCCCGTTTCTTCTGGCGGTTCGGCAATCCCGAAGCCGGCACCACCGCCGCGACCGGCTCCGACGTCGCCGTCTTCGCCGACGGGCGCATCCGCCACCTGTACGCCTTCTTCGACGCCACCAACAGCTGACCCCACCACCCGGGAAGAACCATGTCCTCCGCCACCCGACGGCTGTTGACCGTCACGGCCATCACCGTCTGCGCCCTGCTGACCGGCGCCGCTGCCGCCTTTCCGGACACCGCCCGGCAGCCCTCAGCCGCCACCGGACCCGGCTGGAGCGCGACCTGGACCGCCGCGCCACAGCGCCCCAACACCAGCTTCGCCCCCAACTGGTCACAGCAGGGCTTCACCCGACAGACAGTGCGCCAGATCGTCCGGATCAGCGCCGGCGGTAAAGCCGCCCGGATCCGGCTGTCCAACCGCTACGGCACCACCCCGCTCACCGTCGACCAAGCCACCATCGCCCGCACCGACCGCGGAGCCGCCATCGAGCCGGGATCGCTGCGTCACCTGACCGTCCGCGGCAAGCGCACCTTCACCGTCCCGGCCGGGACCGACCTCGTCACCGACCCGGCGCCACTGCACCTGGCCGCCCTGGACTCGGTCACCATCACGTTCTTCGCGGCCCAGCCGACCGGCCCGGCCACATATCACGCCCAAGCCCTCGCCACCACCTACCGGGCCGCCGGCGATCACGCCGCCGACGTCGGCGCCGCCGCCTTCACCGACACCTCGCAGTCCTGGTACTACCTCACCGGCGTGGACATGATCCCCACGGCGCGTCGCGGCGGCGTGGTCACCTTCGGCGACTCCCTCACCGACGGAGCCGGCAGCAGCACCGACGCCAACAACCGCTACCCCGATGAACTTGCCGAACGCCTGGCCGCCGCCGGCACGCCCCGCGCCGTGCTGAACCAAGGCATCGCCGGCAACCGCGTTACCGTCGACTCGGCATGGTTCGGCGACAAGGCCACCGCCCGCTTTCGCCGAGACGTCCTCGGCCAGCCAGGCGCGCGCACCGTCATCATCCTGGCCGGCATCAACGACATCGGCATCGGCGAACTGGCGGCGGCGCCTCCCTCCCCGATCTTCGCCCCCTACCCCGACGTCTCCGCCGGCCAGGTCATCGCGGGACTTCGCGAACTGATCCAGCTGGCCCACGTTAAGCACCTGCGCGTGATCGGCGCGACGGTGATGCCGGTCAAGGGATCGGCCTACTACACCGCCCGCAGTGAGGCCAAGCGCGAGGCCATCAACGCCTGGATCCGCACCTCTGCCCCGTTCGACGCGGTGGTGGATCTCGACCGCGTCACCGCCTCACCCGCCGACCGCGACCGGCTCAACCCCGCCTACGACTCAGGCGATCACCTCCACCTCAACGACGCCGGGTATCGAGCCATCGCGGGCGCCATCCACCCGGCCGACCTCGGCTGAACGTCCGAACCCCGCCCGTTGCCGATCGCCTCCACCTGCCGCGCCCTGGCACCGCACTTGTGGAGGCGATCGTGGAGGCCGTGGGATCAACCAGGGCTGTGCGCGGCCTGGCGCCCGACGGGTTGAGCCACGTCATGCAACCTGGTGAAGTCAATGTCCAGGCGGGGCTCGTACGCCTCCGGGGTGATGGCGAGCTCATGCGTGGAGTACTCGCCGAACCGCATGATGTGCTCGGTCAGATAGGGCGAGACCTCGGCCAGGTCCTCGGGCTCGACCTTCCACCCCTCGGCCTGCAACTGCCGCACCACGTCGGCGATGTCGAGCGTGTTGTGGAAGATCACGTAATTAGTGAGCAGCGAGTTGAACTTCATCGCCTTCTCCTGCTCAATGGGGTCGTTGTCGGCAATCACCCCGCGCTGGCCGAAATGCAGCCACTCGGCGAAGCCGTTGTAGGCCTCCACCTTGTTGGTCGCCGCGGTCACCCGCCGGCGCAACGGGGCGTCCGACAAGTACCGCAACAACTGCACCGTCCTGATCACCCGCCCCACCTCGCGGAAGGCGGCGTAGTGGGCGTTCTTGCGCGAGCCGGAGCGCAGCCGGCGCAGCAGCAGCGTTGAGGAGATGGCGTTCTCCCGGATGGAGACCGCCACCCGCAGCAGGTCCCGGAAATGGGTCATCAGCGTCCAATCGATGACGTTCTTGCCCGGCTCGCCGAACAACGCGTCGATGTGCCGGTACCGGGTGGCGCGGCCGGGCCGGTAGAAGGTCAGGTCCTTCCAGTTGCGGATGCGCGGCATCAGCTCAAACCCGAGCAGGTGCGCCAGAGTAAAGACCGGGAAGCTCTGGCCTTGGGTATCGGCATGGATCGTGGTCGGCTTGACCTCCGAGGCGTTCTGCAACAGCCCGTCGATGATGTAGACCGCCTCCCACACCCCACAGGGGATAAATCGAGTGAACAAGGCGATGTAGGTGTCGGCGACGTGGTGGTAGGCGATCCCGCCGGGCTTTCCGTACCGGACGCTGGTCTCGGCCGGTTGGCGGCCATGGACAGCTCGTGCCCGCTGACCCCGGGGATGTGCCGTGCGGCCTCGTACAGGCCCATGTTGGTGCCCTTGACGAACATGGTGATCACGTACCGGCCGAACGGGTCGGTCAGCTTGGGATCGCTGCCCGAGGCCGGGCCGAAGCGGTGCCACCATTCGATCCAGTACGCGGTGCGGGCCACGATGCCCAGCAGCGAGCGTTCCGGCATCCGCGCCTTGATCGCCTGCTCCAGCTTGCGGGCCGAGGGCCGCTGCTCGTCGGCTCGGTGGGCGGCCAGCGTGGGCACGCCGGTCTTGGGGTCGATGAACAGGTCTTCGTTATCGGGATAGCCACCGTCGCCCGCGGCCGACGCCGCGGTCAGCTTTTCGCGTAATTCGGCGGTGAAGGCGGCGGCGTCGAACGGCCGCGCATCGCCGGCCTCGCGCAGGCCCACGTCCACCAGGTACTGCGGCAGCTTGGCCTCTATCGCCTCCCAGCTCAGCAGTTGCCGGCTCCAGTCGGCGTACTCCTCCGACCCGATCACCGCCACATCCCCGGTGCGCAGTTCCTCGGCCAGGTAGCAAAACACCATCGCCTCGAAATGGCGGCGCACCAGCATCCCGGGCCGGTGCCGGTCCCGCACCGCCTTCTGCCAGTTCTGGGCGGCGAAGGAGACGTCGATCATCTGGCCGTCGGCGTCCACTTCGGGCAGGTAGTCGCGGGCAGTGCGATGCCGCCGCGCGTGCTCCAGCGCCCGCAGCACCCGGTCATCGGCGCTGGTGGCTCGCAGCTCTAGCAGCTCGGTCAGCTCGTACATCACCGCCCGGTCCTTGCGCAACTGCCCGTACAGCAGCACCTCCCAGTTGTCCTCATGATGGGCTGAGACCTTCTCGATCTGCTCATACTGCTGGGCGAACCCTCCCAGCCCGTCCACCGCGGCGCTCACCGCGCCCAGCGCGCCGGCCTGCACCCGCACCGCGCCGGTCAACGCCATCAGGGCCGCCACCAGCCGGCCGTTCAACCGGCGCGCGGCCTCGGCCACGTCAGCCCCATCGTCCAGTCCGGCCAGCGCCTGCACCACCTCACCGCTCAGCTCTACGGCTTCGGCACGCCCGGCCTGCACTGGACCGCCGTCATCGACCTGCCGCAGCAGCGTGTGGTAGTTGGCGATCAATGTCTCCACCAGGGACTGCTGCCGGCGGTGGATCTCCTCCAGTTCCGTCTTGGCCCGCTTGACCTTCGCCGCCACCCGCTTGACGAACATCGTGGCCAGCTCGTCCCTGGCTCGCATCCGCGCCTTGTGCACCAGGCAAGCCAGCACCGCCGCCCGCTTCATCACCGCGTAATCGCCCAGCACTCCGGCATCGGCCGCGGCTGCCTCCCCGGCGAAGTCGGCGACCTTGCCCGCGGCCATCTCTTGCACCCACACCGTGCTGTCGCCCAGGCCATCGACCCAGGCCAAATGCTTGGCAAGGTCCTTGAAATGCGACCAACTGGCCCGTTCGGCGCTCTGCTTGAGCCGGTTGAACAGCGTCTTGCCGTCCAGGCCACGCTCAGTCAGCAGCTTCAGCAGCCGCTCGCGATGCGCCTCGCTCAAACGCTCGTAGATTATCCCGCAGATCACCTTGTTCACCTCGGCGCGCAGCGCCGACGCCATCGCATCCAGCGTCGAGAACGCGGGCAGCTCCAGCCCGGTCTCGACCAGCTTCTCCAACGCGGTGTTGATCAGGTCGGCCGGGTCGTTCTTCGCCGCGGCCTCGGTCCGTATCACCTCGTCGGCGACCTTGCGGGCCTGAGCCTGATCGTAGGTGAGACCGACTCGCTGGCGGATCAACGCCCGGTGCTGTTCGCTGGTGCGCGGCGAGCATGCACCGGTATGGTTCCCTCCGGCAGTTCCACCACGCGCCGGACGAACTCCGCCACCATCTCCGGGACATCGGCCAGCTTGGGAAAGCAGCCCATCCGCTGATACGACGATTGTGGCTTTTGGGCTTACCTTGGTTACACCCCTATTTCCTTGGCAACGCGCACCTTCCATAAGCCGTGGTCGTCACCGTTGGCTGCGCAGGTCGTCCGGTGCGGCGTCGTCGAAGCCGAAGAACTCCAGATAGGCGGGAATCAGCTCGAACAACATGTCGCTGCCGACCTGGATCGTGCAGCCCTTGTTCTTGGCTGCCTGCAGGAACGGCGTGATGTCGGTCTTGAGCACCACATCTCCGACGTACGAATCGGGGGCGACGCGGTCGACGTCGACAGGCAGAGGATCGCCGTCCTCCATTCCGATGGGGGTGGCGTTCACGATCAGGTCGTAGCCCTCGGGATCCCTCGACCCCACCACGACCTTCACGTCCGAGTAGTGCAGGCCGATGCGCTGAGAGAGCGCTTCAGAGGCGGCTGCGTAGGGATCGAACAAGCCGATCTCGGCCACGCTGAGGCTGGCCAGCGACGCAGCGATCGAAGAACCGACCCCGCCGTTGCCGACGATCAGCGCGCGTTTCCCACTCGGATTGAACCCCTTGCGCAGCATGCCGCGGACGAAGCCGGCGCCGTCGAACTGGTCGGCGATGAGCGACCCGTCCTCCCGTCGCAGGACGGCGTTCGTCGCGCCGGCGATTGCGGCGGCCGGGCTGATCTCGTCCACCAGTTCCATGGTGGTGACCTTATGCGGCATGGTGACCAGCGCACCGCGGATGTTGCTGAGGGTGAAGATCGATCGGAAGAAGTCCGGGTAGTCCTCGGCCTTGATCCCCATCGGGACGACGACGGCGTCGATGCCGTTCTTCTCGAACCAGGGGTTGCAGATCAGCGACGACTTGAACGTGTGCGTGGGGTAGCCCAGGTGCGCGATGAGTGTGGTAGTTCCGCTGATCATCGGTTGCCTCCGTCCGTGCCGCGTCCTCCGTGCTCGAAGTCAACCGAGGGGGCCGTCACGTCCGAGGCGGTCCCTGCCTCCAGCGCGTCGTTGGAGAGCTCTGACAGCCGTACGCCGGTCCACGCGCACCGCAGCCCGCCGTGCACGGCCCAGTACTCGTCCCAATGGGCGAGCTTGACCTGGTCGCGTTTGAGGCCACGCTTGCGCAGTCGGTCCTGCAGCGTCCTCGGGGAGACGCGGACCCGTACCACTTCCACGTCGACCGGCGGCCAGTCGAAGCGCTCCGCGGCCGCGGTGATGAAGGTTGGGTCGGACAGGTAGGGGCTGAAGGGTGCGTCGATCACCACGGGGCAACCGAGGCGAAGGTTGGCCCCGGCGACGTCGAGCAGCGAGTCGTACTCGAGGGGCAGGATGTTGTCGCGGTAGAACTGGTTGGCCTCGCGGTCGCCGGGGTCGTACCCGGCCGACACCAGGGCGGACTCGACGAACCGTGCGCTCATCGTGTCCTTGTCGAGGTAGGCGGCGCCGTGTTGCCGGGCGAGGCGCTGGGCGATCGTCGACTTGCCGGAGCCCGCCGTGCCGATGACGATGCGCAGGATCGGCGCGTTCATCCGCGCGCTTCCCGCACCGCTGCCAGGAGGTCGCGGGCGGCGGCGGTCACCCGGGTGAAGTCGCCGTCAGGCTGCCACGCCTTGGTTACGGCGCTGCCCACACCGACGCCCGCCACACCGGCGGCGAACCACTCCTTGACGTTCTCGACAGTTACACCACCGGCGGGCATGATCGGCAGGTGCGCCAGCGGCGCGAGCACGGCCTTGGCGTACGGGATACCCGCGTTCTCGGTCGGGAACATCTTGACGATGTCCGCACCCGCCTCAGCGGTCTCGAGGATCTCGGTCGGGGTGAAGGCCCCGCTGATCGTCGGCACCTGGTAGCGGTTGGCGACCCGGATCATCTCCGAGTTGAGCTGCGGGCTGACCAAGAAGGCAGCACCGGCTCGGATGCACTCGTACGCGGCGTGGCCGTCGAGGACGGTTCCCGCTCCCACGGCGACACCGTCCGGTGCGTACCGGGTGGCCAACCGTCGGATGAGCTCGACGGCCCCTGGGATGGAGAGCGTGATCTCCAGGGCGCGGAATCCGCCCTCGATCGCGGCGTGCGCAACGCGCTCCGCGCTGTCCGCGTCGGGTAGCCGAACGATGAGCACAGCGCCTGACTCGTCGATCGTGCGCAGTGTCGCAAGCTTGGTGAACACCTGTTTCCCTTGGCCGAGAGTGTGATTGACAAATGGTCGCATGCTCCTTACTGTCTCTGCAACCGATCTCAGCAACCGATCTCATCGGAGACGCTCATGGAGCTCGCAGAACCTTCGGCCCCTGAGATCCGCCTCGCCGGGTTCCGCACCCCCGGCACGGGTCTCGTGGCAGATCGGTGCCAGGCGGCCTGTGCTGACCTGGACGGGTGCCGATGACGACTCGTACGGCCGGAGCCAGGCTCGACGAGCTCGACCGGTCCAGGAACACCAAGGCGCTGCCCAACCGCTGACTTTCGCCCCCTCGACAGGGGCCTGCTGACGGGAACGGCGATGTCCTCGACGAACAAGCCCTGACGATGCCCAGCACGGCATCACACCCTCCAAGGAGCTCTCAATGACGACGAACTCACCAGACGGCTCCGGGCCTTCAAGCCCTCCGGGGCCCTCTGAAGTTCTGGATCGCCCTCGCCGCCCGGTCAACATGGTGGCGGGCACGATCGGCCACTTCGTCGAGTGGTACGACTGGTACCTCTACGGGTTGCTGAGTGCGGTGTTCGCCCCGCAGATCTTTCCGAGCCACTCCCCGTTCGCCTCGCTCATGGCGGCGCTGCTCACATACGGAATCGGGTTCGTGATCCGCCCCTTCAGCGGGGTCATCGTCTCGCCGCTAGCCGATCGCTACGGCCGGCGGGCCATCCTGACCCTGTCCGTGTCCGGGATGGCGCTCGGCTCCCTGATCATTGCGCTCACCCCCGGGTACGGCACGATCGGCTACGCGGCGCCCATCCTCTTCGTGGTGGCCCGGATCCTGCAGGGTATATCGGCCGGCAGCGAGCAGCAGAGCGCCATCTCGTTCATGGTCGAGCACGCCCCGCCGAACAGGAGAGGTCTGTTCGGGTCCATCTCGAACATGGCGAGCGGCCTGGCGACCCTCGCCGCGACCGGTGCCGCCGCGATCCTCGCCACAGCCCTCGCTCCGGACGAGCTCGAGGCCTGGGGCTGGCGCATCCCCTTCCTCGTGGGCGGCCTCCTGGGGGTGGTCGGTCTCGTCCTGCGGGCCCGCGCCGACGAGACCTCCGAGTTCGAGGCCAGCTCCCTCGTCGACAAGAAGTCGGCACCGGCACGGATGCTGGCTCTGCTCCGTGAGCATCCGAAGGCCCTGCTGCAGACAGCGGCGCTGTCCGCGCCGGCCGTGGCCTACTACACCTGGGCGACGTTCCTGCCCACCTACGCCGAGCTCACCAGCGGACGGGACAAGAGCTCCACCCTGGTCGGCAGCGTCATCGGGCTCACCCTTCTGGTCATCGTCGTGCCGATCTGCGGCGCGCTGTCGGACCGGCTCGGTCGGCGCAAGATCTTCCCCATCGTGGGTGCGGCCGGCATGATCGTGCTCTTCTACCCTCTGCTCCTCCTCCTCGACCGGCCGGGCTTCTGGGTCTACGTCGTGGTGGCCGCATCAGGATGGCTCGTCCTGGGCATCTGGCAGGCGGTGTACCCGACCATCCAGGCGGAGCTGTTCCCCGCGTCGGTCCGGGTGGCCGGCATCGGCTTCTCCCACCAGCTGGTGATCGCTATCTTCGGCGGCACCGCCCCCCTGATTGCTGCCGCGTTCGTCGGCGCCGGGCAACCCAAGTACGTCGCTCTCTACATGATCGTGGTCGTCGCTGTCTGCCTCGCCGTCTACTTCACGCTCCCGGAGACGGGCAGCAAGACGCTGCGAGCGACGGTTGCGCTGAAGGACCTGGAGGTGGTGGAAGGTGAGCTGGAGGAGGCCACTTCGCGCACCCAGACGAAGCGTTCCCTGCCGTAGGCGCCGCCTGCTCTCCGTGTGCAAGGCGCTCTTCATCGTCGAGGGCCGCTTCGCATCGAGGCCGGAGGTTGGTGACACTCCGCTGAGTGCTTGACCTGACGAGGGCCTCCGGGCGATGGGATGCGTGTCACCTCCCATCGCCCGGAGGTGGTCACCAACCTGCAAGCCCTTGATGTGCTCGGTGCCGGGCTTGCGCGCGGCCATCAGCTTCGGCAGCGCGCGCAAGCGCCGCCAGGATCGGCGAACCGGCCGCCGTGCAGCCCCACGCATCGTCCACCGACGAGCTCTCCAGCTCCCGCACGGTGGCCACCAGCGTGGCCACCCGCCGCTCACCCTGCAACTGCTTGATCTTCGCGGCCTTGGCATGCAGTCCATAAGAGGCCAGCTCGGCCAGCTTCACCGGCGCCACCGCCGACAGATCCACCACCCCGGCGCCCAGCCCCAGCACGTAGGAGGTGCGATCGAGCGCGTCGCTCATCCCTGTCCCCGACAGCTCGGTCACCGGCGTGCGCATCCATTCCAGCGTCGAGACCCGCTTGCCGTCCGGCACCTCCAGCGTGCCGATCAACTCCCGCCGCATGTGCGCCGGTACCCGGAGCCACCACCGCGGCGTTGATGTTCTCCAGGCCGGACTGCTGGACCTCCCGCACCAGCCGCGCCAGCGTCGAGATCCCCGGCAACAGAACCCGCTCCTCGATCAACCACAGCACCGCCCGATCGAACAGCTCCCGTCGCGAGTCCCGCGTCGCGGCCACCCGCCAGGCGACGAACGCCGTGACCTGCGCCTCGGCATCGGCGAAGTCCCGAAATCCCAGCAGGTCCCAGATCTCCCACGCGTGCTCATAGTGGGTCTGCAGCCGCTCCCTGTACTCCTTCAAGCACGACGGATCATCGACACCCAGTTGCTCGCCGCGTACTCGGCCACCACACGCGGCACGTCCACCGGGTCCTCCAGGAACGTGCCGAGTATCCGCACCGTCCGCCACTGCACCGCGAAGCCCAGCCGATTGTGCCGCCGACGCTTCTGACGCGCGGTCTCCAACGCGGCCGCATCCAGGAAGAAGAACAAGCGCTCCAAGTAGCCCTGCCAAGGAGATCGGGCCGGGGCGGCGATCGGGACGACAAGACCGCCCGCCCTGTCTTCACCACACAGAGACAGTTCGCCAACCGACACCAACACCTCAGTGATCAAGCGGCCAGTTCGACGTCGGTGAAGTCCACCTCCTTCAGCAGGGGGTCGAACGGATCCGCCTGCTGACGGAGCTCGTCGGTGGCGTACGCGCCGAAGCGGCTGATGTGGGCCCGCAGGTAGGGAGCGATCTGGCCGAGCTGATCGGCGGTGATACTCCAGCCCTCGGCCACCAGCTGCCGCACGATGTCGGAGATGTCCAGCGCGTTGTGGAAGACGACCAGGTTGGCCAGCAGGGTGTTGAACTTGATCAGTTTCTCCTGCTCTTCGGGGTCGTTGTCGGCCAGCACCCCGCCGAACCCGAGCCACTTGGAGAATCCGTTGTAGGACTCGACCTTGTTGGCCGCCGCGGTGACCCGCGCCCGCAGCGCCGGATCGGCCAGATACCGCAACAAGGCGACGGTGCGCACGCTGCGGCCGACCTCGCGGAAGGCCTTGTAGATGCGGTTCTTGCGGGAGTTGGACCGCAGGCGCCGCATCAGCGTGGCCGAGGACAGGCGGCCCTCGCTGATGGAGATCGCCACCTGCATCAGGTCGATCCAGTGCTTGTCGATCAGCTTCCAGTCGATCACGTTGCGGCCGCTCTCCCCGAACAGCTGGTCGATGTGCGGGTAGACGATCTTCTCAGAGGCGCGGAAGAAGATCAGGTCCTTGAAGTTGCGGATGCGCGGCATCAGGTCGAACCCGAACAAGGTCGCCAGGGCGAAGACCGGGAAGTTCTGGCCTTGGGTGTCGGCGTGCACGGTGGAGGGCTGGATGTCGGAGGTGTTGGCCAGCAGCCCTTCGATGAGGTGCACCGCCTCCCACACCCCGCACGGGATGAACCGGGAGAACAGCGCCACGTAGGTGTCGGAGATGTAGTGGTAGGCGATGCCGCCGAATCCTCCGTACCGGATGCTGGTCTCGGCCAGCAGGTTGTCGATGTAGGTGTCCACCTGGGTGCCGTCGGCGGCCACCGTGCTGCCGTCCTCCCAGGCCTTGACCACGTCCAGCTCGGCGAAGGCGTTGACCACATCGGCGATCGCGGCGTTCAGTTTCTTCAGGGTGATGTGCCGGTTGCGGACCATGGACAGCTCGCGGGCGGTGACGCCGGCGATGTGCTTGGCCGCCTCGTACGGGCCGATGTTGATGCCGCCGGTGAACACTGCCAGTGAGTACCGCCCCAGCTTGTCCTTGATCTTGGGGTCGGAGCCGGAGGCGGGGCCGAAGTGGCGATACCAGGTGAGCCAGTGGGCGGTGCGCGCGACGATGGACAGCAGCGAGCGTTCGGGCATCCGCCGTTCGATCGCGGCCGTCAGCCGTTCGGCCTCCGCATCGCTGCCCTTACCGCGGCGGCGCTTCAGGGTGGGCACACCACCCTCGTCGATGACCAGGTCGGCGTTGTCGAGGTAGCCGGCGTCCAGGTGCGCGGCCGCGCTCAGGTGGGCGTCCTTGAGGTGGGCGACGAAGCCGGCGGGGGTGTCGGGCAGGCCGACCTTCTCGCAGAAGGCGGCCAGCTTCGGCTGGCATTCTTCCCAGGGCAGCAGGTGGGCACCCCAGTCGGCGTACTCGTTCGAGCCGAGCACGGCCACGTCACCGGTACGCGGTTCCTCTGCCAGGTAGCCGCAGCTTGCCCGCCAGCTCGAACAGCGCCGGCCGGTCCTTCTTGAAGAACCGGTACACCAGCAGCTCGTGCGCCTCGCCGTGGAAGGCGGCCACCTCCTCGATGTCGGCCAGCTACGCGGCGAACCCGCCGGCCTGCTCCACCGCCGCCCGCACCGCCTGCACGCTGTGGGTCTGCACCACGAGCGCCGACAGCATCTCGCCCAGCGCCTGGACCTGCCCGGCGTTACCGGCGCACGAGGTCACCGCCTCCATGGCCCGCGCCACCGCCTCGACTCCGGCGGCCGAGGCCTCGCTGCCGGGGTCGAGACGTTCCAGCACCTGACGGTAGGTGCCGATCAGCCGCTCGCTGGTCGCGCGCTGGCGGGCGCGAATCTCCTCAAGCTCCGCCTTGGCCCGCTTGACGTGGGAGGCCATCCGCTTGCACAACATCTCGGCCAGGTCGTCGCGGGCCCGCATCCGGGCGGTGTGCGTCAGACAGGCCAGCAACGCCACCTGCTTGACTGGGTCGTAGCGCGACAAGGTGTTGGCGTCCTGGGCGTCGGCCTCACCGGCGAAGTCGGTGGCTCCGGGCAGCAGGGCGGTCACGCTCACGCCGTGCTCCTTCAGTTCCTCACGCAGGCCTTCGGCTAGGTGAAGGCGCGGGAGGGCCCGTAGACGGTCTCGTACGGCGTGGGCAGGGATGAGGCGATCAGGATCCTTCCGTTGCGGTTGGCGGCCATGTGCCGGGCCACGTGCTTGGCCAGGTGGACGACCGAGGCGATGTTCAGGGAGATCAGGTCCAGTTCGTCGTCCAGGTCGGTGTCGAGGAAGGCGCGCCGATGCTGCGGCCGGTGGCCACCAGGTCGTAGCCGTCGCGGGCGAACAACCGAGCCAGTTCGTAGCCGATCCCGGCCGACGCGCCGGTCACCAGCGCCAGCGGTCGGCCGGACGAGCGGGGCGTGGTGGCGCTCACGATGTACTCCTTCGGGCGTTCGCGGTACAGCCTTAGGAACCCACTTCCCCCGCAGGTCAGGGCCATTCTTCCGGGAATCCGGCGACGTGACGGAGACCTCCCGCCGGCCGGCGGCCTGGTCGGCATCCAGCGCGTAGTCCGCGACGCCTCCGTGCGGGTCGTCCGGGTGGCGGGGCTCGGCCTCCTCGCAGTCCTCGAAGTACCGGCCGCTGACCCCGTCGAGCAGGGGCGAGGCGGCGACCAGCACGGAGGTGGCCGTCCCGCGCCACGCGCTGCCCGGCGGCCGGGTCCCCGCGGCGCCGGCGCAGCGGAAAGGAGCCCGGCTGCCGGGTGACCGCGGTGACCCGATGCCCGGCCGCGAGTGCCTGGCCGGTGAACAGGCGGCCGGTCGGACCGTTGGCTCCGAAGACTGTGATGAACATGACGGCTGTCCTTCCTTGGTTACGACAGCATCAGGTCGGCGCGTATGGTCAGTTCGTGGGCCGGCGGGCCTGGTTCGCCTCGCGAACCACCGCCCAGGCGTCCGCCACCGGGCCCAGGTGCCGCAGCTTGTCGGGGTTGAGCACCGCGCGGATCGTCTGGATCTGCCCGTCGAGGGTGTCGAGCGCCAGGATGTTGACGACGTTGCCGTCCCGGTCGCGGAAGATGGCGCCCGGCCGGCCGTTCACCTCGTGCGGCTCCACGACGCCGCCGATCCGGGCGAACGGCGCGACGATCGCGGCCAGCGTCCGGGCCACGTTCGCGGCGCCGAAGACGCCCTTGCCCCACAGCGGGGCCTTGCCTCCGCTGTCGCCGATCATCTGTACGTCGGCGGCGAGCAGCTTCCGCAGGCCGTCGACGTCCCCTTCCCGGAAAGCGTCGAAGAATCGCTCGGCGAGCGCCGCTCGCTCCCGTCGATCGGCCGCGAACCGGGCGCGGCCCGCGTCCATGTGGCGGCGCGCCCGCACGGCGAGCTGGCGGCAGGCCGCCTCCGACCTGCCCACCGCCGAGGCGACCTCCCCGAAGCCGAACCCGAACACCTCCCGCAGCACGAAGACCGCCCGTTCGAGCGGGCTGAGCCGCTCCAGCAGCAACAGGGCCGCCATCGATACGGAGTCGGCCAGCTCCGCCGACCGCTCCGGATCCTCGTACGGGTCGGCGAGCAGCGGCTCGGGGAACCACTGCCCGGCGTACTCCTCCCGCCGGACGCGTGCCGAGCGCAGCACGTCGATCGCGATCCGGGACACCGTGGCCGACAGGAACGCCTTGGTCGAGGCGGGTCGCGTCGGGGATGCCTCGTAGCGCAGCCAGGTCTCCTGGACCGCGTCCTCGGCCTCGCTCACGCTGCCCAGAATCCGGTAGGCGATGGAGAACAGCAGCGGCCGCAGCTCCACGAACTCCTCCGCGCGCGTCACGCCAGCTCCTCCTTGAAGCCCTGCCGCCAGGAGGGATAGCGCAGCCGCCAGCCCAGCTCCCGCTTGGCCTTGGCGTTGGAGAAGCCGCGCCCCTGGGTCATCATCGCCACCGCCGTACTCCCGGCCAGTGGCCGCGCGAGCCACACCGGGACCCGCATCGGCGGCTTCGCCCCCGCGCACGCCGCCAGGTAGGGCAGCCACTCGCGGGCCGGGGCCGGCTCGTCGTCGACGATGTTGAACACGCCCTTCACCTTGCGCTCCACGGCCAGGAGCGTGGCGCTCGCCGCGTCGTCGAGATGCACCCATGAGCTGTGGCCGGCGCCGTTCCCGACGACCGGGTACTGCCGCTTGCGCACGAGCTCGACCTGATCATCGGTGGCGCCCGGCCCGTAGAACGCGCCGTAGCGCAGGACCGCGCCGCCGGCCTTGACGACCACGTCCTCAAGGTGGCGGATCGCCGCCGCCCCCTTGCCCGTGCTCGTCGGGTCCAGCGGCTCCTCCTCGGTCTTCACCCATCCGCCCTCGCGGATGCCGTTCCAGGAGCCATAGCTCTGCGCGACGAAGTGGGACACGCCGGTCGCTTCGGCGGCGGCCAGCAGGTGGTCCGTCCCCTCGGTGCGCAGCCGGTTGGTGGTGGCGAACCAGCGGTCGAAGTGTTTGATATCCGGCTTGCCGGAGATGGCGGTCATCTGGTGCACGATCACGTCCGGCCGGGCCTGGGCCACCGCCTCACCGACCGACATCGCATCCAGCCCGGCCATTACGACCGCCTCGGCGCCCAGCCGCTCCAGCAGGCCCCGCTTGGCCGTGCTCGTCGTCGTCGCCGTCACCTCGTGGCCACGCGCCACCAGCTGCGGCACCAGCCGCCGCCCCAACACCCCGGCCCCGCCCGCCACGAACACCCGCATGACCATCACCTTCCGGATCCCAGAGCTTGTCTTCGGAACCCGAGACGAGACAGCCCGCCCATCTGTGACATGCCGCCTAGGACGTGCGCAACCGGCCGGCCCGGGACTCCAGGTAGCGCTGCTCGGCGATGCTGGCCGTGGACTTCGCGGCGAGCCGGAAGTGCTCGTACGCCCCCGCCGTGTCGCCCGCCTTCTCCAGCAGATGCGCCCGTACGGACAGCAACCGGTGATGCCCGGCCATCCGCTCGTCACTGTCCAATGTGGCCAGCAGGGCCAGCCCGGCCTGCGGGCCCTCGGTCTCGGCGAGCGCGATGGCCCGGTTGAGGGTGACCATCGGGTTGGGCGCGATCCGTTCCAGGACCAGATACAGCGCGTGCACCTGAGCCCAGTCGGTCGCCGCGGCCGTGTCCGCGTCGTCGTGCGTGGCGGCGATGGCGGCCTGCAACTGGTAGGGCCCCAGCGCCGGGCCGGCCAGTGACGCCTTGACCAGCTCGGTGCCCTCGTCGATCAGCGCGCGGTCCCACTTCGTACGGTCCTGCTCGTCCAGCGGCACCAGGTCGCCGGTCGCCGTCGTACGTGCCTCCCGGCGGGCGTCGGTCAGCAGCATCAGGGCGAGCAGCCCGGTCACCTCGTCGTCCTCGGGCAGCTGCGCGTGCACCCTCCTGGCCAGCCGGATCGCCTCGTGCGCGAGGTCGGTGCGGTGCAACTCGCTGCCCGAGGAGGCGGTGTAACCTTCGTTGAAGATCAGGTAGAGCACGTGCAGGACGACCCGCAGCCGCTCCTCGCGCTCCGCGCCTTCCGGCAGGCTGAACGAGCTGCCGGCCGCCTTGATGCGCTGTTTGGCCCGGCTGATCCTGGCCGCCATCGTGGCCTCCGGCACCAGGAACGCACGGGCGATCTCAGCGGTCGTCAGGCCGCCGACCGCACGCAGCGTCAGGGCGGTCTGGGAGGCCGCGGTCAGCGTCGGATGGCAGCACAGGAACAGCAGGACGAGCGTGTCGTCGGTGTCCGGCACGTCCTCGGGCACCACCTCGGTGGCTGTCGCCGACTCCCGTTCGCGGCGCGCGTGGTCGCTGCGCATCTGGTCGATGAGCCGCCGGGACGCGACGGTCATCAGCCAGCCGCGCGGGTTTTCCGGCAGCCCTTCGGCCGGCCACTGCACGGTGGCGGCGAGGACGGCCTCCTGCAGGGCGTCCTCGCACGCCTCGAACTGCCCGTTCCGCCGTACCAACATGCCGAGGACCTGCGGCGTGAGCTCACGCAGCAGGTCCTCGATGGCCGATGTCGTCATGCCTCCAATTGTCCGTCAGCGAACATCACCTGCCGCACCTCTACCCCCAGACCCTCGATCGCGGTGTCCGGGATCTGCGTCGCCAGCTCGATCGCCCGCTCCTTGTTCTCGCAGTCGATCAGGTAGAAGCCGCCCAGATACTCCTTCGCCTCCAGGAAAGGGCCGTCGGTCACGACCGGCTGGCCGTTGCGTACGGACACCACGGCAGCCTGCGACGGGTCGACCAGCGCCTGGGTGGTGATCAGCTCGCCGGACTTCTTCAGCGCCTCGATGAACGCGCCGTGGCCGTCGCCGATCGCCGCCTTCTCCGCGTCGGTCAGCGCGTCCAGCACGGCCGGGTTGATGTGCATGCTGATCAGGAACTTCATCTCGTACTCCTTGTGGTCGCGAGCCCCGGCCGGGGCCCTTCGACCGGTTGGTCGGAGCCGCCGCCGTCGTCTTGACATCCCCCCGCCAAAACTTACCCGCGAGTTTTTCACTGGCGCGCGACCGCGGCGATGTCAAGAAGCTCGCGACCGCTCCGACCACCCGGCGAAACGTCGACCGAACAATCAGGGAGTTTCGGATATGCGAGTCAACCGGGCGTGGCTGGGATTGATCGTCCTGGTGCTGCCGACCTTGCTCGTCGCGATGGACATGACGGCGCTGCTCCTCGCGCTCCCACAGCTGAGCGCCGGACTGGGCGCCACCAACGTCCAGCAACTGTGGATCAGTGACAGCTATGGATTCATGGTGGCCGGCCTGGTCATCACGATGGGAACGCTCGGCGACCGGATCGGCCGCCGCCGGCTGCTGATGATCGGGGGAGCGGCGTTCGCGGTGCTGTCGGTCGTCGCCGCCTTCTCGGTCAGCCCGCTGATGCTGATCGTCGCGCGTGCGCTGCTGGGTGTCGCCGGCGCGACCCTGATGCCGTCCACACTCGCCTTGATCACCAACATGTTCCACGATCAACGGCAGCGCGGGCAGGCCATCGCGATCTGGGCGACCTGCCAGTTCACCGGCGGCGCGCTCGGGCCCGTGCTCGCCGGATTCCTGCTTCAGCACTTCTGGTGGGGATCGGTGTTCCTGGTCGCCGTGCCGGCGATGGCGTTGCTGCTGCTCGCCGGGCCGGTCCTGCTGCCAGAGTTCCGTACCGACCGGGCCGGCCGGCTGGACCTGACCAGCGTGGGGCTCTCGCTCGTGGCGGTGCTGTTGATGGTGTACGGGATCAAGCAGCTGCCGGTCGAGAGCATGCCGGTCGTCCCGGCGGTGGCCCTCGTCGTCGGCGCGGCCATCGGAGTGCTGTTCGTCCGCCGGCAGCTGCGGCTGGAGACGCCGCTGCTGGACCTGCGGCTGCTCCGCAACCGCCCGTTCACGGCCGTACTCATCGCGCTGGTCTTCGCCGGCATCGCCATGGCCGGTACGGGCCTGCTGGTGACCCAGTACCTGCAGAGCGTGCTGGGCTTCTCGCCGGTCGCGTCGGCGCTGCTGTTCGCGCCCATGGGCCTGGGCACGGCGGTCGGCACCATGGCCGCGCCCGCGCTGGCCCGGCGGATGAAGCAGCCGACCGCCATCGCCGGCGGGCTGGTGGTGTCAGCGCTGGGCAGCCTGCTGCTGGTCGGCGTCGGCGGGGCGAGCGCCCTGCCGCTGGTGATGATCGGCATCACCGTGCTGGCGCTGGGCACCGGTCCGCTGTTCGCGCTGGGCACGGGGCTGGTCGTCGGGGCCGTACCGCCGGAGCGCGCCGGATCGGCGGCGTCGATGTCGGAGACCAGTAACTACTTCGGCGGTTCGCTCGGCTTCGCGCTGCTCGGCGTGGTGGCCGCGGCGGTCTACCGCGGCCGGATGGACGGCACGTCCGACTCGCTGGCGGGCGCGGTCGCCGCCAGCCGGCACCTGCCCGCCGGCCAGGGCGCGGAACTGCTGCACGCCGCGCGGGAGGCGTTCACTACCTGCGTGCACGTCACCGGCGTCATCGCCGCGGTCATCTTCGCCGGGCTGGCCGTACTGATGCTGACCATGCGCCCGGCGCCCCGGACCACCCCGGCCGCACTTCCCGATTACCAGGCGGCTCGCCCGTAGCGGTAGTTCGTCCCACGAAGTTTGTTAGCCTGGGCCGGTGAGTAAAGATGTCGACGGCCAGATCGGGACGGTGGCCGCACTCGTACGGTCTACCTTTCTGGTGAATGCCGTGTACGCGAATTCCGCCCGCGAGTATGGCCTCACCCAGCAGCAGGGCCAGTTGTTGTGCGTCTTGATGCCGCAGCCGTACGGCATGAGCGAACTGGGCGCGATGCTCGGCCTGGCCAAGTCGAGCCTGACCGGCCTGGTGGACCGCAGCGAACGCAACGGCCTGGTCCAACGCCGGCCCGACCCGCAGGACTCCCGCGCGGTACGGGTGGCGCTCACCCCACGGGGCGCCAAGCTGGTCGATGAGTTCTACGCCGAGACCTGCCGCCGCGTCGAGGAGCTGACCTCGGGGTTCGCCCCGGCCGAACGCGACACGCTCGCCGCGCTGCTCGGCCGGATCGTGGCGGACAACAAGGTGCCCACCGTCTTCGTGGAACCGGATCGCCCGCGCTGAACCCCTGCGGGGGAGTTGCAGTTCGTACTGCGAACTAATATGGTTCGTAGTACGAACTCAACTCGCCGCGGCCCATCAGGGCGCGCTGACGATCATTCGCAGAGAAAGGCGGAACGTTGTCCGCACATAACGTCGTCTTCGGTTTTGGCGCGCATTCCAGCATTGACGACATGCCTGAGCTGTTGCGCATGGTCCAGCAGGCCGACCAGGACGGGCTGGACATCTTCACCTTGTCCGACCATCCCTACATAGGCGAGCGTCTGGACGCCTATGCCGCGCTCGGCTTCATCCTCGGGCGTACGCGGCACATCGCCGGCTTCGCCAACGTCACCAACCTGCCGACCCGGCCGCCCGCCATGCTGGCCAGGACGGTGACGTCGCTGTCGGCACTGTCGGACGGCCGGATCGTGCTCGGCATGGGCGCGGGCGGGCTGTGGGACCGCATCGCCGACATGGGAGTGCCGCGGCTGACGCCCGGCGCGGCCGTGGACGCCTTCGAAGAGGCGATCGTCCTGGTCAAGCTGCTGTCGGGCGGCGGCCCGCCGGTCACCTACGAGGGCAACCACTACCAGGTGCACCAGATCGAGCCCGCTCCCGTCGCCGCGCCGCCCGTGTGGACCGGCTCGGTCGGCGCGAAGTCCCTGGCCGCCACCGGCCGGGTGGCCGACGGCTGGATCCCCGGCCACGCGGCCGACTGGCTCAGCGAACGCTACCGAACCTCCCGGCCGATCATCGACGAGGCGGCGGCATCCGTGGGCCGCGATCCGAGCGAGATCCGTACGGTCTTCAACTTCCCCGGACGCATCACCGACCGGCCGCTGCCCGCCACCCGCGACCGCGACGGCCGCTGGCTCGGCGGCTCCGTCGGCCAGTGGGTCGAGGAGCTGACCGGAGCCGTGCTGGAGCACGGCGCGTCGGGCTTCACGCTCTTCTCCGACGGCCACGGCGCCGTTGACCTCACCGTCCTGGCCCGCTGGGCACAGGAGATCGTCCCGGCCGTCCGCGAGGCGATCGCGAAGTAGCGCGACGTCGGCCGCATACCGCTCGCCGGGTTCACGTACGCCGAGTCCGACCACCTCCACGTCCTCGCGGGAATCGCGCCGAGCCGTTCCGGAATGCACCGGCGCGACGTCCGCCCGAGCATCCTCCCGCTCCTCGAGCGGCTGCCGCAGACGGCCGCTTTCCGACGCCACGGAGTTCCGGCACCAAGGCCGTCGTCGGGGAGATCACCGTTGACTGCGACGCGCTCGGTCGGGGAGTCCGTTCCGCTGATCAAATCTTGGACGTGGCGAGCGCGGGCCACCGACTAGCCTCAGCCTCTCCCCGAAGGCGCGTCCCTGGTACTCAAGCTCGCTTTTGGCAACCGCGACCCGAAACGGTTCCACGAGCCGATCGAAGCCCACATCTCACTTGGAGCGCTGATCCCCGCCTCGGCACCGCAAGACCTGCCGCTTTTCCGGCACAACGCCATGCTGTGCGGACCTGGCACCTCCCCATCGAGGTGCGGCAACCTGACTGGGCTCCGGCGGTGCCGTCGTGGCGCCCTCAGGGGTCCCGGTAGCAATGCAGAAATTTTCCACGAAGTTGCGTCTGACCCGCGATAACGCAGGAGCCGCCGACTGGCGTCTCGGTATGATCACGGTTTTGGATCATGGCCAAGGACAGTTCGCGGCTCGGGTACCGGCCAGGGACTACGGCCGTTGCTTCGCATCGTCGGCAAGCAATCCCTCGAACGGCAACTCGACGCGCTCGCCTCGGCGGGGATCCCTGTCGAGCGGATCTACATGGACAAGAAGACTGGCACCACCATCGACCGCGATGGCTTGAGCCGACTACGCGCCTTCCTGCTGCTAGCCCTGTTCGCCGAGATGGAACGCACCTTCACCGCCGAACGCGCGGCTCACGCCCGTGCCGTGGCCGAGGCCAGCGGCCGTCAGATTGGCCAGCCGGTGGCCCACCCGGAAGACAAGATCGAATACGCGCGGCTACTGAAGGCCCAGGGTGACTCCCTCGGCATCATCGCCACCAAGACCGGCATCCCCAAGACCTCTCTTCACCGCTACCTCGCCGCCACTGACAACGGCGATGAGCCGGTCGGACGCTGACAAGCACCAACGCCAACCGATACCAAGGGCAACCGGGGGTGAAGGATGAGCCCACGGCCGGATGTGTCTCGCATGACATGGAACTGGTAGACCGACCGTCCCGTATTTGGCGAGCTGGTCGCTGCGGTAGGCGCGCGCCTGCAGCTCCTCGATGCGGCCCGCCCCTGCCAGCGCCTCAGCCAGCTTCCAGGCGTCCCCGTCGCTGTGGCGGTCTTCAGGCGTGCCCGTCCGCCTGTTGATACAGAGGTCAACCCAAAGATCATCTTGCAGTCAAAGGCATCATCAGCGGCGGCCCACTGATCAGTCCAGCGGTTGACGGCGGTGGGCCGGTTGTGCGGTCTGTCTATCGCCCCGGTTCGCCAGGGGCTGGGGCCGCGGCTGGAGTGGAGGTGTGGGGAGCCTTACCGGCCGACTTCATCGGTTTCTGGCGGTAGGGCCTGCTCGGAACGCGGTCGCCTGGCCGCGAGTGTGGTGAGCAGGGTCAGCATGGCGGCGGTGGCCGGGGTGCGCAGTCGCGGCGGGTCCGCCGCTGCCAGGACGTGGCGCCGGGGCAGTTCCGGGTCGGTGGCGCGTAGCGTCAGGTCGGGGCGGACCGCGGCCGCGGCGAGGGTGGACATGATGGTGATGCCCAGCCCGGCGGCGACCAGGGCCTGCTTGCCGGTCCAGTCGTCGCAGGTGAAGCCGATGCGCGGTGGGCCTCCGAGGGCCTCGGCGAGGGGGTGCAGCGGCCCGAGGCAGTCGGGGTGCGCGCCTTCGATCCAGGTCTCGTCCCGCAGTTCCCGGAGGGGCACGGTGGACCGGCGGGCCAGCGGATGCCGCGACGGCAGAGCCACTCGGTGCTCCTCCTCGAGCAGGGGGACCAGGTCGATCTCGTCGCCGATCTCGTCCCAGTCGGTGACCAGCGCCAGGTCGAGATCGCCGGTCCGGATCGCCTCGGCGCCGGCCTGGATCAAGCTGACCTCGATGCCCGGGTACGCCGCCCGGAACCTGCGGATCGCCTCCGGGACGAACGCGGTGTTGGCGGACGGGAACGCCGACATCCGGACGCGGCCGGTCTGCAGTGCGGTGAAAGCGCTCATCCGGGCCTTCAACCCGTCCAGCCGGTCGAGGATCTCCCGCGCCTCCTCGATCGCCGCGTCCCCGGCGGCCGTCGCCGTGACCCCGCGCGGGACCCGCCGGAACAGATCGACGCCCAGCTCTCGCTCCAACGAGGCGATCTGCCGGGACACGGCGGGTTGCGTCATGACCAGCTCCTGTGCGGCGCCCGAGAACGAGCCTTGCTCCGCGACCTGCACCAGCACTCGCAATGACCACGCTTCAGGCATGCACTGAACGTATACCAGATCTGCAAAGCCTGCAGTTGTCCTTATGGCTTTCGTGGTCGACCGTAGAGCGCATGGAGTTCATCGACGACAACCTTCCACCCGCTCCAGCTCGGATCCTGGACGCCGGCTGCGGCAACGGCGAACTCGCCGACCGCCTGAGGCGCGCAGGCCATCACGTCACCGCGATCGACATCGATCCGGCCCTGGAGGGGCCGTCGATTTGCGTCGCCGACATCTGCACCTACCAGGACGACCCCTTCGACGTGGTCGTCTTCTCGCTCTCCCTCCACCACGTCCACTCTCTGGAGATGGCCCTGGACCGGGCCGCCGCTCTGCTCAAGCCCGGGGGAACGCTTCTGGTGGACGAGTTCGCCTACGAGCGCGCCGACGCGGCCATCGCCGACACCTACTTCGGCGTTGCGGGGTCGCTGGCCCGCTGGCGCGAGCACCACCGCGACCTCCACACGGGCGCAACGATGATCGACGCCATCACGCGCCGCTTCAACGTCGACACCCTCAGCCGGGTCCCCTACCTCCACCGCTACCTGGAGAACAACGCGCTCTATGACAGCGAGTCGGTGCTCGGCTTCCAGCTCATCGCCACCAGCAAGGAGTCAGTCATGCCGGTCATCAGGACCACCCGCTACACCGCCACCGTCGACCTCGCCGAACTGCTCACCCGGCGCGCCGCGCTGATCAACCGAATCCGGGCCGACCACCCCGAGCTCACCGAAACCCGGCTGACCCGGCTCCAAGACGGGACCTACCAGGACATCTGGCACTGGTCGAGCATCCAGGACCTGGAAAATGTCATGGCCATCGCCCCGAGCTGGCCGGAGGCCGGGGCGGCGTTCGCCGTCACCACGGACGCCACCGCTGAGACCGCCGAGATCATCGACGAACGCTAATGCCGCGTCGGGCAACGTTCGCCCGGTCCGGGCTGCAGCGGATCGGACGGCGGCTTTCTGTCCGGGGCAAGGTTCGAGGCCGCCGGGAATGCTGGTTCGGCGCGCGACGAAGCCCATCAGGGGTCGGCCAGGCGGCGCGAGTGGGTTGAGCCGGTCCGGCACGGTGACGGGACTGGCCGGGCTCGGTCCTGGCCGGTGTTCCGTTTCCGGCGGGTTGGTCCGACCATGCGAGTGCTTGTGCAGAAGACTCCGGAAATCCGTGCAGTCGACTTCGGAAATCGACACCTCATGGAACAGGATCGGGGCGGGAACGCCCTGGACGGTCGGACGCCGGGCCGCTGTTTCGTAGGTGAACGCTTATGAAACACATGCCACCGAACATCAGGCCCGCTACCGGGTCCTGCACGAAGAACTCGATGCCGTCCAGGGTTGAGCATCTGCGCCCAGCTGCCGTCGCCCTCGCCGCTGCCGGTGTGCGCCGAGCCGAGCGAGTTACGAGATTTCCCGGGGGGTTCCATCGGCTGCGGACCGTTCGATGGCGGCAAGGAGCCGGTGGTGGCGCAGGGCGGTCTCGAAACTGGGGTGTGGCTGCCGGTCTTCGGTGATGGCCTGGGCGACCTCCCGGTAGAGGGCCGCGATGTTGGCCGGCGGGCCGGACCGGACGCTGGCGGGGACGGTGCGGTAGGTGTCGGGCATGGCTAGGACGTCGTCTCCGATTCTGATGTCCCAGTCGCCCCAGTGGATGAACGTCCCGCGCTGGGCCGGGGTGGCGGTCAATGTTCCGTCGCTGCCGACGAGCTTGAGCAGGAACGCGTCCTGGATGGGTCCGTTGCCACCGTGCACGGCGACGGATGCGGTGGCGCCGCTGGTCAGCAACCCGTGTAGCAGCACGTGGCTGGGTGTGGCGTTGGGCACGGTCCGCTCCGTCCCGTCGACCAGCACGCGATCGTGCGTGCGGGGCAGTCGTGCCGAGACCTCGGCCAGCGGGCCCGCGACCCGTTCGAGGGTGGCCAGGAAGTGGCCGGCCATGATGGTCAGGATGTTGGTTCCCTCTGAGGGGTCGAGGCCGAACACCAGGTTCGGCCAGATTCGACTGCCGCCCCAGGGGGCGCCCTCCGCCACCAGCGCGACCGATTCGAGCGTGCCGATCCGGCCAGCGGCCAGCAGGTCGGCGGCGAAGCGGGCGCTCGGCGAGTGGTGCCCCTGGAGGACGACCGCGTGGACGACGCCTGCGGCGGTGGCGGCGTGGGTCAGCTCGGTCGCCTCGTCGGCGTCGACACCCAACGGCCACTCGGACACGACGTGCTTGCCGGCCTTGAGCGCGGCCCTGATCACGGCGGCATGCCCGGAGGCCTTCACCGAGACGACGACCAGGTCGACATCGGGGTGCGCGGCGAGCTCGCCCGCGTCGGCGAAGGCGTGCCGCACGCCATGGGCGGCGGCCGCCCGGTCCGCGCTGGCCTGGTTGGTGGTCGCGACCGCGGTCACCTCGAACTCCTCAAGCGCGGCCAGCGCGGGTAGGTGCGAGCCGTCCGCCCAACCGCTGGCCCCGACAACTCCGACTCGGATCATGCGTCACTCCTTAGTTGTGTACCTTTCGGTATGAAACTAGGGCAGCGTGACGCTCTCCGGCAAGAGGTAACGTACCGAGAGGTATAAAATTCGGGAGAGAGCATGGAGGACGGCATGCCCGGCGGACGCCCACGCTCGTTCGATGCAGACGCCGCACTCGACCGCGCGCTGGAGGTGTTCTGGCGGCACGGCTACGAGGGCACCTCGCTGTCCGACCTGACCGCCGCGATGGGCATCAACAAGCCCAGCCTCTATGCCGCCTTCGGCAACAAGGAGGAACTGTTCGGCAAGGTCCTGGCCCGCTACCTCGACGGCCCCGGCGGCTACACCGCCGACGCGCTGGACGCGCCCACCGGCCGCGAGGTCGTCGAGCGGCTGATCCACGGAGCGGTGGACCTGACCGCGGGCGAGAACACGCCCCACGGCTGCCTGTGCGTCAACAGCGTGCACGCCTGCGGACCCGACGCGCACACCGTACGCCAGGACGCCATCGCGGTGCGCAAAGCCGGTGAGGCGGCGCTGCGCAGGCGGCTGGAGCAGGCCACCGATCTGCCCTCCCGCTACGAACCGGCCGCCCTGGCCGCACTCATTCACACGATCTCCGACGGCATCGCCGTCCAGGCGGCAGCCGGCCGCAGCCACAACGAGCTGCGGCAGATCGGTGACTTGGCGCTGCGCACCCTGCTGGACTGAAAGCCCTCAGACCACCGCCGTATCGCGCCCCAAGGACCCTTACCGGGCACGTAGAACGATCAGTCCCGCAAGGCGGACCACCCGGCGCCTTGAGCGGGACATTCGTTCGGCTGCCACATCAGCCTCGAAACGCGGGAACCCCCGGACGCATCGGAACGAAAGTCACGCCAGCGTCAATGCAGGCGACCGCCTACCGTGACTTTTCGTTTCGATGCTGGTTGACCCCTTACTCCACCCGCGGCGTACGCGCGATGCTCACCCGCTACGCCCAGAGCGCCGGACTGACCCTCACCATGCCGCCGCACCGGCTGGGGCACTTCCTGTTCGCCTGGCTCAAGACCCAAGGCATCGACGCCCTCATCCAGCCCTACAGCGGCCACGACTCCCGCACCAGCCTGGACATCTACCGCCGCCTGGCCCTGACTGGAGCCGGAGCCCTCCTGGGCGCCGAGACCGCCCACGCCACCGTCCCACCCGCGCCCACGTGCGGCGGGATGACGGCAGCCGCCGCCTCCGCGGCCGGCTACACCGTCTACGAGGGGCAGTCGGTGGTGAACGGCACGAGCGGCGACGACTGGATCTACGGCACCGCGCTCGCCGACACCCTCTACGGCGCCGCCGGCGACGACAACGCGGACACCCTCTATGGCGACGAGACCAGCAGCGGCAGCGGCGCGGCCGGGGACGGCCCCGACACCCTGCTCGGCGGCAACGGCTCCGACACCCTGTACGGCAACGGCGGCAGGGACACGCTGCGCGGCGAGGCCAACCCATCGACCGGCGGCGACGGGGGCGACGGCGGGAACGGCACCGACACCTGCACCACCCTGGAGGGCTCGCCGCTCGCCCCCACGAGCGGCAGCCCCATCAGCTGCCCGTAGCGGCCGTGGCGAGACCGTCGCCCCACCGAAAACCGGCCCCCGCGACCGCCGCGGGGGCCATCCCACGCGGTCTGACACGAAAGCCCGACTTACCGCTACGTGGCGATTCTGAGACGTTACCCAAAGTTACTTGAGGGCTGGTCGCTCCGACCCGAGCGGGGAGCCACGCGAGCGGGCTTGCGCGGTCGACCTGTGCAACCTGGCGGCTGGCATGGTCGAAGGTGCCGGCGGACATCGTGACGACAAGGCCCGCCGGCGTGTGGTCGCCTCCTGCCGGCACGAGACCACGATGATGGCGTTGGGCTCGATCTGTGCCGTCGCCGAGACCAGCGCCCAGGTACTCATCGAGCACCTGGCCGTCATCGACGCCGAACCCGCGGCTGACTCCGATCATCGGACCGACGACGCGGCCACCTCCCCGATCGCCGATGAGGATCTGCAGGATGCGGCTGCGGGACTGCGGGGTCTGCGGGCCGTGGTCGTCCTGGTACGGGGTGAGCGGAACCGTGCTCCCGCCAGGTCGCGGCCGCTCGGGCATAGCCGGACGATGCGGGGAGCGCGGCGATCGGTTTGCGCTTCTGCTTCAGCGGTAGCGGGGCGGTGGCTAGTCAGACATGATGTGACGAATGACCACTGTGCGCATGATTGCGGATCAAGAGCCCGTTGAGATCGTCATTGCGGATGAGACCGATCTCTCCGGGATCGTCGACATCTTGAACGACGTGGCGGCAAGCTCGATCGCAACCTTCGATACCCGACCGACCAGCGTGGCCGAGCGGCGCGCCTGGTTCGAGCAGTTCTCCTCGACAGGCCCCTACCGGCTGCTGGTCGCTCGGCGTCACGGTCGGATAGTCGGCTACGCCTGCAGTCAGCCCTACCGGAATCACGAGGCGTTCCGGGACACTGTTGAGCTCAGCGTTTCTCTCGACGCTGGTTGCCGAAGCCGGGGCGTGGGAACGTCGCTGTATCGAGCCCTATTCGAAAGCATCGCCGACGAGCCGATCCACGCCATCGTCGTGGGAATCGCCATGCCAAACGACGCGTCGGTCGCCCTCCATCGCAAGTTCGGCTTCACAGAAGTCGGTACTTTCCGCGAGTACGCCACCAAGAACGGCCAGTACATCAGTTCGCTGTGGATGCAGCGACTCCGCTGACCGTCGACTGCCCGCGTCTCAAAGGATGACTTCGCGAAGTACACGCTGGTCGGCCGGACTGCCGAGTACCACCGCAAGCAGATCCGTGAGGCCCTGGGATTTAGGCCGTCGACGGTCGCGGATGAGAAGGTGCTGGCTGAGTGGCTGGCCGTGGAGGTCTGTCCGGTCGAGCTGGTGGAGGACCGGCAGCGCGATGCCCTGCTGGTCGAGTGCCGGGCCCGGAAGATCGAGCCGCCGGGCCGGACCCGGGTCGAGAAGGTACTTGTCGCGGCGCGCGGCAAGTGGGAGAGGACGTTCTGCGCCCGCACGATCGGCCGCCTCGGCGAGGCGGGCACGGCTCGGCTGCTGTCCCTGGTGGCCGAGGACAACGAGGCGGGTACCGCGCTGCTGGCCGCGCTCAAGCGCGACCCGGGCGCGGTCGGTCTGGACTCCCTGCTGACGGAGATCACCAAGCTCAACGACGCGCGCAAGCTCGGGCTGCCCGACGGGCTGTTCACGGACTGTTCGGAGAAGCTGGTGGCCGCCTGGCGGGCACGGGCGATCAAGATGTACCCCTCGGACTTCCGCGACACGAGCGAGGACGTACGGATCACCCTGCTCGCGGCGCTGTGCTCGTCCCGGCAGGCGGAGATCACCGACGCCCTGGTCCACAAGATCAACGCCCGTGCCGAGCGTCGGGTGGAGAAGCAGCTCACTGCCGAGTTGAAGAAGGTCCGCGGCAAGGAGGGCATCCTCTTCAAGCTGGTGACGGCCGCCGTCGACAAGCCCGACGAGGTCGTACGCCGGGCGCTGTTCCCGGTGGCCGGGGAGAAGACGCTGCGCGAGCTGGTGGCCGAGGCGAAGGCGAACGAGAAGGTCTTCTAGGCCAAGGTCCGCACCACCCTGCGCTCCTCCTACAGCTCGTACTACCGGCAGATGCTGCCGCCGCTGCTGAACACGCTGGGCTTCAAGTGCAACAACACCGCGTATCGGCCGGTGATGGACGCGATGAGGCTGCTGAAGAAGTACGCCGATGTCGACGGCAAGACTCGTTTCTACGACGCCGGTGACGAAGCGCCCATGGACGGCGTGGTGCGCAAGGACTGGCGCGAGGCGGTCGTCGCGGAGGACGACCTGCCCGGTGACTTCGAGGCCACCCGAGTCGTGCACTACGCCGCGATCCGGTAGCCGCTGAACCCGAAGGCGTTTATCGCAGATCTGAAGAAGCGCATGACCGCGGGCCTGGACCAGCTGTCCGGCGCGCTCGCGGACGGCTCGGCGGGCGGCGTGAAGGTCACTAGTCGCAAGGGCGAGCGTGGATCACCATCGAGCGTGACGTCCTCCAGCGCCGCCTGCTGCTGGCCTTCTTCGCCCTGGGCACGAACATGGGCATCCGGGCGATTGCGGCGACCGGCGAGCACGGCGAGGGCGAGGCCGCATTGCGGCATGTGCGTCGGCACTTCATCACTGTCGACAACCTGAGGGCCGCCGTCACCAGGCTGGTGAACGCCACCTTCGCCGCCCGCGCCACCGCATGGTGGGGTCGCGGCACCGCGTGCGCGTCGGACTCGAAGAAGTTCGGGTCCTGGTCCTCGAACTTCATGACCGAATACCACGCTCGCTACGGCGGCAACGGCGTGATGATCTACTGGGACGTCGAGCGCAAGAAGGTCTGCATCTACTCCCAGCTCAAGAGCTGTTCGTCGTCCGAGGTCGCGGCGATGATCGAGGGCCTGCTGCGGCGCTGCACGGACGCCGAGATCGAGTCGAACTACGTCGACACGCACGGCGCGAGCGTGGTTGGGTTCGCCTTCACCGAGCTGCTCGAATTCCGGCTGCTGCCCCGGTTGAAGAACATCGGCAGCATCCGCTTGTACCGCCTTGACGACACCCCGCCCGGCTGGCCGGCCCTCGGCTCCTCACTGACCCGCCCGATCCGCTGGGACCTGATCGAGCAGCAGTAGACCAGATGGTCAAGTACGCCACTGCTCTCCGGCTCGGGACGGCGGAGGCCGAGCAGGTCCTGCGGTGCATGCCGCCCGATATGGGACAGCAGGCACGACGGCCGAACGGCGGCGCACATGCCGCGGACGGGTTCGGTTACGCGACGACGCTGGGAAGGAGCCGGTCCAGGTCGGACAGGGGACGCCGGGAGATCTCGTGCGCCTCGTCGGCGGGGATGCCGAAGGTGCGCAGGAGGTCTTCGGTGATCTGGTCGGTGGCCTGGGCGTCGTCGCGGTCCGGCTGGGTGTGCAGGAGTTGGCCGAGGCACAAGGCGGTGCCCGCGGCGATGGTGAAGGCGAGTTCGGGGTCGCCGACGGTGAAGCGGCCGGCTTGGACGCCGGCCTGGATGTCGCGTCGCACGCGTGGGGCGATGCCGTGTTCTGAGGTGGCGATGGCCAGGCCGGTGTTGAGGAGGACCTTGCTGAGCTGGGGCTGGCGGCGGTGCAGGCGGCCGGTGAGCCGAAAGCTGAAGGCGAAGACTTCGGCGGGGTCGTCCATATCGCGGGTCAGTTCGTCCAGCGCGGCGCCGTGTCGGCCGAGGGCGTCTTCGACGGCGGCTCGGAAGAGTTCGTCCTTGCTGGAGAAGTGGTTGTAGAAGGAGCCCATGCCGACGTCGGCGGCCTGGGTGAGGTCGAGGATCGCCGTGTTGGTTCTGCCGTCGGCGATGAAGGTCTGGGCTGCGCGGATGAGCGCGGCGCGGGTGCGCGCCTTGCGCCGGTCCAGGCGGCTCGGTGCGGGGTCGGCCATCTGTATGTCTCCTTGGGCGGTGGTGCGCGTTCCACTGTAGTAGAGACCGTCAACAGTGACGGATTCCTCACTTCTGTTTTGACAATTCATTACATGACTGACGGTAGTGTCCATAAATGACGAAATCGTCAGAAAGGAGAAGTCCTTGCCTATCGCTCAGCCCGCGCCCGGGCTCCGTCCCGTTCGGTCCCCGCGCGGGATCCCGATCCTCGGCCACACGCCCCAGATTCCCGGCACCAATCCAGTCGCCTACTTCGGCGAGCTGTCCAAGCAGTTCCCCGAGGGCCTCTTCAGCATGGACATCGCCGGCCAGAACAACGTCTTCGTCTACGACCCTGACCTGGTGGCGGAGGTCTGCGACGAGACCCGCTTCGGCAAGCCGATCCTCCCGCCGCTGAGCCACGTCCGGGACTACGCCGGCGCGGGCCTGTTCACCGCCCATGACGATGAGGAGGTCTGGGGCATGGCGCACCGGATCCTCATGCCGGCCTTCAGCCAGCGGGCCATGAAGAGCTACTTCGGGCAGATGCTGGAGATCGCCCAGAACCTGGTGGGCAAGTGGGAGCGCAGGCAGGGACGGCTGGTCAAGGTGACCGACGACTACACCCGGCTGACGCTGGACACCATCGCCCTGTCGGGGTTCGGCTACCGGTCCGACTCCTTCCGCGACGAGGAACTGCACCCCTTTCTCACGGCGCTGCTGCACGCGCTGGTGGAGTCGATGCGGCGCTCGCAGGAGCTTCCGGTGATGACCAAGCTCCGCAAAACCCGCGACAAGACGTACCGCGAAAACATCCAGCTGATGCGCGAGCTGGTCGAGACCGTGATCAAGGAGCGCCGTCAGGGGAGGATCATCGAGGTCAAGGCCGCCGGCGTGTGCCTGTCGGACCTCCACCTGATCGACGGAACCCTCGTCCCCCTGTACCCCAATGCCCGCGACGCCGTCACCATCGGCCACGAGGTCTCCGGTGTCATCCACGCCCTCGGCCCCGGCCTCCGGCGTGGCCTGACCGTAGGCACCCGCGTCATCCTGGAGGCCGGACAGAGCTGCGAGCAGTGCGCGGACTGCGCGCGCCGCCGCCCCTGCACCCAGGTCCACACCCGGGGCATCGACTACGACGGTGGCTGGGCCCAGTACGCCATCGCCCGCGAGGACACCCTCGTCCCCATCCCCGACGAGCTGCCGTTCGACCAGGCCGCGATCATCCCTGACGCGGTCTCCACCTCCTACGCCGCCGTCGTGGCCACCGCCGGGGTGCGCCCCGCGCAGGCCGTGGGCGTGTGGGGCGTGGGCGGAGTGGGCGCGCACAGCCTCCGCGTCTCCCGCCTGGTCGGAGCCGCCCCGATCATCGCCGTCGACCCCATGCCCGGCGCCGGGGAACGCGCTCTGGGCTTCGGAGCCGACATCGCGCTCGACCCGGCCGCCGAGGACTTCGCCGACCAGGTACGTGCGGCCACCGCCGGCCGCGGCCTGGACTTCGCCTTCGACTGCGCCGGCGTGGCCGCCGTCCGCGAGCAGGCCGCCGCGGTGCTCGGCCTCAACGGAGCCCTCATCCTGGTCGGCATCACCCCCAAGCCGCTCACCCTCAGCGAAGGCCTGACCTTCAACTACATGGGCAAGCAGATACGCGGCCACTACGGCGGCACCCCCGAGTCCGTCTCCGAGCTGGTGCGGCTGGCCTCCAACGGCCGGCTCGACCTGGCTCCCTCCATCTCCGACCACATCCCGCTCGCTGACGCCGCCGAGGCGATCCACCGGCTGGAGCACAAGATCGGCGACCCGATCCGACTCATCCTCGTTCCCTGACGGCAGAGGACGACCGGCCCGCACACGTGTGGGGGCGGGCCTCGTCCTTTGTCACTTTTCCGAGCGCCCGAAGAGAAACGACAGCGACATGACCAACCCCGATTCCTCAACCGCCCCGGACATATATGAAAGCGGTACTGCACCTGGACGATGCGCGGTGTGCGGCAGCAGCTTGCCGGTGAATATGCCCGCCAACAGCCCCGATTTCGCCGATCCTGATCGAGACAAAGGATCGACCGCCATCACGTGTCCAACATCTCGGCATGGCTGCGAGGATCCACACTCGCTCTGTGCGCGCCGAACTACGACAATCCCGATCGTTCCCGACATGCTGAGAGAGCTGGAGCAGGAGCTTCAGAAGAACCGGCAGTTCGCCTCCGACGCCTCACACGAGCTGCGCGCGGCCTTCGCGGGACTGCGCGTGGAGCTGGAGGCGGCCCACCTGTATCCCGAGCAGACCGATCTCCACGACCTTCTCGCCAGGGCGCTGAGAGGCGTCGACCGGTTGGACGCGATCCTCACCGATCTGCGAGTGCTCGGCGAAATGGAGGCGGGTCCGGCCGTGGAGCCGCAGCAGGTCGACCTCGCAGAACTGGTCCGGGACGAGGTCTGTCGACGAGTCGATCGCCTCCCGGTCCAGCTCCGCCTGCAACGGGGCGTGACCGTCCAGGCCGTCCCGATCCGGATCTCCCGGCTGCTCACCAACCTGCTCGACAACGCTCAACGGCACGCCAAGCGGATCGTCGAGGTCCGGGTGAGCCGCGCGGGCGACAACGCCGAGATGACGGTGGCCGACGACGGAGGAGGCATCGCGGAGTGCGAGCGGGAACGAATCTTCCAACGCTTCACCCGCCTCGGCGCCGCACGCCGCCTGGATCGCAAGGGCACGGGCCTCGGTCTGGCGATCGCCCGCGACATCGCCCAGGCGCACATGGGCACCCTCCACGCCAGGAAGTCCCCAAGCGGCGGGGCTTGCTTCGTGCTGCGACTTCCCCTCAGTGCAACGGCCCCCATCGCGACCGCGGTAAATACCGGATTTGCTGCGGCAGAGGAGGGGCGGACGCGTGAGCCTGATCGCCGCCGACGTGATCCCGCTCGGACATGACCGGCCCGGCACCGCCCAACTGCTGCCCCGCCTGCTCAAGGGACGGACCCGCGGCCCGCTCTTCCTCGCTGGCCGGCGCGCTCCCGCCGCCGGACGCCGCGCGCCGGCCCTGGGCGACATCTGCCCGGACACCGGCCGAGGCCGATTGTCCTACCCACGCGCCGAGTACCTGTTCAAACAGGCATCCAAGCTCCACCACCCGCACAGCACCGGATACACCCTGCACCAGCTGTGCCACTCCGGGCTGACCCACCTGGCCGTCAAGGGCCGCGGCACCGCCGACCTACAGGCCAACTCCCGCCACCGGCACCTGGCCACCCTCGGCCTCTACGTCCGGCTCGGCGAGGAGACCGCCGCCCGCATCACCGCCGAGAACGACGAGCACCACCGCCGGCACCGGCGCTGATCTCGCATCCCACCTGCCAGGACCACGGAAAACGGCGAAGTGCTTCCCGGCAACCCGCCATCTTGAGGGCAGTCATCCCAGGTACGGCCCTAGATCAACTGCCTGGCGTTGTTTTGGTCTGGAAACTACGGACGGGCCTCTACAGCGCGCCGCCGGGATCCCCCGGCGCCGAAGCCCTGGCTCTGCTGAATGTCCTCGGAATCGAGAACGTCAAGGCGAGCAGGTCACTCTGACGGAGCGATGCCTCTCCCGTCCGCGATCGGCCACCCGAGCGGGCCACCTCACTCGGCCAGGGCGCGGCGCAGGGCCGCGCCGAGTTCGGCGATCTGCCGCTGCGACACCTCGGCGGACAGGATCGCCTGTGACCCGTGGAAGGTGCCGGGCCACTGGTGCAGCTCGGCCGACACGCCCGACTGCAGCAGCCGTAGCGCGTACGTGATGTCTTCGTCGCGGTTCGGGCAGAATTCCGCGGTGGCGATGTAGGCGGGTGGCAGGCCGGACAGGTCGTAGGCTCGCGCCGGGGCGGCGTACGGCGTGGCGGGTGCGGAGCCCAGGTAGTGCCCCCATATTGCGGTGACTTTGTCGCGATTCATCCACGGGGTGTCGGTGAAGTGCCGCGCCGACCACGTCTCCTGCCGGTCGTCGAGTCCAGGCTGGTTGAGCAGCTGGAAGCGGATCGGCGGCCCTTGCTCGTCACGCGCTCGCAGCGCCACCGCGGTGGCGAGTCCGCCGCCGGCGCTGTGGCCGCCGACCGCGATCCGTTCCGGGTCGACGCCGAGGTCTGCGGCGTTCTCGGCCGTCCAGGTCAGCGCGGCGTAGACGTCGTCCAAGGCGGCCGGGAACCGATGCTCGGGGGCCAGCCGGTAACCCACCGAGACCACCACCGCGCCGGAGACGTTCGCGAGCCGGGCGGCCCAGGGGTGTTCGGTGTTCAGGTCACCCATGACGAATCCACCGCCGTGCAACCAGACGATTGCGCCCTGCGGGTGGTGCGGGCGGTAGATCCGCACCGGCACGTCCGGATCGGCGGGCACGATGCGGTCCTCGATCTCCAGGTCACCGGTGTGGCTTTGCCCTGCTCGACCGGGGGCTGCGGAAAACCGCAGGTACGGGCGGGTGAGCGCCTCATTCCGCGGGGCAAGTGGCCGGGCTTAGCCTTCCTGGCCATGATCGGAAAGTTGTTCGACGTCCCACGGCGGCTGCCGGCCGGGCTGGCGGCCCTGCTCACCCTGATGGCGGTGATCATGCTGTCCGCCATGGCCGACAGCACCATGCAACCCCTGCCGGCCACCGCCCCGAGCGCGCAGTTCAGTGCCGAACGCGCGCTGGCGCACCTGAAAGAGTTCGCCGCCGAACCGCGGCCCATCGGCAGCCCGGCGAGCGGCCGGGCCAGGGACTACCTGGCCGGGCAGTTGCGCGCGGCGGGGCTTCAGGTCGAGATCCAGCGTTCGGTCGGCGGCCGGTCCGCCGCGGGGCTGGCGACGTTCGGCCAGGTCGACAACATCGTGGGCCGGCTGCGGGGGACGGGCTCGACCGGCACCGTGCTCATCGCCGCGCACTACGACTCCGCGGCCATGGGACCGGGCGCCTCCGACGACGGCGCCGCGGTGGCCGCGATGATCGAGACCGTCCGGGCGCTGCGCACCGGTCCCGGCATGCGTAACGACATCGTGCTGCTCATGTCGGACGGCGAGGAGGACGGCGTGCTCGGCGCCGAGGCCTTCGTCCGCGACCACCCCCTGGGCAAAGCCGGCGGTGTGCTGCTGAACTGGGAGGCCCGCGGAGTCAGCGGCCCCTCGTTGATGTTCGAGACCACCGCCGGCAACTCCCGCCTGGTCGAGACCTTCGTCCACGCCGTCCCCGCGCCGCGTGGTCACTCCGCCATGGTGGAGGTGTACCGGCTGCTGCCCAACAACACCGACTTCACCCCGCTGACCAAGGCCGGCTTCACCGGCATGAACTTCGCCTACATCCAGCGTTCCTCGCTGTATCACACCGCGGGCGACTCCATCGCCAACCTCAACCGGGGCAGCCTGCAACACCACGGCACCAACATGCTGGCGCTGACGCGCGCCCTCGGCAACGCGGACCTGCGGACGCTGACCTCCGATCAGGACGTCACCTACTTCCGCGCGCTCGGCACCATGATCACCTACCCGGCCCGGCTCGTCTGGCCGCTGGCGGTGCTGGCCCTCCTCGCGGTGGCGGGCCTGGCGCTGCTGGGCCGCCTCAGGCGGCTGCTGAGCCTGCCCCGGCTGATCATGGCCGCGGTCTCGGCCGTGGTGCCCCTGGTGCTGTCGGCCGCCCTGGCGCAGGGATTGTGGGAACTGCTGGTGGCCTGGCGGCCCGCCTACGACCTGATGGGCGGGCTGCTGCACCGCCCGCGGCCGTACCAGGCGGCGATCGCGGTCCTGTGCGCGCTGGCGGTTCTCGGCTGGTATCTGGTGCTGCGGCGCAGGCTCGGTCCGGCGGCGCTGACCGTCGGGGCGCTGACCTGGCTCGCCGGGCTGGGCGTGCTGTGCGCTCAGGTCGCTCCCGGCGCGTCCTTCCTGTTCGCCCTGCCGGCGCTGCTGGGCTCGCTCGGCTGCCTGGCCGCCGCCTTGTCGCGCGGACCTGCCTGGGCGCGGGCGGCCGCGGCGATGCTGGGCCCGGTCACGGCCGCGATGCTGCTGCCGTCACTGGCCGGGGACGTCTTCGACGGGATGGGGCTGGCACTCGGCGGGGTGAGCGCGCTGATACTGGCACTGTTCGGACTGACCGTGGTGCCGATCGCGGAACTGTTCCTGCCCGATCCCGCCACCCGCCGCCTGCCGGATCCCGCCACCCAGCGCCTGCCCGATCTCGCCATCCGGCCGAAACGCGCCGTCCTCCTCCCCGTGTCTCTGGTGGCCCTTCTCCTGACGACGGGACTGGTCGCCACCGGGCTCGCGGCGGACGACTTCGACGCCGGCCAGCCGCAGCGCACGCACCTGGCCTACGTGATGGACGCCGACACCCGCACCGCTCACTGGGTCAGCGCCGACACGGACCCGCCACAGTGGACCAAGCAGTATGTGTCCGGCCACGACACCTCCGCGCTGCCCGCCGGGTACGCACGAGGCACGCTGTGGACCGGCCCCGCACCCGCGATCGCCGCCGACGGCCCGCGAGCCACCGTTTTGGCCCGCCGCGAGGGCACGCTCAAGCTGCAGGTGACAGCGGGGAAGGGCGCGCGCTCGGTGACGCTGAGGCTCGACCAGCCGATCACCCGGGCCACCGCCTCAGCCGGCCGGTTCGGGTCGGCGAGCGTGCCCGTGACCGGTACGCGAGCCGGAACCTGGCCCTCAGAGATCCGCTTCCGTGGCATCCCCGCCCAGGGAGTCCAGATCACCCTGCGCATACAGGAAGCGGACCGGATTCGCCTCACCGTCATCGGCGAGACCGACGGGCTGACCGCGGTGCCTGGCTTCATCCCCAGGCCACCGCACCTGGTCGCGGCCACCAGAGAGGACGGCGGCCTCCTCGCGGTCACCCGCGGTTACACCTTGGCCGGCGACGCTTAGACCCACCTGCCGTCCGACTCGGGCGAGGGGGCGCGCTGATCACGGGTCGGCCGGCTCGGGCAAGGGCGCGTGATGATCACGGGTCGGCCGGCTCGGGCAAGGGCGCGCGCTGATTACGGGTCGGCCGTCACGGGTTCGGACCTGTCCATGTCGAGCAGAACCATCTTGTCGTGATCGGTTGTCCCCGGCTCGGCGTAGAACATGACGAAACGCTGGGCCAGGGTGCCGTCCAGCGGCATCGATTCGTAACCGAGGCGAAGGTCACCGACGTCGGGGTGGTGGAAGGTCTTGACCCCCTGGGCGTGCGGTTTGACGTCGTAGCGGCTCCATAGGTCGGCGAATTCCCGGCTCTTCACCAGAAGTTCTTCGACCAAGCCGGTCAGGCCGGGGGCGGTGGGATCCGTGCTGGCCAGCACCCGCAGTCGGCCCACGCAGGCGCGGGCCTGCTCGTCCCAGTCGTCCAGCACGTGGGGGGCCTGGGGATGGAGGAACACGTACCGGGCGATGTTCCGTGTTTGCGGCGGCTGCGCGTCCAGCCCGGCGAAGAGCCGGAGCCCGCTCGGGGTGCAGGTGAGCACGTCCAGCGTGCGGCTGAGCACGAAGACCGGGTTGGGGCGCAGTTCCTCGAGGAGCACCAGGACGCCTCGGCGAACCTCGCGCGACGTGGGGGTGGGCGGCGCCTCCGACGTGCCGCGGGTGGCTCGTGCGGCCAGATCGTACAGGTGCTGGTGCCCGTACGCGTCGAGGCGCAGGGCTCCGGCGAGGGCGTCGAGGATCGCGGTGCTGGGATGGGTCTCCTTGCCGCGTTCGAGACGCGCGTAGTAGTCGATGCTGACGCCGGCGAGCGCGGCCAGCTCCTCACGGCGCAGACCGGGAGTCCGGCGTGGGCCGCAGGAGCTGAGTCCGGCGTCCTGGGGGGCGACCTGGGCTCGCCTGGCTCGCAGATACGATCCGAGCCCACTCTCGACGTCGGGCATCGCGTCATGGCGACTCCGCGACTCACGTCCCATATGTCTAGTTTGACGCTTATATGGTGATGCGTCACTATGGGCCGCCGGCGCCTTAGGTGACGGCGATGGCGGGAGCCACGCGCGCCGATCCGATGCCGCGGTCGGGCTTGCCGAGCCGGAAACGCACCTTGCCCTTGAGTACGGTGCCGGATTCGGCTTGGCCTTCGGTGAGGCCCTCGCCGGGGAACAGCGTGAACGTCCATCTCGCGTTCGATTCGTAGTCGGGCAGGTCACGCCCGCTTTGCAGGACTCGCGCGCCCCAGAGCTGACGGATCATCAGCGCCCTGGTGTCCGTGCCCGCCACCGTGAACGACGCCGCCGGCCCGTCCACGATCTGGTGGTGACTACCCAGAGACGGCCCATAGACCCCGGTGACCGTGGCGACCATGGTCCACGGCCTGCCGGGCCGGACGCCGAGGACGCCTGCCGGCAGCCGCGCGTCGAACACGTCCTCGGTCGGCGTGCCGAGCTGATCCGCTCGCATGGCCGCGGTCATCGGGCGCCGGGTGTCCAGCCGGTCGGGGTCGGGTATCAGCAGGATCCCGTACGTCGTCTCCTCCGCGAAGCGAGCCGAGGCGAAGTGGTTCCGAAGCGCCAGCACCGCGCGCCCGGCGGCCTCCCACAGATCGTCGGAGAACGCGGCCGCCAGGTAGTCAGGCGTCACCGCCGGTAGCCCCGCCCGCGCCACCGCTTCGGCCACGGATTCGCAGCACGACCACCCGGACTCGGCCAGCCGCGCGACCTGCTCGGCCTTGAACGACATCACTCACCCCCGATCGTCACAGATCCTTCTCATCGAGTACACCCTCATACAGGCCCGCCAACTCGGTCGTCTCCACGATCTCGGCGAGCCGCTCCAGTGCGTCCGGACGGGTCAGCGCCGCACGCTTGTCCTCAAACTCGGCCAGGGACATGTCCAGCTCAAGGACCGTGATCACCTGCCGGTCGTCGGCGACATTGCGCGAGACGCTGACCTTCGCGGGATAGCCGTCCGTATTCTCCGGAACCCAAGCTTCCTTGAACTGCTCATACGTCACACCCGCCTTCAAGGTTCGTACGAACACCGCACGCAACATCGCTACCCCTCCATATGAGAAACGGACCGCCGGACGCGCCCGATGCTCACGATACGGACACCGAGTTCCCGACGGCGAGCGTGCGACGACCGCTGTTATCGGGGTTCTCTCCGCAGTGAGAGAAGAACGCCGGCAGCGTTGTTGGTCGGGCCGGCTGCGGCATTGGCGGCGTTATCTCCCTGGCGCCTGGCTGCGCCGGATCGCCCTGGCTCCTGGTTCGGCAAAGGCCGCTCCGCCGGCGCCCGAGCGGGTCAGTTCGCCGCTTGCTGCTTTATCTGGTCCAAGGCGTCGTTGAAACCGACCGGAGTGCCGCTGGAGCCGGCCGTGCGGGACAGACGGACGTCATCGAGGTTCTTGCCGACGACCATCTGGGGTACGGCGGTGGCGAACCGTTCCTGGTAGTCGCGGGAGGTCGGATTGGTAGCGTGCGGTGCGACGGCCACTCGGGTGATCACGTCGTCGTCGAGCGTGAGCGTCACGGTGATGTGGGAGGGCCCGCCGCCGTAGGTGCCGGTGGCGGTGTAGGCGCCGTCGCGGTACTGGGAATCTCCTCGCGCCGACGCGGACGCCGGTGGCGGTGATGGTGACGAGGGGGCCGACGAGGGTGGCCTTGGGGGTGCGGTACCGACCTCGGGTTCGGTGCCGGCCGAGCAGCCTGCGCCGGTCAACGCGAAGGTCGAGGCGGCGATCGTGAGCAGCGCCGTGGCGGTGCGGTTCTGGGCGGTCATGAGCGGTCCTCCTGTGCTTCGGGGCCGAACAGGGCGCCGGGGAATCGGGATGAGATCTCAGCGCGTCCGTCGTCTAGCAGCCGGACATAGTCGAAGGCGAACGAGCGGCCCAGCGTGCGCGGGTCGGTGACGAACAGGGCCGTGGCCAGGGCGTCGGCGTGGGCGGCGTCGTCCGCGACGACCCAGGTGGCCACCACCTCCGCGGCCGGGATCCCGGTGCGGGCGTCCAGGATGTGGTGCAGGCCGTCCCCCCAGGCGCGCCGGTTGACGGCCGAGGCGCACAGCGCCCGATCACGCAGGTTGGCGACGCCGATCACCTGGGACGGGTCGGCGGGGTACTCCAGCCCGATCCGGATCGGTTGCGGCCCGGCATGGCGCAGGTCCCCGCCCGCGGCCACCACGAATGCGCCGATCCCGGATTCGGTGAGCAGAGCGGCGGCAAGGTCGACCAGGTACCCCTTGCCTGCGGCCCCGACGTCCACGACGACCGGGCGGCCAGTGGTGAGCACCGTCCCCTCCCGCACCGTGTCGCGTCCCCAGACCGGCCGCGGCCCGGCAGGCCAGGCCGCGGGCGCGACGGGCCGCAGGGTGTAGGCCGCGTCGTAGCCGAGCAGTTCCAGCTCGCGGCCCACCAGCAGCGGGTCGATGGCGCCGCCGGTGACAGCGGCCAGCCGGTCGTACAGGTCGAACAGGGCGGCGGCGTCCTCGGGAAAGACGAACCGGCCACCCTGCTGCGCGGCGGCGATCCGGGAGACCAGCGAGTCCGGCCGGAAGCGCGAGTAGGCCAGATCGAACCGCTCGATCCGGTCCTGGATCTCAGCTCGCACCCGCCCGTCCAGCAGTCGGCGGGTCTCGATCTCCCAGCGCGTGCCGATGGCGTCGAACGCCCAGATCGCCTTGGCCGGCCCGCCGCCCTGCGCCGTACCGGTCGCCGGAGCGGGGTACTTCGTGGGCATGGTCATGCCTCCATATGTGGGATGCCGGGAAGGACGGCGCGGCTGCTTTTGCCCGGCGCTCTGTCGAAGATCAGGGGCGGATGAGGACCTTGAGGGCTTCGCGGTCGGCCATGGCGCGGTAGGCGTCGGGGACCTCTTCCAGGCCGATGGTGCGGTCGAAGACGCGGCCCGGGTCGATGACGCCGTTCAGGATGTCGGGCATGAGTTCCTCGATGTAGGCGCGGGCCGGTGAGACGCCGCCGGTCAGGGTGATGTTCCGCATGATCATGGCGGGGCCGATGGGGCCGTCCTCGTACTGCGGAATGCCCAGGCGGCTGATCGTGCCTCCGTCGATGACTGCGGCGAACGCGGTCCGCAGGGCCTCCAGGGCGCCGACGGCCTCCACGACGCGGTCGACGCCGTCGCCCCCGGTCAGCTCGCGCACCCGGGTCGCGCCTTCGTCGCCGCGTTCGGCCACGACGTCGGTGGCGCCGAAGTCGCGGCCCAGGTCGGTGCGGTCGGTGTGCCTGCCCATGAGGATGATCTGTTCGGCGCCCAGGCGCTTGGCGGCGAGCACGGCGGACAGGCCGACCGCGCCGTCGCCGATGACCAGGACGCGGTCGCCGCGGGTCACGCCGGCGGTGACGGCGCCGTGGTGGCCGGTGCCCAGCACGTCCGAGAGCGTCAGCAGGGACGGCAGCAGCGGGCTGCTCTCTTCCACGGGGAGCTTGACCAGGGTGCCGTCGGCCTGGGGGACCCGCGCTGCCTCGCCCTGGCCGCCGTCCACGCCGTCCAGGCCGTAGCGGCCGCCGTGGCGGCAGAAGGGCTGCAGGCCCTTGCGGCAGAAATCGCAGGTGTTGTCGCAGTAGGTGAACGGTGCGACGACCAGGTCGCCGGTCTTCAGGGCGCTCACCTGGGAGCCGGTGTCCTCGATCACGCCGAGGAACTCGTGCCCCATCAGGCGTCCGGTGCCGGTGGCGGGCATGGACTTGTACGGCCACAGGTCGCTGCCGCACACGCAGGACAGGACCACGCGGACGATCGCGTCGGTGGGTTGCTGGATCTTCGGGTCGGGCCGGTTCTCGACGCGGACGTCGCCGGCACCGTACATCACGGCTGCACGCATGATGTGCTCCTTTGGATTTCGGGAAGGGTGGTGGACACAGCTGAAGGTGAGCGGGTCAGCGCTCCAGCATCCGCAGGCCGGCCTCGGTGTGGGTGTCGCCGGCGGCCGGGGGCAGGCTGGAGAGCGCCGCGAGCTGCTCATCCGACAACTGGATGCCGTCGGCGGCGGTGTTCTCCTCGACCCGGCTCACGCGCTTGGTGCCGGGGATGGGAGCGATGTCGTCGCCCTGGGCCAGCAGCCAGGCCAGCGCGACCTGCGCCGGGGTGGCGCCGGCCTCGGCGGCGATGGCTTGGACCTCGTCGACCAGGCGCAGGTTGTGCTGGAAGTTCTCACCGGTGAAGCGCGGGTTGCCGTGCCGGAAGTCGCCTTCGGCGAAGCCGTCGGTGGAACGGATCTTCCCGGTCAAAAAGCCGCGCCCCAGTGGCGAGAAGGGCACCAGGCCGACGCGCAACTCGCGCAGCAGCGGCAGCACCCGCTCTTCCAGGCCCCGGGTGAACAGGGAGTACTCCGACTGCACGGCGGTGACCGGGTGCACGGCGTGCGCGCGACGGATGGTGTCCGGCCCGGCCTCCGACAGGCCGATGTGGCGGATCTTGCCCTGCTCCACCAGCTCGGCCAGCGCGCCCACGGTCTCCTCGATCGGCGTGTTCGGGTCGACCCGGTGCTGGTAGTACAGGTCGATGTAGTCGGTGCCCAGCCGCTTCAGCGATTCCTCGACCGAGGTGCGGACGTTGGCCGGGCTGCTGTCGAGGTTCCACGGGCCCGCGCCGGCGTGCGCGATCAGGCCGAACTTCGTCGCCAGCACCACTTCCTCGCGGCGGCCCTTCAGGGCCCGGCCGAGGAGTTCCTCGTTGGTGTACGGCCCGTAGATCTCGGCCGTGTCGATGAAGGTGACGCCCAGTTCCAGGGCCCGGTGGATGGTACGGATGGATTCGGCCTCATCGGTGCCGGAGCCGGTGTAGCCGTGGGACATGCCCATCGCGCCCAGCCCGATGCGGGAAACGTCCAGGTCACGCAGTTTGATGTGCTTCATCGTTGCTATCTCCGATGGATCGATACGTTGATGGCGGGTACCGAAGGGACACAAGGGCCCTGACGAGGCGTCATGCCGCGTCCAATCGCGGGCGGCGCGGCATCGTCACCAACAGCCATCGTGCTCTGCGCATTCGCCCGATGGCAGACCGTGCTGTGCCGGGGAGCCGTGTTCAGGGGTGTGACAGGGCCCCCCTCGGCCGCGCGGTTCGCGGCCGGCGGCTGTAACACTGAAAGCATGGCTGAGCAGCACAACGACGCCGGAGGCAGCGAGCTGGGCCGCTTTCTGCGCGCCCGTCGCACCCAGATCACCCCCGCCGAGGTCGGCCTGACCGCCGGCCCCGGCCTGCGCCGCACCCCGGGCCTGCGCCGGGAGGAACTCGCCACCCTGGCCGGCGTCAGCATCGACTACTACACCAGGCTGGAGCGCGGCAAGGAGACCCGGCCCAGCCCGGCCGTCATCGACGCCCTCGGCCGCGCCCTGCGCCTGGACGAGGACGAACACGAGCACCTGCGCAGCCTCGCCGGCCGGGCCGCCCGCTACGCGCCCGAACCGCCGCCCCCGCCCAGCCGTACGGTCCGCCCGCACCTGAAGCTCCTGCTGCAGACCATGCGCCCGAACCCGGCCTACATCGTCAGCCGCAGCATGGACCTGCTCGCCTGCAACCCCGGCGGGCTCGCCCTGTACGCCGGGATGGACGACTGGCCGGCCAAGCAACGCAACCTGGCCCGCTACCTGTTCCTCCACCCCACAGCCCGCGGGCTGTTCCCCGACTGGGAGAACCAGATCCGCGGCTGCGTCGCCCGGCTGCGCGCCCAGGCCGGCACCGACCCCGACGCCCCCGACCTCACCAACCTCGTCGGCGAGCTCCTGCTCAAGAGCCCCGACTTCGCCAAGCTCTGGGAACGCTACGAGGTCACCGGCCGAAAGAACGCCCGCAAGACCTTCCGCCACCCCCACGTCGGGACGATCACCCTCGACGTCCAGAGCATGCACCTGGAAGGCACTCCCGGCCAGCGCCTGGCCGTGTACGTCGCCGAGCCCGGCACCCCCGACTACGACGCCATGGTCCTGCTGGACCTGGCCACCCCCCACCACGCTCCGCAGACGGCCGAAGAGCGCCAACGCTGACCCATCAGGCGTGCGTCATTCTGGCAAAATGATCAAATGCCAGATACGGGCCGCAAGCGATGGAATCACAACATTCATTACCACCCCCGCATCCTCCACGCCGTCCCCGATCGCGCCCAGCGGGCTCTCGACGTCGGCTGCGGCGAAGGCATGCTCGCCCGTGAACTGCGGCGGGCCGTGCCGGAGGTCATCGGTATCGATCTCGACGCGCCCAGCATCGACCAGGCCCATGAGCAATCGGACGACGTCGAGTATGTCCTCGGCGACTTCCTCACTCATCCGTTCGAGCCCGCCTCGTTCGATGTCGTCGCGTCGGTGGCCACCCTGCATCACCTGGACGCCGCCAGCGGGCTGGCCCGGATGCGCGATCTGCTGCGTCCCGGTGGCGTCCTGGCCATCGTCGGCCTCGCCCGCAGCACCATGCCCAGGGACCTGCCGCGCGACCTGGCCGGCGTCGCGGTCGGCACCTTCCACCGTGCCAGGAAGGGCCTCTGGAAGCATTCGTCCCCTACCGTGTGGCCGCCGCCGGTGACATATCCGCAGATGCGCGCGTTGGCCGCGGAGATCCTGCCCGGTTCCCTGTACCGCCGCCACCTGCTGTTGCGCTACAGCATCGTTTGGCGCAAGCCGCAGGTCTGAGCCCCCTACGGCCTTTCCCGCCGTGTGACCGCGGGCATCAGGGTGAAGGCGAACACCACGCACACGACGCCCGTCGCGGCGCAGGCCCACCACAGCATCCCCGCCTGGAACAGTACGGCGCCGACGGCCGGTCCGGCGAAGCGGGCGATGGCGGTGGTCCAGCCGTACAGGGCCTGGTAGGTGCCGTGGGCGCCGTCCGGGGTGAGGTCGGCGATCAGCGCCGCCTCGAAGCCCGCCATGCCGATCTCGCCGATCGACCACAGCACCACCGTGACCACATAGTGCCACGGCTGGCTGGCCATACCGGTCAGGGCCAGGCCGAGGCCCACCACGGTCATGGAGACGCCGAGGACCGGCAGCCGGGGCAGGCGCGACAGCCAGGAGATGAACAGCGGCTGGAAGATCACGACGATCGCGCCGTTGACGGTGATGAGCAGCCCGTACAGCGACGCCGGGAGCCCGTCGGCGGCCAGGGCCAGGGGCAGCGCGTACGAGGCCTGCGCGTACAGGATCAGGCCGAGCAGCAGGAAGGCCAGCGCGGCCAGCAGCACCCGGTCGCGGGCCGCGATCGCGTAGCCGTTGCGCGCCGGTCTGGCGGCGGCCTTGTCGTGGCCGCGGGGGATGCCGATGGCCACGATCACGGCGAAGGCGACGCTGGTGGTCACGTCCAGGATGACCAGGAGCCAGAAGCCGTGGGCGAGCAGGAGTCCGGCGACGGCGCCGGCCGCGGCGGTGCCCACGTTGACCGCCCAGTGCATGAGCCCGAAAGCCTTCGCGCGGAGGTGCGGTGGTGTGGTCTCGGCGACCAGCGCCGAGGCGGCCGGCCGGTAGACGTCGCCCGCCAGCCCCATGGCCAGGGCCGCGGTCATCAGCCAGGCCAGGCTGCCGGCGGCCGCGATGAGGATCAGGCAGGCCGCGGTGGCGAGCAGTCCGCCGATGAGGGTGACGCGGCGGCCGAACCGGTCGGCCAGGTAGCCGCCCAGCGGCTGCCCGCCCAGGCCGCCCAGCCCGTACGCGGAGATGACGGCGGCGATCTGCGCGGCCGCATACCCCCGCCCGGTCAGGTAGAACACGAGGAACGGCAGCACGACCCCGCCGAACCTGTTGACCAGCTGGCCGGAGAACAGCAGCCAGAACACCTTGGGCAGCCCCTGGAACACAGGGGTGGGGGCGGGAGCCGTGATCGTCATGAGTGCATGGTGCGGGCGGCCCTCGGGGCGGGGCGACACATTCGGCGTGCGCCGAATCAGTCGTCCAGCAGGGCCTGGGCGCGCGGGGTTCGTACGTAGAGCATGGCCCGGCCGACGCGGTGCTTGGTGACCAGGCCCGCGGACAGCAGCAGGGCGAGCTGCTCGGAGACGTTGGCGGGGGACAGGCCGGTGCGCCGGGACAGGTCCGTGGTGGAGGCGGGGGTGTCGAGCTCGGCCAGCAGCAGCGCGCGGGAGCGGCCGATGACGGCGGCCAGGGCGTCGGGGGCGGGCGCGGTGCCGCGTTCCCACAGCGTGGCGACGGCGCGTACGGGGTAGGTGATGACCGCCTGGCCGGGGGAGTCGGTGCGGTAGAGCAGTCTGGGCCAGACGAAGACGGACGGGGCCAGCAGCAGGCCCTCGCCGTTCAGCGTCCGGGACAGCTCTTTCGGGCGGTCGTCCAGGTAGAGGGTGCGGTCTTCCCAGCGGATGGCCGCGTGCATGTCCGCGAACACGCCGGCGGGGCCGCGTTCGGCGTACTGCCGGGTGCGGTAGAGCAGGTCGCCTTCGAGGAGATTGCGCATGCGCGGCCAGTGCGGTGCCATGGCGAGTCGCCAGAAGGCCTCGATGACGTGCGCCAGCCGTTCGAGGCCTGGGCCCGGATCCTGGTACAGCTCCATGGCGCAGCCGGTCAGCGAGCCGGGGATCTCGGCGGCCATGCGGTCGAGGTCCGTGCGGATGATCTCGTGCGGGGTGGCGCGCAGGACCGCCAGCTCGCCGGCCAGGTCCGGGGTCGGGCTGGTGGGGACGGGACACAGGAAGTCGGGGATATAGCCGGCGCCGGTGATGAGGTCGAGCAGCGGGGCCAGATCGCCGCCGATCAGGGGGCCTACCTGCTTGAACCACGGCAGATGCAGGGGCCGCCCGGCGGGGGTGCGCAGCGCTTGGATACCGGCGGAGACCTCCCTGAGCGGGGAGTACGCGAACCTGATGGAGGTCAGGTCGTAGGCGGAGAACGCCACCGTGAGCATGCCAGAGACCCCTTGGATTCGGCTACGGCCGAAGGTATCGCAGGAGTCCGGCCCGGGGCTCCCGGTCTTGACGCGCGCTCTTTGTTAACGGTTAACTGACCACCGTTAACGGTGAACGGAAGGTTTCTTCGCGCTCGCGATCACGGTGCTGCAGAACGGAGTCGTGTTCGCCGGCCTGGTGATCAGCATCCTGCCGGTGCTGGTCGTCTACTTCCTGCTGCAACGCAGGATCATCAGCGGTTTCGCGGGAGGGCTCAGGGATGACCGGGTTGCGACCTTACGAGCTGCGGACCGGCGGGCAGCACGAGCCGCTGGGCGTCGTTCCCGCGCCCTCGTTCTCCTGGCGGCTGGAGTCGGACCGGCGTGGCGCGCGCCAGCGCTCCTACCGCGTCCGGGTGCGGCACCTGCCGCCGACCGGCGGCGCGGTGCTGGTGTGGGACTCCGGCGTGGTGCAGTCGGACAGCACTGTCGGCGCCCGCTACGGCGGCGGGCCGCTGGTGACGTCGTCGGCCTACGAATGGGAGGTCGAGGTCGAGGACGAGACGGGCGCGCGGGCGATGGCGCGGGCCCGGTTCGGCACCGGGGTGGTGCACGCGGGGGAGTGGCGGGCCGCGTGGATCGGCCGCAACCCGATCTACCGCCAGGCGGCCTCGCCGCCACAGGACACCGACATCAGCTACACGGTGAACAAGCTGCAGCCGGTGCGCCGCTTCGTCCACGGCTTCGACCTGACCGAAGTGCCGGCGTCGGCCCGGGTGCACGCGTCGGCGAAGGGCGTGTACCGGCTCTACGTCAACGGCCGCCGGGTCGGGCGGGACGAGCTGGTGCCGGGCTGGACCGAGTACCGGGAGCGGATCACGTACCAGACCTGGGACGTGACCGCCCTGCTGCGGCCCGGCCGCAACACGGTCGCGGCGCTGCTGGGCGACGGCTGGTACGTGGGCTTCATCGGCACCGACCGGCGCCACCAAGCGCAGCACTACGGCACCGAGCCCGCGCTGCTGGTGCAGCTCGACATGGACGGGGCGGACGGGTCGCGCCGGTCGATCGTCAGCGGCGAGGGGTGGAAGGAGTCGCCGAGCGACATCCTGTACGCCGACCTGCTGATGGGCCAGTACGAGGACTCGCGCCGCGCCGAACCGGGCTGGGAGCTGCCGGGACACGACACCTCGACTTGGTCGGCGGCGGTGGTGACCTCCCGCGACACCTCCACGCTGGTCCCGGAGGCCGACCCGGCGGTGCGGGTGACGGGCCGGGTGCCCGCGGTCGCGGTGACGCCGCGGGGCGACGGGCGGTTCGTGGTCGACTTCGGGCAGAACGTGGTCGGCCGCGTCGCCCTCACCCTGACGGGCCAGCCCGCCGGCACCCGGGTCCAGCTCACCCACGCCGAGGTGCTCGACGAGCACGGCGACCTCTACACGGCGAACCTGCGCACCGCCGAACCCGTGGACGTCTTCTGGACCGACGGCTCGCCGGCGCAGGTGTTCGAGCCCCGCTTCACCCTGCACGGCTTCCGCTACGCCGAGGTCTCCGGCCTGACCGGGGACCTCGGCCCCGAGCAGGTCGAGGCGGTCGTGCTGCACAACGGCTTCGCGCTGACCGGCGCGTTCGAGACCTCCAGCGCGGACCTGAACGCGCTGGCCTCGAACATCACCTGGAGCCTGCGGGGCAACTTCGTGTCAATCCCGACCGACTGCCCGCAGCGCGACGAGCGGCTCGGCTGGCTGGCCGACGCGCAGGTGTTCACGCCGACCGCGCTGCTGCTGGCCGACGTCGCCCCGCTGCTGCGCCGCTGGCTGCGGGACGTGCGCCTCGGCCAGTCCGCGGACGGCGCGTTCCCCGACCTCTCGCCCCGCCTCATCCACCTGCGGGAAGGCGCGCCGGCCTGGGGCGACGGCGGGGTGACGATCCCCTGGCACCTCTACCGCGCGAGCGGCGACGCCGACGTGCTGCGGGAGTCCGTGGACGCGATGGTCGCCTGGGTACGGCACATCGAACGGCATAATCCCGGACTGATCTGGCGCGAACGCGTCGGCAACAACTACGGGGACTGGCTGCAGGTCGGCGCGGAGACCCCGAAGGACGTGCTGGCCACCGCCTACTTCGCGCACAGCGCCGAGCTGACCGCGCGCAGCCTCGCCGTGCTCGGGCGCGACGCCGAGGCGCGGGAACTGGCCGGCCTCGCCGAGCGCGTCCGCGCGGCCTACCGGGCGGAGTTCATCGGCCTCGACGGCCGGGTGCACGGCGACACCCAGGGCGCCTACCTGCTCACCCTCGCCTTCGACCTGTGCGCGGCGGAGCAGCGCGATGCCGTCGCCGGGCGGCTCGTGGCGGCGATCGAACGCCGCGGCGTCTCCCTCACCTCGGGTTTCATCACGGTCGGGCTGCTGTGCCCGGTGCTGACCGCGATCGGCCGCTCGGATCTGGCGTACGCGCTGATCAACGACGACCGGTACCCGTCGTGGCTGTTCTCCGTGCGCAACGGGGCGACGACGATCTGGGAGCGCTGGGACGGCTGGACGCCGGATGGCGGTTTCCAGTCGCCGCGGATGAACAGCTTCAACCACTACTCCCTCGGCGCGGTCGGCGAGTGGCTGTTCACCGGGGTGCTCGGCATCGGGCAGGCGCCCGGCTCGGCCGGGTACGCCGACATCCGGCTCGCGCCGCAGCCGCACACCTCCCTCGACTGGGCGCGCGGCGCGATCGACACCCCTCGCGGGCGCGTCGCCAGCTCCTGGCACCGCGACGAGGCGGGGTGGTGCGAATGGTCGGTCCTGATACCGCCGGGAGCGGCTGCCGTAGCCGTGCTCCCGGTGCCCTCGGCGGCGACGATCACGGAAGGCGGCGAGGCCGTCACCCGATCGGAAGGGGTCACCCTCCAGGCGGAGCGGCCGGGGTGCACCCAGCTGCGACTGGCGTCGGGAAGCTACACCTTCCGCTTCCCGGCCGGAGCCGCGACGCCGACCCACTGATTTCCCTTCGACCCCCTTGGAGTACCACCAGCATGTTCAACCGGAAGATCGCCGCTCTCGCCGCGGCGGCGCTGGCCCTGACCGCCTGCGGGTCGCAGCCGCAGGCGCCGGGCAACGACAAGACCAACGCGCTCACCATCGCCACGACGTCGAACAACCAGGCGCCGATGCAGGCGGTGGTCGAGGCGTACAAGAAGAAGACCGGCCTCGACATCAACGTGACCGTGGCCGACACCGCGCAGTACCAGACGACGCTGCGTACCCAGCTGTCGTCGGGGACGGCGCCCGACGTGTTCACGGTGTGGCCGGGCAGCGGCAATCCCGGCGCCATCTCCATCCTGCAGAAGGCCGGTTACCTGGCCGACCTGTCGGACCGGCCGTGGGCCGCCGAGATCGAGCCCGGCACCGCCGAGACGATGCGGATCGGCGGCAAGACTTACGGTCTGCCATCCAAGCTCGACGCGATCGGCGCGATCTACAACGTCGCCACGTTGAAGGAGATCGGGTTGAAGACGCCGGAGACCTACACCGAGCTGCTCAAGTTCTGTGCGGACGTCCAGGCCAAGGGCAAGGTCGCCTTCGCGCTGGGGATCCAGACCGACTGGGTCACGCAGCTCATCCCGTACGCGCTGGTCGCCTCGACCGTCTACGCCGCCGACCCGTCGTTCAACGACAAGATGACGAAGCAGCAGGCGCGTTTCGCCGGCTCCGGCTGGGAGGCCGCCTTCACCAAGTACCTGGAGATGAACAAGGCGGGCTGCTTCAACACCGATCCGCTCGGCACCGACGTGACCGCCTCCTACAACCTGGTCAACACCGGTAAGGCCGTCGGCGTGGTGCAGGTGCTCGCTTCCTACTCGCAGATCACCTCGACCGCCCCGAAGGACGCGGAGTTCGGGTTCTTCCCGCTGCCCGGCGGTGACAGCGGCACCAATCCGGTCCCGCGGGGCATCGGCGTGAGCTTCGCGGTCAACGACAAGGCCAAGAACAGGGTGAACGGCCTCGGCTTCGTCGACTGGCTGGCCACGCCGGAGGCCATCAAGGTCTGGTTCGACACCGCGCCCGGCATCCCGGCGATCCAGGGGGCCGAGGTCGAGGCGGCACCGGCCGTGCGGGCGGCGATCGACATCATCGCCGCCGGTCACACCGCGCCCTTCCCGGACTCCGGCTGGCCCAACGCGCAGGTGCAGGCCGCTCACTTCGCCGGGATCCAGCAGCTCTTCTCCGGACAGGCGGACGCCAAGCAGGTGCTGGCCTCGATGGACGAGGCGTACGGCGCCGGGTGATCCGCTCATCTGCCCCCGGAATCCCTCAATCTCCCCATCTCCCGCGAAAGATCCATGACTGAAACCTCGTCACATGACATCATCGCCGCCGTACCCGTGTCGTTCGCCGAGGACGGCGCACTCGACCTGGCCGGGACCCGTGAGATCCTCGCGTACGTCGCGGGCTCCGGGGTCCAGGGGGCGCTCGTGCTCGGCACGACCGGCGAGTTCCCGGCCCTGTCGATAGAGGAGCGCAACGCCGTCGCGGCGCTCGCCGTGGAGGTGCTGCCCGGCATCCGCGTGATCGTGCACGTCGGGGCCGCCAGCCGGTACGAGGTGTCGCGACTCATCGCGGGCGCGCGGGCGGCCGGCGCCCGCGAGATCGCCGTGCTCACCCCGTTCTACCTGCCGACGCCACCAGAAGAGGTCTACGCGTTCTTCCGGGACGTCGGCGCGGAGGCCGGCGGGCTGGACGTGTTCGTCTACCTCTTCGAGGCGCGCACCGGCGTGGCGGTGGACGAGGAACTGCTGGTGCGGCTCGCGGGCCTGCCGAACGTCGTGGGGGTGAAGGTCAGCGGGGAATCGCTCGACACGATCGCCGGGTACCGGGCCCGCCTGCCCGAAGGGTTCCTCATCTACACCGGCAGCGACGCCGACTACGCGGGGGCGGCCGCGGCGGGCGCCGACGGGATCGTGTCCGGGGTGGCGTCGGCGTTCGCCAAGCCGTTCGTCGCGATGCGGGCCGCGCTGGAGCGCGCGGACGCCGGCGCGGTGGCGCGCCTGCAGGGCGACGTGGACGAGGTGGTGGACGCGATCCGCGGCGAGCCGACGCGGATGCTCGCCGTGCACCGCCTCGCCGGACGGCCGGTCGGCCGCTCCCGCATGCCGATCCCGGAACCCGACCAGGAAGCCCTGCGGCGGCTCGCCCGCGACCTCCCGCTCCACCACTGACCACCTTGATCGCTTCGCATCCAGCCAAAGGGAGAATGCCATGACGCGTACGCGTTCACACCCCCCTGTCCGCACCGCCGCCCTCGCCCTGGCGGCCCTCCTCGCCCTGTCCGCCGCCCCGGCGCACGCCACCGTGGACGGCCCGCCGCTGAAGGTGCCCGACGGGCTCATCGACACCTCCAACACCGCCACACTCGGCCTGGACCGCGCCGCGCGCGCCGAGACCATCACGGTCTTCGCGCCCGGCGCCGAAGACCGGAAGTACAACCACGGCGTCGTGCTCATGCCGTTCAAGGGACGGCTGTACGCGCAGTGGCAGAGCTCCGCCGTGGACGAGGACGCGCCCGACACGATCGTCACCTACGCCACCAGCAAAGACGGGAAGAGGTGGTCGAAGCCGATCCCGCTCACCGCGCCGCGCACCGACGGCTACACCTCCAGCGGCGGCTGGTGGACCAACGGGCGGACCCTCGTCGCCTACCTCAACGTCTGGCCACGCGCCCTGACCCCGCGCGGCGGCTACACCGAGTACGTGACCAGCGGGGACGGCCGGCACTGGAGCAGCCCCCGCCGGGTGACCGGCGCCGACGGGCAGCCGGTGAACGGCATCATCGAGCAGGACGTGAAGGCGCTACCGGGCGGGCGGGTGCTGACCGCGTTCCACATGCAGCCCGGCCTGTTCGTCAAGCCGTACTACACCGACGACCCGCTCGGCGTCTCCGGCTGGAAGCAGGGCGACTTCACCAACCAGCCGAACACCCCGGAGATGAGCCGCGAGCTGGAGCCGAGCTGGTACCGGCGCCCGGACGGCTCGATCGTGATGGTCTTCCGCGACCAGGGCGGCGGAACCCTCCGTAAGCTCGCCGCGGTGAGCACCGACGACGGCGAGACCTGGTCGGCGTCGGTGGAGACCAACGTGCCCGACTCGCGCACCAAGCAGAGCGCGGGGAACCTGCCGGACGGCACCGCCTACCTGGTGGGCAACCCGACCGGCACCCGCAACCGGTACCCGCTGACGGTGCTGACCAGCGCCGACGGGGTGACCTTCGACAAGGCGTACAACCTGCGCACCGCCGAGGACCTGCAGCCGCGCCGCTACGAGGGCCTGTACAAGAACGCCGGGTACAGCTACCCGAAGAGCATCGTGTGGAAGGGCTCTCTGTACGCGGCGTACGGCACGAACAAGGAGGATGTGCAGCTCAGCCGGGTCCCTGTCGCCGACCTCGGGCGGCGGGTGAGGTAGGCCGGCCTCCGCCGCGGTCCGCGACGCGCTGGCGGCGTCGGCGGGTCATCCCGTGACGGAGAAGATCGTGCCCAGCATGCTGCGCGCGGCGGCGAGCTGGGCCTCGGGCAGGTCGCCCACCTTGCTCTTGAGCCGGGTGGCCGCCACGGTGCTGATGCGGTCGATCATGGCGGCTCGGTCGTCGCCGACGTCGACGACGAAGGCGGTCAGGGCGTGCGCCAGGTCGGCGGCCTCGACGTGCGCGGTGAGCACGTTGTCGTTGTAGAGCGTGTGGTAGAAGTCGCCGGTCACGACGAGCCGGACTTCCTCACGGTCGCCGAGCTGGACGGTCCACAGCTCGCCGAATCGGTGGCTCACGCGGCCTCGCCGCGGTGCTCGTCGGCGGCCCGCGCGGTGTCGTCGGCGACGATCCGCTCGTCGGCTTCCTGGTGGGCGCTTTCGCCGTAGACCTTGGCGCGGGCGGCCGCGCTGTGGGTGGCGGCGATCTCGCGAAGGGCTCCGCGCTCCAAAACGGTGGAAACGCTGAGCCCGTTCGCCTCGGCGTGCTTGCGTACCGCCTCCAGGATCCACGGGGCGATGCTGACGGACGTTCTCTCCTTGGCCATGATCCGTATGCTATGGCCGATGCGCTGAGAGTGCTACCCGTCGTAATACTCGGGCTCATACTCTCGCCGTCGCGCCACCGCCTAGCTGGTGGCGCGCCAGGTGAGGGAGAGGCCGGTCGCGGCGCGTTCGGTGCGGATCTCCATCATGGTGCCCAGGATGGTGGCATGATCGGACACGACGGGCACGGCGTCGGGCGTATAGGCGATCCGGGTGCTGACGAGCACGGCACTGCCCTCGGGCTCGTGCAGGCGGCGCGCGGCGGCGGGGTCGAGCAGGCCGGGCCGGACCACCTCGGACGCCCGGGCCACCGCCACTCCCGCCTCGGCGAGCGCCGTATAGAGGGAGACGGCGGTGAAGTCGCGGTCGCGGATCTGGTCGGCCGCCGGCCGGCGTACCCAGGACACCTGGTGTACGGCGGGACGGCCGGCGAACTCACGGACCCGCTCCAGCCGCAGGGCGGTCTCGCCGGGAGGCAGCCGCAGCTCCGCGGCGATCCGGGCGGGGGCCCGGCGCATCGCCCGCCCGGCCACCACGGTGCGTACATCGTGGCCCTGTTCCCGCAGATCGTCGGCCAGGCTGCGGAGCGAGCCGAGCTGGTACGCCAGATGGGCCGGGGCCACGAACGTGCCCTTGCCGGGCCGCTGCACGATCAGCCTCTCGTCGCTGAGCTCCCGCAACGCCTGGCGCAGCGTCATGAGGGTCACCCCGTAGGAGGTGCTCAGCTCCCGTTGCGGGGGCAGGGCCTCACCGGGGGCGTAGTGTCCCGACCGGATCTTCGCGGCTAGGTCGGCGGCGATGGCGCGGTATCTCGCCTCATGCCCGGCGTCGGGGGTCATCCTGGTGCGTCACTCCTGGTCGAGGGCCCGGCGCAGGGTCGCGAGGAAGGCCGTCAGGTCGTCCGGCCCCGCCCCGTCGAGCACCCGCCGCATGACCGCGGCGCCGACCACCACGCCGTCGGCGTACCGGCCTGCCTCCCGCGCCTGGTCAGGCGTGGAAATGCCAAATCCTAGCAAGACCGGCCGGTCGGTGCCGCGTTTGATCCGCGCGGTGAGCTCGGCCGCCGAGGCGGCGAGGTCGGCCCGCTCGCCGGTGGTGCCCATCACCGACACCGCGTAGACGAATCCGCGACTGCGGCGCGAGATCTCCGCCAGCCTGGGTTGCGGCGTCGACGGCGATGCCAGCAGGGCCAGCTCGATCCCGGCGGCGGCGGCCACGTCCGTCAGCTCGTCCGCCTCGTGCACCGGCAGGTCGGGCACGATCAGGCCGCCGACGCCGGCCCGGCGCAGCGCGACGCAGAACGCCTCGGGCCCGTCATGCAGCACCAGGTTGTAGTAGGTGCTGGCGACCAGCGGCACGCCCACGCTCTGGACCTCGGCCAGGTCGGCGAGGATCCGGCGGGTGCTCGCTCCCCGGGTCAGCGCCACGTTGCTCGCCTGCTGGATGGTGACGCCGTCGAGCGTGGGATCGGAGAACGGCAGGCCGACCTCGATCGCGTCCGCGCCGGTCGCGGCGAACGCTTTCAGGTATCGCGTCCAGCCGGGGGTGACGCCCCCGGTGATGTACGGCATGAGCAGACCGCGACCGGTGTCCCGGCGGGCACGCAGGTGGCGTTCGACCTCGCCCAGGGCCAGGATGTCCGTCACAGCAGCTCCTTCAGGGTAGAGATGTCCTTGTCGCCCCGACCGGACAGCGTCATCAGGACCGTCGATCCGGCGGCCAGTTCGCCGTCGTCCGCCGCGCGGATCACCCAGGCGAGGGCGTGCGCCGATTCGAGCGCCGGGACGATGCCCTCGGTGCGCGCCAGCCGTAGCGCCGCGCCGACCGCCTCCTCGTCGGTCACCGTGAGGTACCGGGCCCGGCCCAGCTCGCGCAGGTGGGCGTGCTCCGGGCCGACCCCCGGGTAGTCGAGGCCGGGGGCGATGGAGTGCGCCTCGACGATCTGCCCGTCGTCGTCCTGCAGGAACAGCGACCGGCAGCCGTGCAGGACGCCGAGCCTGCCGCGGGCCGCACCGGCGCCACCCTCCGCCTCGACACCGACGAAGCGCGCCGAGGTGTCGGCGAAGCCGGCGAACGTACCGGCCGCGTTGGAGCCGCCGCCGACGCACGCGACCACGTGGTCCGGTACGCCGGTCCGCAGTTCGGCGGCGCACTGCGCGCGGGCCTCGTCGCCGATGACCCGCTGGAACTCCCTGACCATCCACGGGTACGGATCCGGCCCGATGACCGAGCCGACGCAGTAGTGGGAGTCGCCGGTGACGCCCACCCAGTGCCGCATGGCCTCGCTGGTCGCGTCCTTGAGCGTACGGCTGCCCGTGGTGACCGGGATCACCTCGGCGCCCAGCATGCGCATCCGGAAGACGTTCAACGCCTGCCGCTCGATGTCGCGCTCGCCCATGAAGATCGTGGCCTCGAGCCCGAGCAGCGCGGCGGCGGTCGCGGCGGCCACCCCGTGCTGACCCGCTCCCGTCTCGGCGATCAGCCTGCGCCGTCCCATCCGGGTGGCGAGCAGGGCCTGGCCCAGCACATTGTTGATCTTGTGTGACCCGGTGTGGGTGAGGTCCTCGCGCTTGAGGTAGAGCCGCACGCCCAGCTCCTGCGACAGGCGCCGGGCCGGTGTGAGCGGGGTCGGCCGTCCGGCGTGCAAGGCGAGCAGTTCCGCCAAGTCGCTGCGGAAGCCCGGATCCGCCCGCGCCTCCCGGAACGCCTCGTCCACCTCGCGGCACGCCTCCACCAGGGACTCCGGCGCGTACCGCCCGCCGTACTCGCCGAACCGGCCCCGCGCTTGGGGCTCGCCCATCGTCCCGCCCACCGGGACGGGCTCCCGCCATGGCGACATCTCTCGCATCTCACGCTCACCTCGTTCTATAACTCTTCATAGAGTTCTATAACAGTGAGTGTGGCATGGACGGCGCGGATCTCCAAGGGCCGGGTCCGGTTGCGCGCGGAACCCTCTACGCCGCCTTCGACCGCCTGCAGGAAGAGGGCCTGATCGCTGAGGATCTTGAGGAGGGGGAATGGCGTGACCCCTGCCCGTGCTCGCGGTCGCGCAGATCGGCTGCGTGCTCAGCGCTTTCGCGATGGGCACGATGCTCGCGCGCCGGTCTCCACGACTACAAGAGCCCTAGGAGGGCCGGCGGCGGCCGACGAACACATACTCTCGGCTGTCCTCGGTGAACGGCTCGCGGGCGAACCCGCCGTAGAGCGCTTCCACCTCAAGACCGGCGACATCCAGAAGCCCGAGCCACTCGTTCTTCGTCGCCCACCAGAAGGAGCTCTTCGCACCGTCGTCGAGGACAAGGTCGACGCGGTTGTCTCCAACCGCGTAACGGACGGTGTGCGGTACGGGCTTCTCCTGCCGCGCGCCGTCGAGCTGGACCGCGATCCGATGGTCGAAGGCGATGGCGTTCCAGGCGAACCGCCCCTCCGGCCGGAGCGAGGCGGCGACCCGCTCAAAGGTACGGCGACGGTCGGCCCAGGTCGGCAGGTGCTGGAGTGATCGGAACGGGCAGTAGATCAGCGCCGCGGGCTCGTCCAGGACGAAGTCGCGCATGTCACACTCGCGCAGGTCGAGTTCCACACCGGCCTCGGCCGCACGGGTACGGGCTTGCGCGAGCATCGCCGGTGAGACGTCGATCCCGACGACCCGCCGGCCGGTCTCCCGCGCCACCGGGATCGCGACCCGCCCGTCCCCGATCGCCAGCTCGACCACCGGCCCGTCCGCCTCGCGTGCGAGATCGAGGTAAAAGTCCACGTCGGCCGTCATGTGACCCGACCATTCCTGGTACCGCTTTGCGAACGCTTCGTCCCAGGTCGTCGCCATCGCTCCATGATCGCACCCGCGTCCTGAAGCAGCCAGCGAAAAAGCTCAGGCCGGCGGCCAGTTGCGGAGAACGGCGTCGAGGGCGTCCAGCGCTCTGTACCACGAAGCGTCCACGTCACGAGGGTGGCGGCGAAACCCGCCCGCCGTCTCCAGGCTCACATAGCCGTGGAACGTGCTGTGCAGCATGCGTACCGCGTCCGTCTGGTCGGGCTCCGACAGCGCGTATCCGCGCAGTATCGCGCGAGTCATGTCGGCGTGCGGACGCCCCGCGCTGGTATCCACTCTGTCCGAGTCGAGCTCGATCTGCATCGCGGCGTACCTGCCCGGATGCTCTTTCGCGTAGCCCCTGTAGGCGTTCGCGAAGGCCACCAGCGCGTCCTTGCCCGCGCGGCCGGCCAGGGCGGCGCCGGCCCTGTCGGCGAGCTCCGCCAGGGCCAGCAACGCCACCCTGGCCCTGAGATCCTGCACGTCCTTGACGTGCGAGTACAGGGCCGCGGGCTTGACGTCGAAACCGCGCGCGAGGGCCGAGACGGTCACGTTCTGAAAGCCGATCTCGTCGGCCAGGTCCGCCGCCGCCCGGGTCAGGCGTTCGGCGGTCAATCCCGCGCGTGCCATGTGCCGCCCTTCTCCGCTAACTTACATGCTTTAAGTATTTGCATAATACCTGTAAGGAAGCTAGCCTCCCCGCCCATGAGAGCAATAACCGAGCGCGACATCCGTACATCATTCGTGAACTGTTCCAAGGGAGAGACCAAGCGGCTGAGCGTCCCCAAAGACCTCGCGGACCATCCCTGGGAAGACCTCGACTTCCTCGGGTGGCGAGATCCGGGTGCGCCCGAACGCGCCTACCTGGTCGCCGAACGCGACGGTCCCCTCGTTGGCATCGCGCTGCGGGTGACATCCGGCGCGTCGCGCGGCTTCACCTCGCGCAGCATGTGCTCGCTGTGCCTGACCACGCACACCAACGGCGGCGTAGCGCTGATGACCGCGCGCCGAACCGGCGAAGCCGGCCGCCAGGGCAACTCGGTCGGGCACTACCTGTGCACCGACCTGGCCTGCTCCCTCTACACGCGCGGGAAGAAGGAGGCGGCAGGGGGCGGGACCATCGATGAGTCCCTCAGCCTGGGGGAGAAGGTCGCGCGCACCCGGGCGAACCTGTACTCCTTCCTGGACAAGGTGGTCGGCCAGGGATAGCGGCCTGATGTTCAGCCGACATCAGACGGCGGCGTCTTCGCCGGTAGCGCGATCGATGGCGTTGGTCAGCCGTTCCCGCTCCCGGCTGATCCACTGACCCTCCGGGTAGTTGCGAAGGAACGTCTCGGCGAACTCCACCGGGTCTTCGCCGACGACTTCGCGGAGCGGGGTTCCGTCCGCCGCGCTCTGCTCGAACAGATCGACGAGATCGTCCAGCATCGCCAGCAGGCTGTCCGCCTTGCCCGGCCCGAAGTGCTCCATGTACCGCTGCAGCGCGTCGATCGCCGTGCGATAGTTCGCGGGAAGCCGCTCCGCGCGCGCCTTGTACTGCCAGTAGCGCTTCTTGTCCTCGATCGGTCCGGTGACCATCTCCAGGTAGCGCAGGTAGCGCCGCTTCGGCTCGTTCGGCTCTGTGGTCATGTCTGCTTTCCTCCTTCGCGGAGCTGTTCGAGCCGTTCCGTGAGGAAGCTCCAGGTCCTCCAGAACTCTTCGAGGTAGGCCCGTCCCTGGGCGTTGAGGGAGTACACCTTGCGCGGCGGACCCTTCTCGGACGGGACCTTCTCCACGTCGACGAGGCCGCGCTGCTCGATCCTGACCAGCAGCGCGTAGATGGTGCCCTCGGCGATGTCGGAGAAGCCCTGCTCCCGCAGCCACGCCGTGATCTCGTAGCCGTACGCGGACCGGCTGGACAGGATCGCCAGGACGATGCCCTCCAGCGTCCCCTTGAGCATCTCCGTCGCCTGCTTGCCCATGGAACACCCTTCAACTACTCAGCAATGCTGACTACTAGTATATAGTAACGCTGAATAGCTAGGGCGCAAACTCGTCAGATGAAGAGCGTCTCCGGAGCGGCGAGCGCCAGACCGGCGGCGCCGAGCGCGTGCTGGGCGTCGCTCCACGGACGGACGATCACTTGGACGCGGTAGGCCGCGGTGACCTGACTGGTCCGCATCACGACGGAGAACCCGGGCTCCAGGCCCGGCCAGAGCACATGGTTCTCGCCGATGATCGCGATGGTGGGCGTGCCGAGCAGGTTGACGACGCCGGCGACGGCCCGCCCGAGCATGGCGCCGACCTTGGCGAGCACCCGGGCCAGCGACCGCTCACCGGCGACCCACCGTGAGCGGAGCTCCTCGATGGTGGTGGACGCCTCGGCCAGGCCCTCGCGACGAGCGGCGCGCAGGATCCCGTCGTCGCTGGTGAAGGTCTCCAGGCAGCCCCGCGCGCCACAGGCGCAGCGCGGGCCGGTGGCGGCGACCGGCGTGTGGCCGAACTCGCCGGACAGCCCGCCCGGGCTGCGGTGCACCCGCCGCCGCAGGACCGCGCCGACCCCCACCCCGTCGCCGATGCCGAGCACCAGGAAGTCGTCGTGCTCAAGTCCCGCCCGGTACAGGAGCTCGGCGGTGGTGCTGGCCGTGAGGTCGTTGTCGACGAGCACCGGGATCGGCAGCTCGGCGCGCAGCCGTTCACCAAGGGGAAGGTTGCTCCACCCAAAGCGGGGACAGAACCGGATATAGCCCGCATCAACGGAAGCCGGCACGGCCACGCCCACGGCCTTGAGCCTGGGGCCCATGACAGGGTCGGCCAATCGCCGGCCGATGACGGTGAGTAGCTGGGGGAGTGGGTCTGCGTGACAGTCGAAGGACGATACATCGGATGTGAGCAGTCGTCCATCTAGCCCCGCGACCACCGTGACGAGGTGGTCGGTCGCGACGCGTACGCCGATGGTCGCAGCGGCCTCCGGTACGACCTGCAGGGGGATGCGCGGCCGGCCGACCACCCCGGCCTGTGGGCTCAGAGTTCGCAGATAACCGCAGGCCAGAAGGCGTCGCGTGTGTTCGTGAACGGTCGCGTCGCCGAGCTTGAGCCGGGCCGCGATCTGACGGCGGTCCAGGGCGCCCGCAGTGCCGAGAAGCGCCAGGATCTCGACGCGGGTCAGATCGCCACGACCGGCTGTTCGGCGAGCAGTCATCGGATATTTCCTATCACGAGCTCATTGACATTACGGATTGCTACGCCCTAGTTTCGGATCAATTAACTCGGCCCCGAGCTTATTGAGTGGAGCTGCGATGGGCAGGCAGATGTATAGCGGTCGGAGATCGCTGGCGGTCGCAACAGCGGTGGTCATCGCGGGGGGACTAACGGCCGGATGCGGAGGCGGCGGCCAGGAATCGGCGGGAGGCAACAAGGCGAGCAACGGCGCGGTCACGCTCACCTGGGGGATGTGGGCGTCCGGAACCGAGGACCGAAACGCCTGGCAGAAAGTGGCCGACCAGGTCACCCAGAAGTACCCGAACATCAAGATCACGCTCGAGACCTCGCCCTTCAAGGACTACTTCACCAAGCTCGGCACCCGCCTCGCCGGTGGCAGCGCTCCGTGCGTCGTCTCGATGCAGAGCCTGCGCACGGGCGGCTACGTCAGCGGCATGCGTCCCTTGGACGACCTGATCAAGAAGAACGGCCTGGACACCGCCGACTTCGACACGTCGATCATGGCCGGGCTGGCCTCCGGCGGCAAGCAGTACGCGCTGCCGTACGACGTCGGCTCGCTGATCATCACCTATAACAAGGACATGTTCAAGGCGGCCGGCGTGCCGGAACCGAAGGTCGGCTGGAGCGTGGCCGACTTCGAGGCGGCGGCCAAGAAGCTGACCACCGGCGGCAAGTACGGCTTCGTGGGCTACCCCTCGGCCCTGGGGATGTTCTCGATGATCCTGGCCAAGACCGGCAACGCGGAGCCGATGGACGAGTCCGGCAAGCTCACCCTCACCACTGAGCAGATGAAGACCGGCTTCCAGTGGTACGCGGACCTGACCGCCAAGCAGGGAGTCTCGCCCAAGATTCCCGGCGTGGACAACAACTTCACCGAGACCCAGTTCCTCAACGGCAACGCGGCGATGTCGGTGAACGGCCCCTGGTCCGTTCTGGAGCTCAAGGCCAAGGCCAAGTTCGGTGTCGGCCTGGCCACCATCCCCGCCGGTCCTGACGGGACCAAGAGCTACACGGCCGGGTCCGGCTTCGGCATCTCCCAGTCCTGCCCGTACCCGGATGAGGCGTTCAAGGCGGTCAGCACGATGACCAGCGCCGAGGTGCTCGGGCAGCTCGGCTCGGTCGGGCGCGCCTACCCGGCGCGCAAGTCCGTACAGAACAAGTGGTACGAGAACGCTTTCGAGGGCTCCAAGCCGGTCCTCGACGCCGCCAACGCCTCCGCGAAGCCGTTCCGGACGACCAAGAACTGGGACCCGGTGGAGAAGCTGCTGGCCCAGTACGGCATCCAGGCCTTCAACGGCCAGACCACGGCGGCGGACGCACTCGACCAGGTGCAGCAGCAGTCACCGGCCTAAGGAGCGAAGTGTCCGACGACGCCATAGCCCGCCCTGCGGCGGTAGCGGGCAGACGGCGCCCCCGTCTGCGCCGCGACGGAAGGGCCGCGGCCTTCTTCGCGGCGCCCAGCATGATCGGGTTGACGGTGTTCACCCTCTTCCCGATCGTGCTGTCTCTGGTGATGGCCTTCTTCCAGTGGCCCGCGGTGGGCGAGCGAACCTTCACCGGACTGGAGAACTTCACCACGCTGTTCACCGACCCCGTCTTCCGGCGGGCGCTGTTGAACACGCTGCTGTTCGTGGTGCTCTATTTGCCGCTCAACCTCATCGTGTCGGTGGGGCTGGCGGTGTGGATGGGCCCGCGCATCAAGGGCCGCAAGGCGCTGCGGGTGGTGTTCTTCCTGCCCGTGGTCACGCCGATGGTGGCCAACGCGATCGTCTGGCGGATGATCTACCAGCCGAACGGGCTGATCGACGGCTCGCTGTACGCCGCCACCGGCACGCACGCGCCGAACTTCCTCGGTGAGCCGGGCTGGGCCATGTTCGCCGTCGTCGCGATGAGCGTGTGGCAGGGGTTCGGCTACAACATGCTGGTCTTCTCGGCCGCGCTGGACGCCATCCCGCGGCACCTGCTGGAGGCGGCGCAGATCGACGGGGCGGGACCGTGGCGGCAGTTCTTCCGCATCATGCTGCCGATGATCTCCCCGGCGCTGTTCTTCGCCTCGACCATGACCCTCATCACCTCGTTCCAGGTCTTCACCCAGCCGTTCCTGATGACCGGCGGAGGGCCGGGCATGGACACCGAGACCCTCATGATGTTCGTCTTCGACAAGGGGTTCTCGATCTACCAGTACGGACTCGCGTCCGCCGGAGCCTGGATCCTGTTCGTGCTGATCCTGGGCGTGACCGCGGTGCAGTTCGCCGGCCAGCGCAGATGGGTGACCTACGATGTCTGATCACGCCATCCGCCGCGTCCGGCTGGTCATCTCACACGTCGCGCTCTACCTGGTGGCCGCCGCGTTCCTGGCGCCGCTGGTGTACATGCTGGCCACCTCGCTCAAGCCCGCCGACGAGGTGTTCCAGTCGCCACCGAGCCTGTTCGGATCGCTGATCCGGTGGGAGAACTACAAAGAGACGTTCGAGTTCCTGCCGTTCGGGAAGTTCGTCGTCAACGGACTCGCCGTCGCCATCTGCGGCACGGTCGTGGTGCTCGTGGCGTCGGCCATGTCGGCGTACGCCTTCTCGCGGCTGCGCTGGCGCGGTCGCGACGGCTTCTTCCTGGTCTTCCTGGCCACGCTGATGATCCCCCAGGAAGTGCTGGTCGTGCCGATGTTCATGCTGATGAAATGGTTCGGCTGGGTGGACTCCTTCCAGGCGCTGATCTTCCCCTGGGCCTTCACCGCCTTCGGGACGTTCATGCTGCGCCAGTTCTTCCTGACCATCCCCGAAGAGATCTCCGAGAGCGCCCGCATCGACGGCGCGGGATCGGTGCGGATCTTCTCCAGCATCATGCTGCCGCTGATCAGGCCCGCGCTCGCGGTGCTGGCGGTCTTCACGTTCATCAATTACTGGAACAGCTTCATGTGGCCGCTGATCATCATCAACACGGTGGACGAGAAGGCCACTGTCCCGCTGGGCCTGTCGCTCTTCGTCGGCCAGCAGGGCACTCAGTGGAACCTGATCATGGCGGCCTCGGTGATCTCCATGGCGCCGACCGCGGCGCTCCTGATCCTCCTGCAGAAACATCTCATTCGCGGGATCGCCACGAGCGGTCTCGGCGGCCGATGAAATCTCTTTTTCGTGAAATCTCATTTCGCGAAATCTCTTTTCGCCAAATCTCTTTTCGAAAGGAACGTAGTGGACCACGCCTGGTTCTCCGAATCCCGCTTCGGCATGTTCGTGCACTGGGGGCTGTACTCCCTGGCCGCCCGCCACGAGTGGGTGAAGAACCGCGAGCAGATGACCGACGAGCACTACCAGCGCTACTTCGACCACTTCGACCCCGACCTGTACGACCCCGCGGAGTGGGCACGGCTGGCCAAGGAAGCCGGCATGCGCTACGTCGTCCTCACCACCAAGCACCACGACGGCTTCTGCCTGTGGGACTCCGCGCAGACCGACTACAAGGTGACGCGCACCCCCTGGGGCAAGGACCTGATCGCGCCGTATGTGGAGGCCCTACGCGCCGAAGGGCTGAAGGTCGGCTTCTACCACTCGCTGATCGACTGGCACCACCCCGAGTTCCCCGTCGACTCCCTCCACCCGCAGCGCGAGGATGAGGAGTTCAAGGCCGCCGCCAAGGGCCGCGACATCTCCAAGTACGCCGACTACCTGCACGCCCAGGTACGCGAGCTGCTCACCGACTACGGCCAGATCGACTACCTGTTCTTCGACTTCTCCTACGCCGGCAGAACGGGCTACTGGGGCGGCAAGGGCGCCGACGACTGGCGCTCACCCGAGTTGATGGACATGGTGCGCGAGCTCCAGCCGGGGATCATCGTCAACGACCGGCTCGGCATCCCCGGTGACTTCGTCACCCCCGAGCAGTACCAGCCCGCCGCCCCGATGACCGTCGACGGCCAGGAGGTGCCGTGGGAGGCCTGCCAGACTCTCAACGGCAGCTGGGGATACGACCGGGACAACCTTGACTACAAGACCCCTGACCTGCTCGTACGCATGCTGATCGACAGCGTCGCCAAGGGCGGCAACCTGCTGCTCAACGTCGGCCCGGACGGGCGCGGCCAGATCGATCCGCGCGCCCGCCAGAGCCTCGCCGACATCGGCGAATGGATGCGGCTGAACTCCCGCTCCATCTACGGCGCCGGCCCCAGCGGCTTCACCGCGCCTCCCGACTGCCGCTACACCCAGCGCGGTAACCGGCTCTATCTGCACGTGTTCGGCTGGCCGTTCCGCCACCTGCACCTCCCAGGGCTGGGCGGGCGCGTGAAGTACGCCCAGTTCCTGCACGACGCCTCGGAGATCCGTTCGCGCGTGATCGACCCCAGCCAGACGGCCCAGAACACGGCCATCGGCGCCCTGACCCCCGACACCCTGACCCTCGACCTGCCGGTCCAGCGCCCCGACGTCGTCGTACCGGTCATCGAGCTGTTCCTCAACGACTAGCCGCGGCAGAGTCGAGTTCGGCCAGGAGCGCGTCCGCGTTCCTGGCCGAACCCCGTTCCGCGAGTGCCTCTACAGGGTCAGGGTCCATCCGTTGATGAAGCCCTTGTCACCCTTGGCTAAGTCCTCCGCCCGGAGTTTCCAGGTGCCGTTGGCCGCTGAGGCGCTGGCGTTCACCCAGTAACTCTCGTTGATGTTGTCGGTGCCGTCCTTGGCATCGGCGGCACGCAATGGGTACACCTTGCCGTCCGGCGCGACCAGGTCGAGCTTCAGGTCACCGCGCCAGGTGTGGTCGATCTCGACGTGGACCCGGGAGCGGGTGGGGGCGTTGCCGTTGATCCAGGCCAGGACGATGCTGGACTCGGCGACACCGGGATCGGGGATGGCGGTGTCGTCCCAGTTGCCGAAGCAGGGCAGCCGGATCGACCAGCCGTCGATGAAGCCGGTGTCGAGATATTCGACGTCCTGCACGCGCAGTTTCCAGGTGCCGCTGGCCGGCGACGCGCTGGCGTTGACCTGGTAGGTCTCGTGCAGGATGTCGGCGCTGTCGTTGGGGTCGTTGGCCTGCAGCGGGTAGACCTTGCCGTCCGGTGCGAGCAGGTCGATCTTCAGCTCGCCACGCCAGGTGTGGTGGATGTCGACGTACACCTCGGTGGTGGCGGGCGCGCTGCCGAGCAGGCCGGCGACCGCGATGGAGGACGTCACGGTGCCGTGGTCGGGGATCGCGGTGTCCTTCATGTTCTCGTAGTACGGGACGGGCCAGGCTCCGGTGTCAGGGGCCTTTCCGAGCACGGCGGCGTCGACCTGGATGCGTGGGGTGGTCACGCCGTTGTAGGCGATGGCCTTGCCGGTGGTCTTCAAGGCGGTTTCGAGCTGGGCCAGCGGGGCGTCGGGCATGGCCTGGCGCAGCACGGCCAGGGCGCCGGTGACGTGCGGGGCGGCCATCGAGGTGCCGTTCAAGGAGGCCCACTTGTTGCCGGGCACCGAGGAGATGATCGACACACCGGGGGCGAACAGGTCCAGCAGCGCGCCGCGGTTGCTGAAGGCGGCCACGCCGTCCTGGTCGGTGGTGGCGCCGACGGTGATGGCCGAGGACACGCAGGCCGGGGCGGCCACGGCGGTGCCGAAGCCGTCGTTGCCGGCCGCGACCACGGTGGCCACGCCGGCGGTGCGCAGGCTGTCGATGATCGCCTTGCGCGGGTCGCCGTCGCAGGCGGCGGTGTACTGGCCGCCGCCCAGGCTGAGGTTGGCGGCCACCAGCGGCACTCCCTCGTCCTTCAGTTCCAGCACTTTCTCCAGGCCGGCGAGCTGAGCGCTGGTGAAACTGAGCACACACGGGGCGGCGCCCGCGCCGCACAGGTCTTCGGAGGAGAACTTGCTGAACACCTGGATCGCGACGAGCTCGGCGCCGGGCGCGACGCCGGCCGGCGGAGCGCCGGTCACGCCCGTGCCGTTGCCGACCGCGATGCCGGCCACGTGGGTGCCGTGGTCGCAGTCCAGCGCCACGTCGGCGCAGGGGCCCTGGTCGGCGTCGGCGGCGCCGGGCCCTTCCTGCTCGGCGGTGCCGTCGGGGCACAGGCTGGTGGAGGAGTAGTCGGCGTCGATGGGGGAGAAGCAGGCCTCTTCCAGCACCCGGTCTTTGAGGAAGGGGTGGTTGACCGCGACGCCGGTGTCCAGCACGGCCACCACGCTGCCGGCGCCCGTCTTGCCCGCGGCCCTGGTCTTGTCGGCGCCGATCAGCGGGACGCTCTCGGCCAGCACCGGTCGCACCGGCTTGTCCTCGGTCACGCTCACCACACTGGGCAGCTTGGTCAGCCGGTCCAGCCCGGCCTGGTCGACGTGCAGGGTGACCACGGGGAAGCGGGTCAGTTGCTGGACGACCTGACCGCTGGAGGCCGCGTCCGGCAGGTCGGCGCGGGTCTTGCTGACGACGTTCACTCGGATCTTGCCCGCGGCCGCCACCCGCGCGCTGAGCTGGGGTTCGACATAGGGGGCCGCCGAAGTGCCCTGCTGAGCGGTCGAAGTGGTCTGCTGTGTGGCCGTAGCGGACGCTGCGGGAGTCGTGGGCGGGGCCTCTGCCGCGTTGGCCGGCCCGGTCGCGAGCGCCGTGGTCGCCAGCGCCGCGATGACACAGGATAAGACTCGCAATTTCATGACGTACCGCGCCTTACATGAAGGAGGTGCAGGGAGACGACGCCGGCGTGAGGGGTGGCCGGACGGCGGCCGAGGCCGCCGTCCGGCGGAGGAAGGTCCCCCGGAAAGGTCAGAGCTCAGGTGTCACGTTGAGCTCGGGCGGTTATCAGGGATTGCCGTACCTCTTGACGAACTTGTAGTAGACCCAGGCCCATGCCCGGCAGTCGGGCCGCACCAGGATGAAGTAGCCACCGCACACCTTGTCGCGCATGGTGATGTAGAACCGGTTGTCCACGTCAGCCTTTGAATGGGCGTTGGAGAGGTAGTAGCGGTAATGCTTCCTCTTGTTGGCTATCAGGCCGTACCCGTAGTCGTGGGAGTCACAGGCCGGCCGGAAGTCGAAGTTGTGAGGCTTGTCCGGAGAGCTTGTGCAGTGGTCGTAGTAGATGCCCCTGACCTTGAAGCCGCTGGCGGTGCGCTTCCAGTCGGGCTTGCGCCACTTGCCGCCGTGCCAGGCCCAGGCCGAGCAGCCCGACTTGGTGTACCACATCCAGGTCGCGGCCGTGCTGCACTTCGCCGGGTAGGACTGCGGGGGGTCCACGCCCTCCGGCAGGAAGTCGCCGGCCGGCGGCTCGGTGGCGTTGGGGTCGTCGAGCCCGGCCGCGCCCGTGGTCGTCCCGCCGTTGGCCGGCGTGTCGGTGCCGGTGGCGGTCACCTGGGGAGCCGCGACGCCCGCCGGGAAGGACAGCTGCCAACCGCCGTTGGTGACGGATTCGATCGACGACAGGCGTCCCACCGGGTCGTAGGAGTAGGTCCCCTGTACTGCGCCGACGCTGGGGTCGGTCACGGTGCGCAGCAGACCGTTCGGGTCGTAGGCGTAGCTCGCCTCGGTCTGCGGTGTCTCGGTCCCGTAGGTGACCGAGACCTCCTTGAGCCGGCCCGCGAAGTCGCCGTTGGAGGTGCTGGTGGCCGTGGTGGCCGTGGCATAGGTGAACTTGGTGACGGACGCGGGGTCTGACACGCCGGCCGGCTCCTTGACGGTGCTGACGCGGCCCTGGGTGTCGTAGGTGATCGTGGACTTGCCGAAAGCGGTGTTGCCCACGTCGGTCACCCGCCAGGGGTCGGCGCTCGGCGCGCCGGCCGGCCGGGCCCAGGTGTAGGTGGGCTGGAGGTCGGTGGCGCTGACGGGAGTGCCGTCGGCGTTGGTGAAGCCGTCGTCGCCCGCCTCCTGGGCGCCCACGTCCGACACGAGCGTCTCGATCGTCGTGGTGCGCATCGCACCGACGACCGCGTCCCACTTGGTGGTTTCGGTGATCTTGGATCCGTTGGCGGCCTGGTAGATCTGGATGCCGCCGCCGTCGGGGGTGGAGACGCTGCTCTTCAGCGGATAGCTGGTCGACGTCCCGTCGTCGAGTTCCGTGACGACCAGGGTGCCGTTCTGGTTCTCGAGCTTCCGGTTGATCTGACCACCGGCGAACTCGGCCTGCCAGCTCGGCCCGAAGACGCCCAGCTCAGGGCGGGTCGCCGGGGCCGACTGCGGCCGGGCCAGGTCGCCACCGGCCAGAGCCACACCGTGCTTACGGCTGATCGCGCCCGCGGACACGTCCAGCTCGGTCAGCTTGAAGGTCTGGTTGTCGGCGGAGTACTGGCCGGGGCCGATCTCCTGCACGTCGGCCGGCGGCGGGTCGGCGAGCAGGGCGGCGGAGGCCGTCGAGGTCTGCGTGGCGGCGGAGACCTCGGGGGCGAGGAAGGGGATAAGCATCGCCGTGACGGCGACTGGGAGCGCTAATCGGCGCAAGTGGTGCCTCCAGGAAAACCGAGAAAGAGATTTGATCACCTGGAGGATAAGCATGGATAAATCACTTTGACAAGAGATTGACAATTCCACAGACCGGTGTTAAATCGCCATTGAAGCCATGCCTCAGCTGCGTCTTATTTATGCGTTCACGCAGGTGGTGGGGTTGTATAGCGAAATTATGGCGAATTTATGGCGATCGTGTGGGGCCTCCGGATAATAATGACTCTGCGGCAAGGCCTGGCGGCGTATTCAGCCATTCGCGAGTGCGGAACAGCAGTAAAGCGAGTGCCGCCTGACAGAAGAGCTGTCTGCTGACGGGGTCGCGAAAACGGGTGGATCTTGTAGATGGTGGTCGCCTACGCTGGGCTCTCACCCCTACGTGAGGACTTCGCGCGCATGACGCCGCCTGCTCTTTAGACCTGACACTTCCCTGCGCATCGGTCGCCGACGGACGCCGTCGGCTCTGTTTTCCGTGCTCTTCGTCAGGTCTTCAGAGAGATCATGTCTTCACATCCTCATATCGTGCTGCCCTGGGCCGTACGACGTACCCGCCTGCCTCTGCTCGCCCTCCGGTGCGTGGCCTGCCCTTCCGGCCGCGCCACCGTCGGCGACGGCAGGTTCCGCGTCAACGCCAACGGCAAACTTCTCGACGTCTGGCTCCTGGTCAACTGCGTTTCCTGTGACCGGACCAGCAAGCTCACCGTCCACGATCGCGTCCCGGTCCGCTCACTGCCCGCCGGCCTTCTGGCCGGTTACTCGGACAACTCGCCGTCCCTGGTCGCCGATACCCTTCTCGATCCGTTGATCGCCCGGCGCAACCGGTTCGGGCTCGATTGGGACGGGTGCTGGGAACTCCACGCATCTCCCGTTCCCGAGGATCCGTGGCCCGTTCAGATCACGGTCACCTTCGACGATCCCGTGCCGGTCCGTCCCGGACGGCTCATCCCTCATGGACTGGGCATCAGCCGCAATGAGATCGCTCGCCGGGTCAAGATTGATATCCCGCTGAACCGCAGGACGAAACGGGATTTCTCCTTCGTCCTGGTGTGGCCGGTCCAGTAGGTCCAGGCGTCGGTGCGATGCTCTCCGCCAAGGCAGAACATGGCTGTGCGGTGTTCTGCCTTGGCCGGATCGACGTTCTTGGCGAACGGAGTGACGCGTGTCACGTCGCGTGCTGTCACGTCCCAGGGGCCGGCGGTGTCCTGAGGGCATGACCGAATACAACACACGCCACAAGGTCGTGGTCATCGGCGGTGGTTACGCCGGTACGCTCGCGGCCAACCGTCTGCGGACGCGCGACGACGTCGACATCACCCTGGTCAATCCACGCCCGGAGTTCGTCGAACGCATCCGGCTGCACCAGTTCGTGGCCCGTACCGGCGACGCCACGATCGACTATCGCACGCTGCTCGGCGAGGGCGTTCGCCTGGTCGTCGACAGCGTCACGCGCATCGACGCCGCCACCCGCGCCGTACGGCTGGCGTCGGGCCGTACCCTGGACTACGACTACGTCATCTACGCGGTCGGCAGCACCAGGGCCATACCGTCAGGGGTGCCTGGCGCGGCCGAATTCGCGTTCGACATCGCGGAGTTCGAGTACGCGCAGCGGCTGCGCGCCCGGCTGGAGGAGTTACCCGTCGATGCTCCGATCACCGTGGTCGGCGGCGGGTTGACCGGCATCGAGACGGCCGCCGAACTGGCCGAGCAAGGACGCAGGGTCACACTGGTGTGCGGCCGGACCCTGGCACCGACATTCAGCGCGTCTGGTCGCCGATACATCGCCAAATGGCTGTCGCGGCATGGTGTCGTGGTACTCGAGGGCGCCATGGTGAGCGAGGTGCGGCCGGATGCGGTCGTCGTCGCCGACGGTGGGGTGCGTACGAGCGCGCTGACCATCTGGACGGCTGGCTTCGGCGTGCCGGAGCTGGCGGCGGCCAGTGGGCTGCGCACCGACGCGCTCGGCCGGCTGCTCACTGACGAGACGCTGACCAGCCTCGACGACGACCGCCTTGTCGCGGCCGGCGACGCCGCCGCACCGTCGGGCCGGCCGCTGCGGATGAGCGGCTACGCCGCCGGGCCGCTCGGGGCGCGGGCCGCCGACACGGTGCTGAGCCGCATCGCGGGGACCGCACCGGCGGTGATCGACCTGGCCTTCACCGGGGCGTGCGTCAGCCTCGGCCGGCGCGCCGGCATACGGCAGCTCGCCCGCAGGGACGACACCGCGATCAACGTCTACATCGGCGGCCGCATGGGCGCGGCGATCAAGGAGGTGACCTGCAAGTTCGTGGTGTCGAAGCGGATACGCGGCGAGGCCCGCAAGCCGGGTTCCATGGGCTGGCCCAAGGGCGGCCCGCGTCCCGAGCAACCGGCCTCCGCCGCGCGGGCGGTCACCTCCCCGTGAGCACCGATGAGCATGCCGAGCGGTTCACCCTGTTGCGGCCGCTGCTGTTCACGATCGTCTACGAGATCCTCGGCTCGGCGACCGAATCCGACGACGTGCTGCAGGACAGCTATCTGCGCTGGGCCAGCGTGGACCTCTCGACAGTGCGCGACACCAAGTCGTATCTGGCCCAGCTGGTGACCCGTCAGGCGCTCAACGCCTTGCGAGCGAGCGCGCGCCGTCGCGAGGACTACATCGGCCCGTGGCTGCCCGAGCCACTGCTGCTCGACGAGAACGACGCCTCGACCGATGTGGTGCTCGCCGAGTCGGTGTCGATGGCGATGCTCGTACTGCTCGAAACACTCGGTCCCGATGAGCGCGCGGTGTTCGTGCTGCGCGACGTGTTCGGCTTCGGCTACCACGACATCGCCACAGCGGTGGGCAAGTCCGTGGCGGCGGTGCGGCAGGTGGCGCACCGCGCCCGCGAGCACGTACAAGCGCGCCGTCAGCGCTTCGAGCCCGTCGACGCCGCGACCAGCGCGCGGGTCACCGAGCAGTTCATGACCGCGGCGGCCACCGGTGACCTGGAAGGGCTGCTCTGGCTGCTCGCGCCGGACGTCATCTGGACCGCCGACAGCGGCGGCAAGGCCACCGCGGCGCGCCGGCCGGTGGTGGGCGCGCAGAAGGTGGCCGCGGTCCTGATGAGCCTGTTCCGCCAGGAGCGGCTGGGGGACCTGCGGATCGAGATGGTCAACTGCAACCACACGGCCGCACTGGTACTCAGCGGTGAGCGCCTGGAAGGCGTCTTCCTGATCGAGATCGCCGACGGGAAGATCACCAACTTCTACGCCATCCGCAACCCAGACAAGCTTCTCGCGGTGGCGGTTCCGCGTCAGATCAGCCGGTAGACGGACAGGTATTTCACCAGCTCAAGCCCGCCGGATTGGATCACGTTCGGCGGCTTGAGGTCTCGCACTTCCACCGTCGTATGGCAGGCGGTGACGGCAATCGGGTGGCCCTTCGCGCGGCTTCGGCAAGCGTCTTCAGCGCAGCAGGAGATCGATGGCTACCTCCAGTCGTTCGAGGTAGGCCTCCCGTGATGCGATTTGATGCTTGATGCCGATCGATGCGCTGATCATCGTCTGCGCGACCGGGGAAGCCGCCTCTCGTCCCGACTTTATGGCGATCGCGTCTGTGATCAGTTCCTCGAAACGGCGCCGCGGGGTCTCGATGATCTCTCCGAGGAGGTCGGGATTGTCCTCGATGACCACCGCGACATCGCTCGTCAGCGGGCCGATGTAGCGGCCCGCCCACTGATCGAACGCTTCGACGAGACGCTCCAGAAGGGGTCGGCCGGTGTCGGCCAGGACGCGTTCGACCGCTGTGATGTCGCGATCCAATGCCTGGGCAACTGCGGCACGGAACAGAGTCTCCTTCGCGGAAAAGAGGAAATAGAGCCCAGGCCGGGAGATATGCGCCGCCCGCGCCACCTCCTCCATCGAGGTCTTCCGGTAACCGAATCGCGCGAACGTGACCATGGCGGAGTCCAGAACCATGGACCGACGGTCGGTATCGGCGACTGTCGACGGCGGCGGGTGACCAACCTCGGGACTGCTCATGAAGCGAGCATACGAGCGAGAAGCTAACTATACAAATATTGTCTAGTCTGTATAGTCGCCGCCATGACCACTCCTAAACTCATTTCCACGCCCTTCACCTCTTCCAGCACCGCCGCCGAGGTGCTACGGGGCGTCGATCTCACCGGCGTCCGCGCGATCGTGACCGGAGGTTCCTCTGGAATCGGGACCGAGACGGCTCGTGCGTTGACCTCTGCCGGAGCGGAAGTGACGCTCGTTGTCCGAAACACGACCGCGGGTGACGCCGTCGCCGAGACGATCGCGAAGTCGACCGGCGGGATCCGGCCCCGAGTCGTCCGGCTCGACCTCGCCGATAGGACCACCATCACGCGATTCGTCGACGCGTGGAACGGCCCGCTTCACTTGCTGATCAACAACGCGGGCGTGGTCACCGGTGGTCTCGAACGGACGCCCGAGGGCTGGGAACTGCAATTCGCGACGAACCATCTAGGCCACTTCGCCCTGGCTTCCGGCCTTCACGACGCCCTGGCCATGGGAGCGACCGACCGCGACGGAGCACGGATCGTCTCGGTCAGTTCGACAGCGCACATGCGTTCCGGCATCGACTTCGACGACCTCCACTTCGAGCGTCGCAACTACGACCCGCAGATCGCCTACGCCCAATCGAAGACGGCGAACTCTCTCTTCGCTGTCGAGGCGACCCGCCGTTGGGCATCCGACGGCATCATCACCAATACGGTGAACCCCGGCGGTGTCGCGACGGGACTGCAGCGGAACTTCACCGCGCGGCAGAAGGCGTCGCTCGATGCGGCCGAGGCCGCCGGAGTCTTCACCTACAAAACGGTCGAGCAGGGAGCCGCCACCAGCATCGTTGCGGCCGTCGCCCCGGAGTTCGCTCACTCCGGAGGCCACTACCTCGACGACGCGCAGGAGGCCTACACCGTGCCGGACGACGCCGACCTCGCACAGCACCCCCACGGTGTCAAGGAATGGGCGCTCGATCCCACCACCGCCAAGCGCCTCTGGACGGTCTCGACCGATCTGCTCCGCGTCTGACCTCTCGACACTGGTGACAGGTCCGTTTACCGCACCCGATCGCGCGTGGAATGTGCGATCGACCCGGGTGCGCGCCTGAGCACAGCCAATGCCGCGATCGGGAGCAGCAGCAGTGTCAGCCCACCGGACAACACCAGCCCTCCGGTGCTCCCGGCCAGCTCGATCAGTGGTCCGCCGACGATCAGGCCGAGCGGGGCGGCCACCGTGGAGCCGGTCGTCCACAGCGTGACGACCTGCTGTTGCTCGTCGGGCTCGAGCCCCGATTGCAGGAAGCTGTACGCGACAGGCGTGAACGGCGCCCACACCAGGCCGCCCAGGCCAAAGACGATCAGCGCGAGAGTGAGATCGCCGACGAACGCCAGAGCGACCGGGCACATCGCCCACAGGCCGATGATGGCGATCAGCACATGACGCTGTGGAAGGTTGCGCAATTGATTGACGAGAGCGGCGCCCACGAATGCGCCCATGCCCAGCGCGCCCCACATGAGACCCAGAGCGGACGCGTCGGCGTTCAGCGTCCCGCGTACGTACAGGGGAAGCGCCACCTCGATCGGCATGTAGAAGAAGTTGAAGAAGAACTCGACCACCAGCAGCCGCGCGGCGACCGGTCGGCGACGCAGGATCCGCCAGCCCGATTCGCGGACTCCCGCGCGACCAGGCGCGTCACGATCTTTGGTGGCTCGGGGAACGGATATCAGGACGGCGGCCAGCAGGATCAGCGCACCACACGCGTCGAAGAAGAGCGCGACGCCCGCGCCGGTGGACGCCACGATCACTCCGCCCAGCACCGGGCCGACGATGTAGAGCGCGAACGTGGAATTCAGCCCGAGTAAGCCGTTGACCGCGAACCGCCCGCTCTCACCCGCGATGGACGTCGCCAGCAGACGCCGGCTGCTTGAGCCGGCCATCCGGAACGTCGCGCCGAACAGGAGACCCACGATCAGCACGGGCAGTGAAAGTCGCTCGGTGACGGCCAAGACGCCGAGGATGGCGAAGGTCAGCGACCGTAGGACACAGTCGGCGAGCAGGAGGGTTCGCGGCGGCACCCTCACCCGCCCCAGTCCGATGGCCAGGGCGAGGATGGTGGACAGGACGAACGGCGCCGCCTCCACCAGCCCGATGGCGATCGCCTTCGGCACACTGCCGTGGATGGACAGCGTCTGTACGGGCATGGCCACGATGATCATGCCCGTACCGGCATTGGCCAGGAGGTCGCCCAGCAGGAGCCCGGCCATCTGGCGGTCGCGCAGCACCGCGCGGTAGGACCGGTTGGCCTCAGGGGTCGCTCCGGTGGGCATGTGGGCTGGTCTCCTCCTCAGAGTCTGAGAGTCGTCTCGAACGTCCGGTCAGTGCCGGGTCGATGATCTCACCGTTCCGGTCGGCTCAGCGAACTGCCGTCGCCGGTCGTCAGCCGGCCCGGCCCGGTCGAGGCTCAGCGCGACTCCTGGATGCGGATGAGGTTGCCCGCGGGATCGCGGAAGGCGCAGTCGCGGACGCCGTACGGCTGCTCGGTCGGCTCCTGGACGACCTCGGCGCCGCCGGCCTGCGCCCGCTCGAAGGCACCGTCCAGGTCGGCGGTGGCCAGAAGGATTCCGGCATAGGTGCCCTTGGCCATCATCTCGACGATGGTGCGGCGCTCGTCGTCGGTGACGCCGGGGTCCACGACCGGAGGCTCCAGGACGATGGACGTGCCGGGCTGGTCGGCGGGGCCGACCGTGATCCAGCGCTTCCCGTCGTATCCGACGTCATCGCGCACCTCGAAGCCGAGGATGTCGCGGTAGAAGGCCAGGGAGAGATCGGGGTCGTCGTGCGGCAGGAAGCTCGCGTGAATGGTGATACCCATAGCGGTCAGGCTAGGCGCGGCTCGGTTACCCGCGCTTCTCGATTCCTGACCGGTCCGTTCACCTGTTCCGCCGTCGCTTGCCTCTGGAGCTTGAGGGTCACCGGCCGAGATGTCAGTCCCACCAGAAGGACCAATCGCCGGAGCCGACCAGCGCTTCGGCATAGTCCTCGAAGTCTCCGCAGCCCTGCCAGATGGTGTCCGGGGCGAACGCCTCATGCTCGGCCGCCACCTGGCGGGCGTGCTCGAGCGTGGTCGGTGGTGCGGCCACGGACAGCTCAAGCGTGCTGTAATCCACGGTCACCACACGAGCCCCGAACCGCTCTTCCCACGAACGGACCACGGCCGAGATCTCCTCCGTTTCGTTGGTGTGGTTGAGCGGCCCGGTCCATCCGCACAGCGTCAGCGTGTCCGCGCCGCGTGTGGCTGGGACCAGGCCGAGCAGCCGAGGGCGGGCCGCGCCGAGGGACTCGGCGAGCAGCGGCAGCCGTGTCAGGATCCCGGCCCGGCACGCCCGGCGGCGCCAGTCCGGGCCAAGGGCCGAGCGAGCCATCGGTCCAGAACCCGACCAGTACGTTCTCGGCGGTCAGCGCGTCGATGGCACCGATCGGCGCGGCATTGAGTTCGCCGTCGTGCCACGGTCGTCCGGAGCCGTCTCGGAGCTCGTCCAGCAGCAGCGGGTAAGGCCGGTCTTGTCGCGACGAACGACGCACCCTCAGGAGGCGTGCGGCGAGCCTCAGGGACCGATCAGGGAGATACCTGATGGGCGATGATCGACGCGCTGCGGCACGCTTGCCGATCATGAGCGATCACGCGGTTCTCCTTGAGGGAGTGACCAGGACATATGGAAAAGGTGCTGCCGAGGTGGCCGCGCTGCGGCAGATCAGTGTCGGGTTCCCGCGCGGCAGTTTCACCGCGGTGATGGGCCCGTCGGGGTCAGGGAAGAGCACGCTGCTGCAGTGCGCGGCCGGGCTGGACCGGCCGGACTCGGGCACGGTCCTGATCGCCGGGCAGGACATCACCCGCCTGGGGGAGAAGGAGCTGGCGGTGCTCCGCCGCGACCGGGTCGGCGTCATCTTCCAAGCGTTCAACCTGGTGCCCTCGCTGACTGCGTGGCAGAACGTGATCCTGCCCCGCCGTCTGGCCAGGCAGCGGCCCGACCCGTCACGCGTGCGCGAGTTGCTGCACCGGGTCGGCCTGGCCAGGCGGGAGGGGCATCGCCCGGCGCAGCTGTCCGGTGGCCAGCAGCAGCGGGTGGCGATCGCCCGCGCCCTGCTCGGCAGGCCGGAGGTGCTGTTCGCCGACGAGCCGACGGGAGCGCTGGACCGCCGCACCGGGCACGAGGTGCTGGCACTGCTGCGGGAGGCGGTCGACGAATTCGGCCAGACGGTGGTGATGGTCACCCATGATCCGGAGGCGGCGGCCCGGGCGGACCGCGTGCTGTTCCTGACCGACGGGATGATCGTCGACGTCCTGGACCGGCCCTCGGCGGACCAGATCGGCATGCGGTTGAGTGGTCGCCGGTGACACTCGTGCTGGCCTGGAACAACGTACGAACCAATCGGATGGGCTTCGCCGCTTCGTTCACGGCGGTGGCCTTGGCCGTGATGCTGGTGGGCGGTAGCGGCCTAGTGGTCGCCGGCGCGTCCACACATGACGAGTCGAACGGCGTCATGGGGTTGCTGGTGTTGTCGGCCGTGGTGTCGGGGTTCGTGTCGGTCTTCGTGGTCGCGGGCATGCTGAGTCTGCACGTGCTGAGGCAGCGCAGGACCTTGGCACTGCTGCGCTCGGTCGGCATGACGCCGCGGCAGGTGAGCCGGCTGGTCACGGCGGAGGCGCTGGTGGTGGCCGTGCTGGCGAGTGCGGCGGGCTGCGCGCTGGCCGTGCCGTACGCCGTGATGATGGCGGCGTTCATGCGGATGACCGGACTGGCGCCCGGAGGCGTACCGGTGAAAGTGACGGCGGGGCCGTTCATCGTGGCGCTGGTGGTCGGGCTGGCGGTGACGCTGCTGGCGGCCCGGATCGCGGCGCGCAAGGCTGTAGGTGTGGGCCCGCTGGAGGTGCTACGGGACAGTGCGGCGCAGCGGCGGCTGCTGCCCTGGACCAGGGCCGTCATCGGAGCGGCGGCGTTGGGCGGCGGCACCGTGCTGTTGTGGCTCGTACCGCACGTCAGGCCGAAGGACGCGGCGCCGACCGCGCTGGGGGCGACGATGGTGCTGTGCGTGGCCGCATCCGCGCTGGGCCCCGTCGCGCTGCGTGGGATGGGGTGGCTGCTCGGAGCCGTGGCGGCCCGGCTCGATCCGGGTGCCGGGATGCTGGCCAGGTCCTCACTGGTCGCTCAGCCGCGCCGGGCGATGTCGGCGGCGTCTCCGGTGATGTTGACCGTGGCGCTGGCGTGCACCTTCCTGTTCGCCGTGGCGACCTCCGACGCGGCGGCGGGTGTCACCCGTACCGGTGCGTCGGCGTGGGCGGCTCCGATGCTGGTGGGGTCGGCGGTGGTCTACACCGTGATCTCGGTGCTCAACGCGACGGCCATGTCGATGGCCGAGCGGACCGAGGAGATCCGGCTGCTGCGCAGCGTGGGGACCAAGCCTCGGCAGCTGGTCAGGGCGGTGTGCTGGGAGACGCTGATCGTGACGTGCGCCGGGACGCTGCTCGGAACGGGCATCGCCGCCGCCTCGCTCACCGCGCTCGGCAAGGCCGCGACCGGCGAGGCGTGGTTCGCCTACTCCCTGCCGCAGTACGCCGGGCTGGTGCTGGTCTGCGCTGTGAGCGGCCTGGCCGGAGGACTGGCCGCCACACGGAGAGCACGGCACGGGTCGCTGCTGACCCTTTGACCGGCGAGCTAAGGCCAAGTGAGTCTCACTCAGCGACACATCGCGTCGATGAGATCCGTGAACTGCGGGAACTCGGCTCGGGCGGCAGCGACGATCTGCCTGGGGGTACGGCGGCGGCCGGGTGCGTGTCGCTCGGCGATCGTTTGGAAGGCCTCATTCGGCTCGGTGGGGGAGCCGGGGTCCGTGAAGGCCTCGGCGGGGCCCAGCCCGGCGGCGAACAGCCAGAGGAGATCGCCGAGATCCCGGGCGATCACACCTGACTCACCCTCCGACCCGATGTAGACAACGGGCTGCTCGTTGATCGCGGCATCGGGCCGTACCAGCCAGAAGCCGGTGTAGTCGCCCGACCCGGTCGTGCCGAAGAAGCGGAACTCGCCGCCGTCGACCTCTTGGTTGCCGGTCCACAGGCGGAACCACCACGCCGTCCGGTCAGGCTCCTCGAAGTGATCGTATGGCTCGAAGTCGCAGCCGCGGGTCTCGTCGGTCTCCTCGTCCCACTCCCACTCGAAGCCGACCTCAGCCACCTCGGCCAGGGCAGTGGGCAACGCGAGACCTTCAGGTGTGTCCGTCACCCGGAAAGATTAAACGATCAATCGGGTCTGGTGCCCGGCGCGGTCAGAAACCGAAGCGGAACATCCGGTAGAAGTCTCTGGACGCGGGGATCATGTTCATGAGGCGGTACGTGACGCGGTAAACGCGCACGGGAATCTTCGCGTACAGCGAGGCGAAGGGGACGTCCTCGAGATACCTGAATCGCGGATTCCACCGCTCGATCTCCCGGCGGTCCCGAATCGCCGACGAGTAGGACGGATATCCCTTGCGGGCCAGCCTCTTCGACATCCGCTGTGTCAGGCGAACGACCCATGGGGCGAATCCATCGAACAGTAATTCTCCGCTGCCGAAACGGTCGGTTAATTGTTGGAGCAGCCGCTTGTTCTCGTTTTCGGTGAGATACATCAGCAGCCCTTCGGCGATGACCAGCACCGGATACTCCGTGGGAATCTCGTCCAGCCACCTCGTTTCGGTGACCGAGGAGCCGATGGTGCGGTACCCGTCCAGCTCCGGATAGAGCTTGCGGCGCAGGTCGATGACATCGGGAAGGTCGACGTCGAACCAGCGGACACCGACCGGCAGGTCGAGCCGGAACGCCCGGCTGTCCAGCCCGCAGCCCAGGTGCAGCACGACGGCGTCCGGATGCCGGCGGAGGAAATCGGCGGTCCAATCGTCGAGTTGCCTGGCGCGCAATGCCAGCATGAACCGGTTGCCCGCCCCGCCGCGTAGCATCAATTTGCCGAAGTCGTAGTCGATACGATCCACGACCCCGGCCGCGACGTGATCCCGGAGAATCGAATCCTTCGAACGACTTTCCCAGGCCCGGAGATACAGGGTGGCGAGCATCGTCCGCTCCACGCCGGTGAAGTCTACCTTCTCTCTCATCGCCCTCTCCTTTTTGTCGCGCGGTAGTCCTCCCACCGCCGCATGAATTCGTCGTGGACCTCGGTGGCGGAGAACTCGCAGAAGTCGCGGAGCTCTTCGAGATGGTCCCGTTGCTCCGGGCGGCCCTCCCCGATCACCGACAGCCCGAACTCGGCCGCCTCCGCACCGGCCCGCATGCGATCCAGCTGGACCTGCAGCACGCGGGTGAAACCGCCGGGTGTGAGCCGGTAACGGTGCTCGCGGGTCGAGGAGGGCAGCCGCTCCACCAGGCCGCCTTCCTGCATGGGCCGGATGACGGTGCTGATCGACGGCTTGCTCACCCCGAGCGCGGCCGCCAGTTCGGTCAGCGACTGCTGCGGCGGATCACAGATCATCAGCCAGCCGTAGATCCGTCCCATCGTGCGGGGACCGCCCACCATCTCGAAGAACAGCCCGAGCCGGTCAACGAACTCGGCCTCGTCCGGGGAGATCTCGGTCACCGCATCTACCGCCTATATAGCATCGATCGTTAAGAAGAATCTTAACGAACTATACGCGCTTGGCGCCGGAGGGGACAGGCACGCGGCCTACAAGCTCCCGAGTTCTTTCAGTGCCTGCTCAGTTCCCGAGCCCGGCTCGGCGGCGTACAGGTCCAGCCCGCAGCACGACGGTTCGTCGGGCAGCGTGATGAGCTCGCGGTGCAGGGTCAGTTCGCCCACGACCGGGTGGTGCAGCACGTACGTCCGGGACCGCAGGCGCGCGACGGGATGCTCGGCCCATATCCGCGCGAAGTCCGCGCTCAGTTCCCGCATGTCGCCGATGTGCGCCGCGAGTCCGGCGTCCCCGCGATGGCGCCCGAGCAGAACGCGTAGATGCCCCACGTGCTCGCGCGCCGCCCGCTCCCAACCGGTGCGGTGCAGCAGACGCGCGGAGGGCTCGGTGAACAGCAGGTGCGAGAGCGTGCGGCGGTTCTCGGCCAACGCGGGGAAGTCCCCGAACACCACCACGGCGAGTTGGTTCCAGCCGACGATCTGGGTGTGCCGGCCGATCACCAGCGCCGGCGTCGTCACGAACGACGCCAACAGGTGACGAAAGCCAAGAGGCACCTCCGACGGGTCTCCGGCACCCGCGCACGGCTGGGGACGCCGTGCTACCCGGTGCAGGTACGTCAGTTCGTCGGTGTCCAGGCGCAGCGCCGCGCCGACGGCGCCCAAGATCTCGTCCGAGACGCTGTCGCCTTTGCCCTGTTCCAGACGCGTGTAGTGGGCGATGCTCACGCCCGCCAGCCGGGCCAGCTCCTCACGCCTCAGGCCCGCGACCCGGCGCGCTCGGCCGTAGTCGCGCAGCCCGACGTCCTCCGGGCGCAGGCGGGCACGGCGCGACTTGAGGAACTCGCTCAGCTCGATCCGGTCGTCCACGCGACAACCCTACGTCTGGGCGTGCGGCGGGTGATCACGCCGTGAGTACGCAGGACACGGGCCTGGCCGGACGATCGCGGCGGCTCCACGCTGTCAGGCGAGCCACCCACGAGCTCCTGTCCCGGCATCCACCCGAATGAATGGAGACAAGTCATGTCCAAAACGCTCGGACTCATCGGCAGCGGAATGATCGGTTCTTCCGTTGCCCGCCTGGCCATCGCGGCCGGCCTCGAGGTTGTCCTCAGCAATTCGCGAGAGCCCGAGACCCTCGCCGATCTCGTCGCCGAGCTGGGCGGGGGTGCACGTGCGGCCACACCGGCAGAAGCGGCACGCGCCGCGGACCTGGTGGTGGCGGCCATCCCGCTGAACGCCTACGAGCGGCTCCCCGCCGAAGCGCTGGCCGGCAAGACGGTGCTGGACACGGCGAACTACTACCCCGAGCGGGACGGCCACCTGGCCGAGCTGGACGCGGGTGAACTGACCTCAAGCGCGCTGATCCAGCGCCACCTCGCGGACTCCCAGGTGGTCAAGGTGTTCAACACCATCACCCCGCACCAGTTGTTCTCCCTCGCCCGGCCGACGGGAGCGCCGGACCGCAGCGCCCTGCCCATCGCCGGCGACGACGCGGCGGCCAAGGCAGAGACCATCCGGCTGCTGGACGTCCTCGGCTATGACGGGGTGGACATCGGCCCGCTTGCCGACAGCTGGCGCAGCGAACCGAACACGCCGGTATATATCCACCCCTATCTCGGCGAGACGCCCGCCATGAACGTTGAGGCCTTCCTCCGCTGGACCGTCCAGACACCCGGCGTCGCCGTTCCCGCAGCGCAGGTCGGCAAGCTCGTCGAGATCGCGATTCGCCAACCGGCCGGGGCGGCCAGGCTCCCGAGCGACGACTGAGTCAGCCGTCCTTCCGGCTGGTCACGTGGAGACCCGGCGAGCCGCGATCACCAGCAGGACGATCGCGCCGACCGTCGAGATGGCGTTGCTGGTCAGGTCGACCGCCTGGCTCACGGGCTCGGTCGTGACCGGCTCCCATGGGAACGAGTGCCACGCGTACGTGAGCATGGCCCCCGCCGCGAGCGCCAGCCGGTGCACGTCCGACCAGCCGGAGCGATGCGACCAGCGGGCCACCAGCGCGCCGACCGTGGCGAACACCGCCCAGGGGCTGGGCGCCTTCCCCTCGGCCATGGGGACGCTGGGACGCGGGCGCAGGCCGAGCACGACGAGCGCGGCGACCACCACGGCCGCCCTGACGTATTGGAGCGGGCCGGCGAGCAGGCCTTTGTTGGCGGCAGTGGCGGCGGTCACGCAGGCCGGGGCGACGGCGCGGTATCGCAGCGAGAGCGCGAACGCGATCACGGGGCAGGCGCCACCTCATGGAGGCTCATATACGTGAGGTACTCCCGGAGATTGCCGGTCTAGTCGATGTCCTGGGCGATGAACTCGGCGTAACCGTCCGCGTCCCAATTGAAATCGGACTTGGGGTTGTGGTCATGGATCTCCATCTCAAACAGCCAGCCCTCGCCGTAGGGGTCCCTGATGAGTAGCTCAGGAGTGTTGGCGAGCTCGGTGTTGACGGCGACGACTTTCGCCTCGACTGGTGCGCAGAAATCGCTCCAGTCCTCGTCAGGAGCAGCATCCCCGTCCTCCCACTCCTCGTCAGAATCAGCATTCCCCTCCTGACTCCAGCTGACCCGACCGAAGTAGTCACCCAGCTCGACGTAGCTACCTACCTCAGGCAACCGCACCTGCAGCCCTCTGTCGGGGATCTGACCTATGAAGAAGGTGGTGAAGCCGACCCTCACCCGGTCGCCAGGCGTGTCCAGCTTCCTGTTGCGCTTGAACCACTCCCCGTTGCCCCACATGTGCAGCTCACCGGCGTACAGGCGATCCTGGGGGTACTCGCTCACTTCTTCCTCCCGCAGAAAGGCAAACCGAACTCTTCTGATCTTCGCCCGGCGGCGGCTGTAGTGTCGAGGGGCCGCACCCGGGCCCAGACCACCGCCGTGGCGTGGGCGTCCAGGAGGCCGCGCGCCCCAGGTGGTCAGCACCGCGCGACGTTCGCGGAGCTTGATCTGTTCGGCGACCAGGAGGGCGATGTGGTTGCAGGCCACGCACCGCGGCCTCTGCCCGCGTACGGCGAGGCCCTGCTGACACTGGGCACCGCAGTCGGCGCACACTCGCTGCGTGGCGGTCGGCCGCCGCGAGCAGGTCCGCATCGTGGACGAACTCAGGGCGAGCCGGCCGTCCACCAGCGGCCGGGTGTCGGTACCGGTCGCCGCGAGCAACCGTGCCGCTGGGCCGGAGACCTATGGGTGTGCGTGACCAGCCTGGGTGAGGGCGGCTTGTTGAGGCCTTCGAGGAGGCTGAGTGCAGGAATTGGCGGTAGCGACCTGTGACTTCTTGGTCCTGTTAGTGGTCTGTGATGGCCCGGGATTCCTGTAGCTACGGCCGGCCGCCACTCGGTTGATCAGTGGGTACGGCGGAGAGGCGCCAGGGCCTCGGTGACCTTGGCGATGGCCTCGGCACCGGGTTTGACGTAGCGCATGGCGGTGCGGGGGTTTTTGTGCCGGGTCTTGCCCATGATGAGCTGCAGCGGGATCTCGGCGTCGCCGAGGTGGGTGGCCGCCGAATGGCGCAGCTGGTGCAGGTCGAGCCCGGCGTGCTTCTCCAGCAGGACGCGGGCGCGGTCATAGCCGAGCCGGGCACGGCCGGTGTGCGGGCAGATATCGGCGGCCGCCGGGCGACGGGCCGGGACGGGGCGCCGTTCGGATAGGAACAGCGGGCCGCGGGTGCGTGCGCTGCTGTCGGGGAGCCGCAGCAGGCGGGGCAGCAGGTGGGCGGTGCCGCTTTCCCAGTACACCCATTCGACGGCGCCGCCCTTGGACCGGACGGGGGCGCGCCGGTGCTCGAGGTCGAGGTCCTCGACGTTGAGCGCGAGGATCTCGGCAGCTCTGGCCGCCGTTTCATAGAGCATCCGCCACAGCGCCCGCTCGCGCAGGGGGATGTCGCGGCGCGACAGCAGCCGGTGGATGGTGGTCTTGGCGATGGCGCGGGTTTCGTCGGCGGTTTCCTTGCGGCGTTCGGCGTCGGCCGGGATCGACGGGGCGGTCCAGTGCTTTTTGGTCTGGCACCAGGTCAGCCAGGAGGTGACGGCGGCGCGGTTGCGGTTCCAGGTCGCCGGCGCGCTCGCTCCCCACAGCTCGGCGAGCGCCTGGCCGATCTCGGAGTCGGTCACCTCTGCCAGCGGGCGGTCCCGGTTGAGCAGGGCGATGACGCGGTCGATGGCCGAGGCGTAGGCGCGGTGGGTGTTGGGGTTGGCCGTGCGCGGGGTGGCGAGGAAGGCGTCGGCGGCCGCGGCGAGGGTGACGTGCTCGCCGCGCAGGGCGGTGACCTTCGGCGCGCTACTCATGCCGGCCGCCCGGCGGCGCTTGTCGCACTGGCCCGGATGATGTACCGGATAACGTGCCGCGCTTGCGCATGCCCGGCAGGACGGCGCGGATGACGTCGGAGAGCCCGAAGACGTTGATCTCGAAGATCCGGCGGATCTCCTCGTCGGTGCTCTCCTCCACGGCCGCGAAGTAGCCGATACCGGCGTTGTTGACCAGCACGTCGATGCCGCCGAACCGGTCCTCGGCCGCGGCGACCGCGGCCCGCACCTGCGCGGGGTCGGTGACATCCAGCGGCAGGCCCAGGGCCCGGTCGCCGCCGCGTTCGATGATGTCGCGGATCTGTTCGGGGCGGCGGGCGGTGACGACGGCCTGATCGCCGTGGTCGAGGACGGCGAGCGCCAGGGCGCGGCCGAACCCGGTCGAGCAGCCGGTGATGAGCCAGGTCTTCACGTGTGATCTCCCGAATGTTGAGGAAGGTTCCCCCTCTTTGCGCGGACGCCACGCCCGCGACGGGGGTGCGTGCCCTGGGCCTGGCGCGGCCGGGGCAGGCGGGTCCGGCCGGTGTTCCGGGCGGGCCCGATGTCCAGTACACGACCCGGTCGCGGGGTGGTGGGGCGCGATGAGTGTCCCTGTTGTTCCTGGTCAGCGGATACATAGGACGCAGCGTCCTACGTTGCGGGCGGGTCAGGCCTCTCGGGCGGGGGCAGCATGGAGATATGGCCAGAAATGTGGAGTTGAGTGAGTTTCTGCGCCGGTGCCGTGCCCGGGTGAGTCCGGAATCGGTCGGACTGCCTGAGCGCGGCGCCTACCGGCGGGTGCCCGGCCTGCGCCGGGAGGAGGTTGCCCAGTTGGCCGGGGTGAGCACCGACTACTACACGCGGCTGGAGCAGGGCCGTCCGATCAGCCCGTCGCCGGGCGTGCTGGAGGCGATCGCCGCGGCGCTGCGCCTGGACGAGGCTGAGCGCGCTCACCTGTCGGACCTGATGCGGGCGCACACGGGCGGGGGGAAACCGTCCGGCGTGCCGATGGTGCAGCGGGTCCGGCCGGGGCTGCACCGGTTCCTGGAGTCGTTCACCGACCAGGCCGGGTTCATCCTGGGCCGGCGTGGGGACATCCTGGCCAGCAACCACCTGTGCCGGGCCCTGCTGGCCGACTTCGACGCCATGCCGTATCGGGAGCGCAACCTCACCCGCTGGATCATCCTGGACCCGGCCGCCCGCGACCTTTACCTGGACTGGGAGCGGATCGCCGCGGAGATGACGGCGATCCTGCGACTGGACGCCGGACGCCACCCCGACGACACCCGCACCGCGGAGCTGGTCGGGGAGCTGGCGATGAAGAGCGAGCACTTCCGCCGCTGGTGGGCCGACCACAAGGTGCTCACCCGCACCTTCGGCCGCAAGCGGTTCCGGCACCCGATCGTCGGGCCGCTCACCATCGACTACCAGGCCCTCGCCATACCAGGCGAGGAAGACCAGACCCTCTTCCTGTACCTGCCCGCAGACGACCAGGCCGACCAGGACGCCTGGCGGCTGCTGGCCAGCTGGGCCGCCGACCCTGCCACCGGCAGGCAGAAGGCGTCAGGCTCGGCGGCCCGGTCCGCCACCGACACCGCAGACGCCGCCACGGACACCGCACACACCGATAGGAGCACCTCATGAGCACCACCCACCACACCTCCGAACGTCCGCTGGCGCTGGTCACCGGCGCGTCGGGCGGGATCGGCTACCAGCTGGCCCTGCTGTTCGCCCGTGACGGCTACGACCTGGTGGCCACCGGCCGCAGCGACAAGATCCACCGCATCGCCGCCGACTTCGAACGGCATGGCGCCCGCGTCTTTCCCGTCCAAGCCGATCTGGCCGATCGCGAGGGCGTGCGCGCGGTCTGGCAGGCGGTGCAGGACACCGGACGGCCGTTGCGGGCGGCGGTCCTGAACGCCGGACGCAGCATCGGCGGCGCGTTCCTCGACACCGACCTGGACGACGAGCTCGACCTCATCGCCCTGAACACCACCTCGGTGGTGTCGCTGGCCAAGCCCGTGGTGCGGCACATGGCCGAGCACGGCAGAGGCCGGATCCTCATCACCTCCTCCATCTCGGCGCTCACCCCGACCCCGTACGAGACCGTGTACGGGCCGACCCGGGCCTTCACCTACTCCTTCGCCGAGTCGCTGCGCCAGGAGCTCAAGGAGCGCGCCCCCGGCGTCACCGTGACCGCGCTGCTGCCCGGCGCGACCGACAGCGACTTCCACGCCAACGCCGGGATGAGCAACACCGCTTTGGGCCCCGGCGCCAAGAAGAACAGCCGCGTCGAGGTCGCCGCACAGGGCTTCCGCGCGCTCATGGCGGGCAAGCATCATGTCGTCGGCGGGGACCTGGCCACCAAGCTCACCGCTCTGGTCAACCGGATTCTGCCCGAACCGCTCAAGGCCGCCCGCCAGGCCCGCATCACCCGCCCGCGTGACACCGGCCGCCCCGCGGCGCCGCGCCGGGAGCCCGCCGCGCCCGGCCGCTGACCGGCCCGCACGCGACCTCGCATGTCAGGAAAGGATCACCGCGCCATGCACCAGCGCTTCGACGCGGCCGAAGAGAGTGTCCACGTCAGGCATGGCAAAGCGTGGGTCGACCAGGACGGCAACGTGCGCCTGGGCTACACCCTCGCCGTGCCGGTCGACCGCGAACCCGACAAGACGGTGCTGCTGGTGCACGGCGCCCCGCAGACCCGCTACGCCTGGCGCAAGGTCATCGGCCCGCTGGCCGAGGCCGGCTACCGGGTGATCGCTCCCGACTACCGCGGGGCGGGCGCCTCCACCAAGCCGCGCGACGGCTACGACAAATGGACCATGGCCGGCGACCTGCACAGCCTGGTCCACGACGTCCTGGCGGTGACGGGGCCGGTGTCGCTGGTTGGCCACGACCTGGGGTCGATGCTCGCGCTCAGCTACGCGCTGCGCTACCGGTCCGACGTGGTCAGCGCGACGTTCATGGAGGCTCCGCTGCCCGGCACCGACTACTACGAGCAGCGCAAGGTCGCCAAGAGCGCCTGGCATTTCGACTTCCCCGCCAACCCCGACATCGCCGTCTACCTCACCCATGGGCGTGAACGCTGGTACATCAACCGGTTCTTCGACGACCTGGCCTACCAGCCCGACGCCATCGGCAACGACGATCTGGACCTCTACGCCCGCGCGTTCGAAGCGCCGGGCGCGATGCGCGCCCTGTGCGAGATCTACCGCGAACTCGACCATGACGCCGACTTCAACCGCGCCGACCTTTCCCGCCACGGCAAGCTCGCCATCCCGGTTCTGGCCTCCGGCGGCGGCACGCAGATCCTGTCCAAGGAATACGAGCCGATGTGCCGCCAGATCGCCGAGAACGTCACCAGCCGCCTCGTCCCCGATTGTGGGCACTGGGTCGCCGAGGAGAACCCCGGCTACTTCACCACCATGTTCCTGGAGTTCGACGAGGGCGCCCGCACCCACTGACCGGAACTTAGGCAGAAAACGAGGGGGAGCCCCACCATGCCCAACAGCCGCACCGACCACCTGCAGGACCGCGTAAGCGTCATCACCGGCGCCTCCTCCGGCATCGGCGCAGCCAGCGCCCGCGCCCTGGCCGCCTGCGGCGCCCGCGTCGTCCTGGCCGCCCGCAACGCCGACAAACTCAACGACCTCGTCACCAGCATCCGGGACGCCGGCGGCACCGCCACCGCCCGCGTCACCGACGTCACCCGGCCCGACGACGTCGAGGGCCTGGTGGAGTTCGCCGCCCAGGAATTCGGCCCCGTCGATCACCTGGTCAACAACGCCGGCCTGATGCTCTTCTCGAAGTGGAGCGACCGCGCCGTCGACGACTGGGACAAGATGATCGACACCAACATCCGCGGCTACCTCTACGCCATCAACGCCATCCTGCCCGGCATGATCGCCCGCCGGTCCGGACACATCCTGAACATGAGCTCCGTCGCCGGCATCCGCGTCGGCCAGGCCAGCGGCGTCTACAGCGCCACCAAGTTCTTCATCCGCGCCATCACCGACAGCCTGCGCCAGGAAGTCGGTACCAGCCACGGTATCCAGATCTCCACCATCAGCCCCGGCGTCATCGACACCGGCTGGGCCGACAAAGTCACCAACGACGAAGGCAAACAGATCGCCCAACACCTCAACCAGGGCGCCATCAGCCCCGAACGCATCGCCGACGCCGTCGTCTACGCCCTCAACCAGCCCGCGGACGTCACGGTCAACGACATCGTCATCCACCCCACCCACCAGCAGTGGTGACCACCCTGCAGAACTACCAGCGCTTTTGCTGCTGACCAGCGCCAGGAGGCGTGCTCAGCCGGCGTTCGCGGACAGTTCGTGAAAGGGACGCAACGCATCGCTGATGTCGGCGCGGGTGAAGGCGTAGCGGCCCAGGAAGTTGATGTGCTCGTAGGCGATGGGCGCACCTCCACCAGCGACACCAGCCGCTCCTCGGTGGCCTCCGGGACACCCATCAGCACCTCCATCGCCGAGGCCATCGTGCGCGCCGCCTTGCGCAGCTTCGGGAAGGTCCGCAGCTGCTCGGCCTTACCCGCCCGCTCCGCGCGAGCCAGCAGATTGGAAGAGATCAGCAGATCGAGCACGTCCAGCGCGTCATCGACCGAGGAGGTCTCCAAGTGCCGCACCGTGGCCAGCAGTGTCGCCCCCTGCCGGTGCTCGGCCAGGTCTCGAAGGGTGGGGGCCTTGGCCGCCAGGCCGTACCGGGCCAGCGCTCCGAGCCTGACCTCCGGCACCGGATCAGTTGCCACCACCCTGGGCCGAGCCGGGCGATCTCGCTCACCCGGCGCAGTTCCTCGGCCATCACCCGGCCCGAGGCCCTCCTCGGCGGCGTACGCAGCCGCTCCAGCTCTGAACGACGCTTGCCGTCCGGCACCGCCAGCAGCCCCACCAACGCGGCACGCATTTCCTGCGATAACCGGCCCGACAACAGCGCGTGCAGCCGCTCGTTCTCCGCCCGCCGAACCTCACCGACCAGCCGCACCAGGACCGTGATGCCCGGCAGCAGTATCCGCTCCTTGAGCAGGTGCACCCGCGCCCGGTCGAACAACGCCCGTGGTCCCTCCACCGACGCCCACACCCGCGCCGCCACGTACTGGCGCACCTCCTGCTCGCACGCACCGAAGTCGCGGTAGCCGAGCAGTTCGCGGATCTGCCACGCGTGCTCGTAGGCGGTCTTGGGCCGCTGCCCGTAGTCGGCGAAGCAGGCCGGATCCAGATCCAGCTGCTCGGCTACGAAGGCGACCGCCCCGGACGGGACCGCGAGCGGGTCCTCGGTCAGGAAGACCCCGAGCATCCGCACGGTTGCCCACTGCACGGCGAACCCCAGCCGGGTGGCCGGGCGGCGTTTGTCAGCCAGCGCGTCCAGCGCCGCCCGGTCCAGTCGGAAGAACTGCTCCAGCTCGGACGCCGACGGTTCCTCGGGGAAGCGGCCGTAGCGGGCTACCTGCTCATCGGAGAGAAATTCGAATGGCATGAGCCAGGACCGTAGGACCATTCATCAGGGCAAACAGTCCTCGTCATCGAACCGAAACGAAGATCAAGTTCCTAGCGCCAATTCCTGCACTCAGCCTCCTCGAAAGCCTTGACGGTAGTGGGCGGCTTCGAGTTCGGCGGGTGGATGTCGTCGCAGGACTGGCCCGGTTGGGGCCTGGAGCAGTTGGACAAGAGGCGCTAGACGGTCGGCCGGATGTTCTGGTTGAGGTGGAAGACGTTGGCCGGGTCGTAGCTGTTCTTCAGCGCGGTCAGCCGGGCCAGCTTGGCCGGGGGGAAGGCGCGGTTGACGCTTTCGCCGTTGAGGGTGTTGACGTAGGCGCCGCCGGCGTACGGGTCGAGGGTGGCGGCGTACGCGCGGATCGTGGCGATCCGTTCGGCGTCGTCGACGGGATCCTCCCAGCGGGTGGCGGTGACGAACTCGAACTGGGTGTCGCGGTGGCTGAAGGCGGCGTCGTCGTCCGCGACCTCGGCGATCGCGCCGCCGTACGCCTGCAGGCTGGCGCCGATGCCGGGGTTGCGGAGCAGGGCGCGGATCGCCTCGTCGGGCAGAGACTTGAAGTAGTGGCCTTTCCAGTAGCGGCGGAACCGATGTCCTTGCACGCTGTCTTCGCGGCTCTGCAGGGTCAGGTAGGACAGCTCCTCGACGCTCTCGGCAACTATCGTGCCGAGCTCGCGGAAGGCCGCGATCAGCTCGGCACCCTCGTCCGGGTCGCCGACCCAGACGAAGCCGATGGTCAGTTCCTGGCCGCTGATACTCGCGGTGAAGGTGGCCTGGCGGGGTGCGGTAGCGTTCAGGTCGCGCCAACCTCGCAGTACGGCGAAGGCCTCTTCCCAGGCGTAGGTGAACTCGGCGACGAGGGTGCGGGTGCCGACCTGGTGCAAGCGGAACTCGAACGAGGTGACGATGCCGAAGTTGCCGCCGCCACCGCGCAGTCCCCAGAACAGCTCGGGGTTCTCGGTCGCGCTCGCTGTCACGATGTCGCCGGTGGCGGTCACGACTTCGTACGAGGCCACGTTGTCGCAGGCGAGCCCGAACTGCCGGGCGAGCCAGCCCATCCCGCCGCCGAGGGTGAGGCCGCCGACGCCGGTGTGCGACACATTGCCGGCCGTGGTAGCCAGGCCGTACTCCTGCGCGGCGCGATCCAGTTCGCCGAGCAGGGCGCCGCCCTGGATCCAGGCGAGCCGCCGCTCGGGGTCGACGCGGACCTTGTTCATCGGCGTCAGGTCGATCATCATCCCGCCCTCGGGTACAGCGAGTCCGGCGATGTTGTGGCCGCCGCAGCGGACCCCGATCTCCAGGTCCCCGGCCTGGGCGAAGCGGACCGCCGCAGCGACGTCCGCGGTGGCGTGACAGCGGGCGATCACGGCCGGGCGCCGGTCGATCATCGCGTTCCAGACCGTTCGCGCCTCGTCGTACCCGGCCTCTCCCGGGTGCAGCAGTTCAAGGGTGAGAGCGGTGGTGGTCATCGTCGTACTCCTGTCGCAAGTGGTGGTGCTCACCACCCTGACAGCGAAGCGGTACTTCGATAAGGTCCAGTTCTGTGAGCCGATCCAGGACCAATTTGGGCACCGGTGAGCTGCTCGTCGAGCTCCGGCGCGACTCGTCCGTGCCGCTGCACCAGCAGTTGGAAAGCGGCATCCGGGACCGGATCCGGCAGGGGCTGCTCCGGGCCGGCGCGGTGATGCCGGCGACGCGCGCCCTCGCGACGGATCTCGGGCTGTCCAGGGGAGTGGTCGTCGAGGCCTACCAGCAGTTGGTGGCCGAGGGGTATCTGGTCAGCCGGACCGGCGGTTACACGCAGGTGGCGCCGGCGGCGGCCGGGATCCAGGTGGAGCAGAAGAGCGCCGCGGCAACCGGTGAGCCGCCCCGGATCGATTTCAAGTACAGCAAGCCGGACGTCTCCCAGTTCCCTCGCGCTGCCTGGTTGCGGTCGATCCGCAAGGTGCTCAACGAGACGCCGAACAGGAGCCTGGCCTACCTGGACGGGCGCGGCACCACCGAACTCCGTGAGGCTCTGGCCGACTACCTGAACCGGGTTCGCGGTACGTCGGCGCGGCCGGAGAACATGCTGATCTGCAACGGCTTCGCCCAAGGTTCGCGGCTGCTCCTGCAGGTGCTGGCGGCTGCCGGGTATCGCCGGCTGGCGGTCGAGGATCCGTCCGACAATGAGGTTCGCGACGTCGCGACGAAGGCGGGGCTGGAGACGGTCGGCGTACCGGTGCTGGAGACCGGGTTGGAGGTGGAGGCGCTCGAGCGGTCGCGAGCCGACGTCGTCCTGGTGACCGCTGCCCACCAGTTCCCTACCGGTGCGGTGGCTTCGGCGCAGACGCGGGCCGGGTTGGTCGCGTGGGCCACGAAGCACGATGTTCTGGTCATCGAGGACGACTACGACGCGGAGTACCGGTACGACCGCGAGCCGATCGGCGCCATCCAGGGCCTGGCGCCGGAGTCCGTGGTCTACGCCGGTACGGCGAGCAAGACGCTGGCGCCAGGGCTCCGGCTCGGCTGGCTGATCCTGCCGAGCCGTCTGGTCGAGCCGATGTCGACGGCCAAGGTGGCCGACGATCGCGGCTCGCCGGTGTTCGACCAGCTGACCTTCGCGGACTTCGTAGCGCGGGGTGAGTTCGATCGGCACCTGCGCCGGATGCGGCCGCGGTACCGGCAGTTGCGGGACACGCTCGTCGGCCGGCTGGCCGAGCGGGTGCCGGACCTCGTGCCGATCGGAGTCTCCGCGGGCCTCCATGTGATGACGTGGCTGCCACCCGATCTGACCGAGGCGGCTGTGACGAATGCGGCGCTGGAACGCGGCCTCGGGGTCTACGGCCTGGCCCCCTACTGGGTGGAGAAGGCGGGACCGGAAGGTCTGGTCTTCGGGTACGGCAACCTGACCGAACCGGCCGTCGTCGAGGGCATCGACCTGCTCGCCGATGCCATCGGCTCCCTCCGCCGTCAGTAGCCGGGCGCCTTCCCCTCGGCCGTGGGGGTACTGGGGCGCGGGCGCAGGCCGACCACGACGAGCGCGGCGACCACCACGGCCGCCCCGATGTAGGACTCCGGCGATCACGGCGAGTGCGTCGGCGCTGGCGAGGTTGAGCAGCAGGATCAGCAGTTCGAAGTAGGATCTGGTCACGTTGGTCGAGTGTCCGTTCAATCGAGGAGCTCGACGTAGCCGGCGGTGCCGTTGATCCGGATACATTGGCCATCACGGATCAGCCGGGTGGCGTTCTCGACGCTGACGACGGCGGGCAGGCCGTACTCGCGGGCCACGATGGCGCCGTGGGTCATCATGCCGCCGACCTCGGATACCAGGCCGGCGATGGTCACGAAGAGCGGGGTCCAGCTCGGGTCGGTGAACGCGGTGACGAGGATGTCGCCTGCTTCGGTCTGTGCCGCTTGGAGGTTGTGGATGACGCGGGCGCGGCCTTCGACGATGCCCGAGGAGACGGGTACGCCGATCAGGGCGCCGTCGGGCAGGTCACCGGTGTCGTAGCTGCCGGTGACGACCTCGCCGGTCGAGGTGATGACGCGGGGTGGGGTCAGCCGCTGAAAGAGGGTGTCGTCGCGTCGGCGCTGGTCGATCAGAGCTTGGTCGGCTTGGTGAGTGTGGGCGGCCTGCCGGAACTCCTCGAAGCTGAGGTAGTCGGCGTCGCTAGGGTCGTGGATGACGCCCAGGCTGGCCAAACGCATGGCTTCGCGCCGCAGGGCGTGCTTGTAGACCAGGTGCCGTTGCATGAGGGCGTACTTGGGGTACTCGCGGAAGCCGATGAAGTTGCGGTAGAGGCTGATCATCTTGCGGGCCTGCTTGGCCTTGCGCCGGCCTCTTGAGTGTTCGAGTCGGCGGATGATCCGCTCGGCCGTGGTGTCGGCTTGCTGGAGTTTCTCCTGGAAGAGGCGGGAGTGTGAGGCGGGCGGGAAGTTGTTGATGTTGTTGAGGATGAGCGGGATCAGCATGGTGAGTTGTTCGGCCCAGCGGGTTTTGGTGATGTCGATTTCGCCTGGGCAGCGCATGCCGTACTTGTCGAGGTAGTCGTGGATCGCGGTGGCCGCGTCGGCACCGCCGTCGATCGCGGCGAGATCGTCGAAGAACGTTGTGTCGTTGGCGTGTTCGAAGTAGGTCAGGACGGCGGGATGCTTGCGGACGACGTCGGCGACGTCGAGCAGTTCGAGGCCCATCTGTGCGGTCACGTTGTTGGACAGCGACTGGGCCAGCACGTCTGTGGCATTCTCCTCGCCGGGCATGTTCTTCACGGTCTTGTTCAGCCAGTGCTGTGCGTACAGCATGATGAAGCCGATGCCGTAGTTGTCCAGCACGACCTGGCGGTATTCGATGTCCATGTCACGCACGATGAAGTCGAAGAGGTCGGCACCGGTCCTGCCGGCGATCGCCTTCGCGACCTTGGCGGCTTCCTTGGTGTTGGCCTCGATCACCTGGTTGACCAGGCCGGGATCGTTGCGACGGTAGACCGACACGGCCTGGAGCAGCCCGGACAAGATCTGACCGAGCGAGCCCCCGGTGATGCCGAACGACATGCCGCGAGGCAACGTCCGCACATAGTCCTTGCGGTCCAGGATGCTCGCCAGTGCCTTCTGGATCAGCAGGTCCGCAGACCCCAGACCTTTGTAGACGAAGATCTTGGCCGCGTAGGAGGAGTACAGGTCACGAGACACGTCCATGTAGATCCGGCCACCGGCTCCCACGATGGGCTGGCTGGCGAGCTTGCGAAACCCTATCTGGAACATCGAGATGCCCAAAGGCCGCATCACGTCGGTCATCTGCTGTTGGTGGCTCATCGACATGTAGACGTGGTTCTTGCCGTCCTTTTTGCTGTCGTCCGACTGCGGAATCGGGAACAGCGTCGTGATCGCACGCGACTGCAGGACGTAGACCTTTCCGCCAGCAAGACACCACTCGATGTCTTGTGGACGACCGAAGTGCGCTTCGATGACGCGGCCGGTCTGCTCCAGTCGCAGGATCTGTTGGTCGGTCAGGGTCTGGGCGTGCTGCAGCTCAGTGTCGAGCTCCACCTGGCGGGTGCCGCCCTCGGGACGAGCGTAGATCGCGACCTGCTTGGTCGAGATCTTCTTGCTGGCGATCTCACCGGACCGGACCTTGTACAGATCGGCGTCGACCAGACCCGACACGAGTGCCTCCCCCAAGCCGAAGCTGGCCTCGATCGACACCGTCGTGCGGTCGGAGTTGACCGGATCCGCGGTGAACATGATGCCCGACGCCTCGGGGAACACCATTTCCTCTACGACAACAGACAGGTACACCTTCTGGTGGTCGAACCCGTTCTGCATGCGGTAGACCACCGCACGTTCGGTGAACAACGACGCCCAGCACCGGCTGATGTGGCGCAGGACGGCGTCCGCGCCCACGACGTTCAGATAGGTTTCCTGCTGCCCGGCGAACGACGCGTAGGGCAGATCCTCGGCCGTGGCGCTGGAGCGGACCGCGTACGGCACGCACTCCCCGCGCTCGGCGAGCCGAGCCGTGACCGCCGCTTGGATGTCTTCTGGGATCGGGGCGCTGTCGATCAGAGCCCGAATGCGCGCGGCGAGAGCGTTGATCGCGGCACGATCGTCAGCCTCGAGCCGACCCAGCTGGGCCAGCGACTCGGCCAGGCCCTCGATCCGGGCGGTCGCCGCTCGGTATGCCTCGGTCGTGACGCAAAAGCCGCCTGGGACCTCGATCCCCTCGATCCTGGACAACTCGCCGAGGTTCGCGCCCTTGCCGCCCACCAGTGGCAGCGTCGTGTTGCCGATGCCGTCGAAGTCAAGGACATGGCCGCTCATCCCGCGGTGCCTTCCTGGTCGGCTGGTACGCTCGGCCGCACCTCCGCGATACCGGGCACGGCTATCAGGCTGGAATAGACCTGTGCGGACACGCGGTGGACGCGATACAACGTCGCCAGGTCGTCGGGGTCGGCGTCGAGAGCGGCCGCGATCACCTCGTACATCGCTTCCGTGCCGACGGTGAACGCGTGCACCGCGGCCGCGAACCCGCGCACATCCTGCACACCAGCCACCGGGTTGGCGCGGAAATACCCCTCGAGCATGTCCACGCCGTTGCGGAACGTCTGTGCCCCGAACTCTGACCCGTCCAGCACTGACCGTCCCAGGTAGCGACCGAGCTCGGCGCGGCGCCGATCCAGAATCGGCTCCAGCCCCTTCGCCATCCGGGCGAGGTTCTGCTCCTTGATCTGTGCCAACTCCGCGACCACTGCCTGGTCGCAGGCCCGGCGCAATCCTTCCTTTGAGCCGAAGTGATGCCTGATCAGGCCTCCGGAGACACCGGCCGCCTTCGCGATGTCGGCCACCGACGTCGCCGCGTAGCCCTTCTCGGCGAACAACCGCATCGCCGCCTCACGCATCCGCGCACGCGCCGTCAGGTCAACTGCCTCTGCCACCTGCTCACCCAACATAGGCACCTCACACCCATAACGCTATACGTTCATATAGCAGACTATATGAACGTATAGCGGTCGGGCAACGCGCCCGGATCTGCGAGAGAAACGCTGCCGCCCGGATCTCCGGTCCGATCACCAAGTTCCCGTCTGCCTGCAGGGCTTTCACGGCGGCGTCGATGTAGAGGCTGTTCCAGTAGATGATCGCGTTGAGACCCAGACCGAGCGCGCCGAGCTGGTCTCCCATGCCCTTCGCATAGCCCTGGCGGAGCTGGCCGAGGTTGCCGAAGAAGACCCGGCGGGCCAGGCCGTTACGGCCCTCGCCGATGTTGAGCTGGGCGCCCATCATCCGCCGGTAGTTCTCCAGGTGGGCGACGTGCAGCAGGTGGATCGACTTGAAGACGCGGCCGTAGTGCGCGAACGCCGCTCCCAGACCGGTGAGACGGCCATCGGCCGACAGCATCCGCAGCAGATCGTAGGCGCGCACCTGGTTCGTCACCAGTGACCCGGCCACATGCAGCATGTCGGCCCAGTGGTGCCGGATGACCCGTACGTTGATCTTGCGCAGGCCCAGATCGTTGAGGTGCAGGTAGCCGTTGTCGGCCTTGGCGACCGGCTGGCCGGCCAAGCCGACGTTGACCATGTCGAGCCGCCACATCTAGGCGTCGCCGATGTCGGCGATCCTGGGGACGAACTGGTAGCCGCAGATCGCGAACAGGCCGAACACGATGTCGCTGTAGGAGGCGGTGTCGGTGGTGACGATGTCGGGCTGCTCGATGGCGTCCAGGCGGTGCAGACTGTCCAGGATGAACAGCGAGTCCCGCATCGTCCCCGGCACCACCAAGCCGGCGGACGCCGCGGCGATGCTCTCGTGGTGGAAGTATCCCTTCTCCACCCCGAGCAGGCGGCTCAGCGTGAGCGCCTTGGCCACGGGGATGAACCCGACGTTGCAGGACCGGGCGACCAGCACGCCGGCCTGACAGATGTCCAGATCGGGGCGCCGCGCCTCCGATCCCGACAGGTGCGGCATCACCTCGAAGTACCCGGTGTGGCCATTGACCTCCAGCAGCAGCTCGGGGTAGTCGATGCGCGGCAGCATCGCCTGCACGGCGTCGTGCACCCTGGTAGCCGTCCGGCAGCGGCAACGCCGCCAGCTTCTCCAGGTTCAACCGGCCATCCCCGGCAGCACCACCTTGTTGTCGATCAGCCACACCACAGCCCGATCGAACAACTCCCGCCGCGAGACCCGGAAGTGGCGCACCCGCGATCCCAGGAACCTCAGCAACCCGGCCTGGACCTCGACGAACTCCTGGTACTCCAGCAGTTCCCGGATCTCGCCCTGATGGTCCCACTTGGTCTGGGTCCGCTCCGGATACAGCTTGATGCATGACGGGTCCGCCACACCGATCTGCTCGGCCACATAGTCCACCGCCACATGCGGAACATCCCGCGGATCAAGCAGGAACGTGCCGAGCATCCGCACGGTGCCCCGAGCCATGCTAAGCGCACCCGTGCTGACCTGGGGAAAGTTCTTAGCGTTGTTCTCTGAGGAAATAGTCCCAGCACCCCGTGTCGTGCTAGCCGACGTGCGGGGGCGGTGGCGGAAGGGTTAGGGCGGCGCGGACCGCGGCCTTCAGTCGTTCCCGGCTGTCGGCGCCGATCTCGGGCAGGCCGTCCGCGGACGGCGCGGTCAACGTCCGGCGGAACATCGCCGTCGGCATATCGACCACACACAGCGTCATCACCTCGACGCCCGCCCTGTCGGCCCGGTCCCACAGCGCCCGCGCCAGCCCGGACAGCAACATCATCAGCCGCTTGTCCAGGGCGAACATCGCCTCGGCCAGTTCCTGCGGAACCTGGGGACCGAGCAGCTGGTCACGTCGCGTCGTCATCAGCAGCCGCGCCGATATGGGCCGCCGGTCGGCGAACACCGCGGGCGCGCTCGCCGCCGCCACCACCGCCTCGACCGCCGCCTCCTGGCCGTCGCCCCGCGCCGCGTCGACGAGCTCGATCTGCAGATTCAGAAGTTCTTCCGCCGCCCTCAGCCACAGCCGCCCGAGCAGCACCGGCAGCGACCCGAACGCGTGGTAGATCGCCCCGTTCGACACCCCGGAGGCCGCCGCCAGCCCGCGCACCGTCAAGGCCTCCGGACCGCCGTCGACCACCAGTCGCTCGGCGACATCCAGCAAGTGATCCAGGTCATGAACCCGAGGGCGAGGCACGCCAACCAGAATAACAGAGCACGTGCTCTGCAACTGTGTATCTTGGAGACATTCTCGCGGGCAGAGCGAGTACGCCACCCGCGAGGTCGACCCCTCCTAGCCATACGAGGTCACATCGAATGTCCAAACCCGTAAACCGGGCGTTAGCCCGTGCCAGAACCCTGGCAGCGCTGGTCCTGTTCACCGTGCTGGGCTCGTTGCTCACCGCGCCCGCCGCGTCCGCCGCGGCGGGTGCGCCCATGCTGCCCCTGTTCGTACGCAGGGCGAGCGACGGCCACCTGCTCGCCTATGAGCCCAAGAGCACCGGCGGCCTCGAGGCCGCCGTCGATCTCGGCGGCGGCTTCTCCGCGGCGACCGCGATCCTGCGCGCCAACACATCTGAGAACGGCACCAGGAACGACCTGTTCTTCCGTCTGGGCGGCGAGCTCTACTACACCGCCGAGCGCGGCACCTCCACCATGCCCGTCGCCTCGAACATGGACGGCTACAACCTGATCATGACCCCGGGCAACATGGGCAGCAGCGCCGCGCCCGAGATCATCGCACGGGACACGGCCGGCGCCCTGTGGCTCTACCCGGGCCGTACCGACGGCGGTCTCGCGGCCCGCGTCCAGGCCGGAACCGCCGGCTGGAACGGCATGGACGCCCTGGCGGGCTACGGCGACTACACCGGCGACGGCAAGAACGACCTGCTGGCCAGGACCACCGCCGGCACCCTCTACATCTATCCGGGGACCGGCGGCATCACCGCCGACCAGATCCTGGGCGCCCGCATCAGCGCGGGCGCCGGCTGGGACGCCTACACCGCCCTGGTCTCCACCGGCGACAACAACGGGGACGGCAAAGCCGACCTGATCGCCCGCGACTCCGCCGGCGCGCTGTGGCTCTTCAAGGGCACCGGCGTCTCCTCGGCTCCCTTCGCCGCCAAAGAGAAGATCGGCAACGCGGGCTGGAACGCCTTCAACGCCTTCTTCTGAGCACCTCCATCCCCGTACCAGCGGCTGAAAGCTGACCATGCACACCACCACTGCTTCATCGCGCCGTACTCGGCGCCCTCTTTTAGGACGGCTGCGCGCCACCGCCGCGGCCCTCACCTCCGTCGGCGTCGTCATCGCCGGCGTGCAGTTCGCACCGCTGCCCGGCGCCGGCCCGGCGCTCGCCTTCGCCGACGCCGCCTTCGCTGACGCCGCCGAGTACGACCTCGCGCACGCCGCGTCGGTCCGCGCGGCCCAGTGCCTGCTCACCGCCGTACAGCGCAAGGGCGGCCAGGACCTGAAGGCCGTCGCCCGCGCCGGGCTGGGCGGCACGGACGACGTCCTGCTGCGCAACGCCGCCCCCGACTACGAGACCACCCCGTCGACCCCGCTGCACACCGCCTACGAGCAGGACGAAGAGCGGGCCTCGGTCAAGCTGAACGAGCTTCAGGACCGGCACACCGTCTGGGAGGAGTCGCTCAACGTCCCGCCCCCGAAGGGCTACACGGACGCCGCGTTCCAGTGGATCGAGCAGAAGGACAACCCGTTCAGCAAGGTAGGCCTGACCTCTTGGGTCGACGGCCAGTACTGGACGGAAGAGGAGGACTTCTACGCCGACCAGACCCCGCTGGCCGCCAAGGAGTCCGTGGACGCGGTCAACGCGATCGCCAAAGAGCGTTACCCCGCAGACGGCGAGGACGACAAGGGGCGGGACGCGTGGAAGGACATGTCCTTCCTGCACCCCATGTACGCCGACGACGCGCGGGCTTTCCTGGAGCGCGGCGGCTTCCCGACCAGCGCGCCCGATCCGGACAGCATGGAGTTCCGGGTCGACGTCGAGAACCTCAAGGCCCGCTACGCCTCCTGCGCCACCGACAACCCGCCGGACCCGCACGAGGTGCTGACCGCTGAGTTCGCCAAGGCCTCGGCGGAGTGGCAGCAGGAGGTCGACGGCCAGCGCGCCCAGCGTGACAGCATCCTTGCCGAGGAGGCCCAGGCCGCCGCCGACCTCCAGGTCGCCGCCCATGCCCTGGGCGAGGCGCTGGGCCAGTCGATCATCGGTGTCCGGCTGGCCGACTGGCAGGCCTACTGGCTCAAGCAACCCTCCGGAACCCCGTCCTATCCGAGCGCGGCGGTGTTCGCCAAGGTCAAGAACGACATCGTCAAGGCCCAGGCGATGGCGCTGGGCCGGGTGTTCGTCGCCTCGCGGGCCGCGCAGTCGGCGCAGCGGCACGCCGCCGCGGCCGTGGCCGCCCAGCAGGCCGCGTACGCCATCGCCGACGCCGCCAGCCGGCCCCGAGGCCGCGGCCTGCTCTACGGCCAGCAGGCCGTCCAGGTGACCAGGGCTTCGGCCGCCGCCACGCAGGCCGTGGCCAAGGCCACCGAGACCGCCGCCAACGCCACCCGTGCCTCGGCCGCCGACAGCAAGACGCTGATGGCGCTGGCCGAGACGCAGGCGCACGCCTCACGGGCGGAGTTCCGGCGGATGGCCGCCCAGGAGGCCGCCGCGCAGGCCAAGGCCGCCGCCGAAGGCGCCGCCACGCAGGCCGCACTCGCGGCCGAGAACGCGACCAAGGCCAAGAACGCCCAGGCCAGGGCCGAGGACGCCGAGCAGACGGCCAAGAACGCCGCCGCCGACGCCAAAGCCAAGCGGGAGATCGCCGAGACCGAGCGCGACAACGCCGAGCGGCAGAAGAACATCGCCGCCCAGCAGCGGACCAACGCCGCCAACGCCGAGGCCAGAGCCCAAACCGAACGCACCAACGCCGCCAACGCGCTCAGCGCCGCCCAAGGCGCCGGTAACACGGCCGCCGAGAAGAGGGAAAGGGCGGAGCAGGCCGAGCGCACGGCGGCCGCGGCCCGTACCACCGCCCTGGAGGCCGAGAGCACCCGGGACACCCTGCAGGCCAAGGCCTCCGCCCGCGAGGCGTACGCCGCCGCCGCCGAGGGTACCGATGCCGCCGACGGCGCCAGGACCGCCGCTACGCAGGCGCGTTCCGCGGCCGACCGGGCGACCACCGCCGCGACCAACGCCCGCGCCGCCGCCGACCAGGCCACCGCGGCCGCGGCCGCCGCCCGCGAGGCGGCCACGCGCGCCGAGGCCTCCGCCGCCCGCGCCCGATCCGCCTCCGACGCGGCCCAGCGCGACGTGGCGATCACCAACGAGGCCGTCAAGAAGGCCCACGCCGCGGCGGCCGACGCCATCGCGGCCTCGTGGGCCGCCGGAATCAACGCCCGCGAGGCCAAGGCCTACGCCGACACCGCCGTGGCGAACGCGGTCAAAGCCAGGACCGACGCCCTCGCCGCCCGCAAGGAGGCCGACGCCGCGCACGTCAGCGCGGTCCGCACCGCGGGGTTCGCCTACGCCACCGCCCAGGCGGCCGTGGCCACCCGCGACTCGGCCGCCCAGGTCATCAAGCCGGCCAACGACGCCATCGAGCTCGGCTCCCCGTACAAGGAGACCGACGCCTCGGCCGGCCTGGCCGTACTGACCGCCCAGGCGTCCAAGACGCTCGCCGCCCAGCAGGCCGCCGTCGCCCAGGCCAAGTCCACCCAGGCGAATAAGGCCGCCAAGGAGGCCGCGCTCCTGGCCGAGCAGGCCGACGCCGACGCCAAGGCGGCCGCTGTCGCGGCATCCGAAGCCGCGCAGTCCGCGGCCAAGGCCGTGGCCTCGCTCGCCCAGGCGCAGGCCTCGGCGGCGGAGGCGGCGGCCGCGGCCAAGGCAGCGGTGAAGGCCGAGGCCAACACCGTCGAGTACGACCGCAGCGCCACCGCCGACGCCGCGGCCGCCGCCTCGGCGGCCACCGCCGCCGAAGGGTACGCCAGCGACGCCCGCGACTCGGCCGACGCGGCCGAACTGGACGCCGCTTCGGCCCGCGCTGCCGCCAGCGCGGCGGAGAGCGACGCCGCCACCGCCCGCGACGTCGCCTCCAAGGCGGAAGCCGACGCGACGGCCGCGGAGGAAGCCGCCAAGAACGCGCGGCAGAGCGCTGAGGAGGCGCAAGCCGCGGCGATCAGGGCCGAGGCGGAGGCGCGCAAGCAGACCAAGGAAAGGCAGCGGATCGCCACCTGGGAGGGCGGCTTCGCGCTGACGGAGGTGGCGACCGACCTGACCGTCGACTCCTGGAGCGGGTCGTGCACCACCGGCTGGGGCGGTGACGGGACCTGCGACATCGACATCCCGCTGCACATCCACGGGACGGTGTACTACAGCGTCATCACGTGCCAGATGACGAGTGCGTCCGACGCGGACTGCGTCCGCGACAACCTGGTCGCCAAGGACGTCGACTTCATCGAGCACCGCACGCTGCACATGGACGTGCGGAAGGTGATCCAGGAGTCGTTCAACAACCTGGTGCACATCGTGCTCGGCGACGTCATCGATTGCGCCAACTTCAAGGCCTCAGGCTGCGCCTGGGTCGCCGGCGAGATCCTGGGCCCGCTGGTCATCGGCAAGATCGCCAAGAGCGTGGTCGCCTTCCGGAACTCCGTGCGCACGGGAGTCGGCGTCGAGGAGGCGGTGGCGGGCCTGGAGGCCGAAACGGGCCTCGAACAGGGGACGGTGCGCGGGCTCGAAGCGCAGGCGGTGGCCGATCTCGAGGCGCTCGAGGGCGCAAAGGTCACGCTCGACAGCCTCAGAGCCCAGCTGGTGGAGTTGGTGCGCCGCAGGTCGCTGGGGTGGGACATGGCGCAACAGAGATTCAGGAAACCCGAGATGCAAACTGCACTCCGCATCGAGCAAGCGCGCGGGGTGCGGCTCTCCCGGTCGAGCGGCGCGAGCGAGGACTGGTTCGACCAGTACGGGCGGTCCTATGATGCGGTGGGCAGCGGACTTACCGCAGAGCGCTTCGCGGAGCAATGGCCGGGCCTGCAGGCCCAGATTCAGTCGCACGTGGGGAAGGCGCAATTCGTGCCAGTCGACGTCTCTCTGTTCACGCCCGCCCAGATCGAAACGGTGAAGGCCTTCATTGAACCGCTGGGCCGCAACGTCTTCATCGTGGGTGGTCCCTGATGGCGAGCGACATCTTCGTCTCCGACGAGTACGCGTGGACCGCGTCGTCCGGGCCGTTCGAATGGGTGGTCGCGTTCCTGCTGGAATCCATCGAGGACGCGGCCACCAAGGAACAGCTCGAACTGGTCCTCAGCGCCCCCCTTGGCGCCGTCGACCTGCGAAGGCTGCCGGAGGCCGGGCGCGCGCAGATCATGCGAGCCCTGCGCGAGCGACTGGCCCCCGCGGCCGAGTCGGGCCTGGGGCTCACGCTGCCTGAGCCCGCCCGGCGTTTCCTCATCGGCCACGTCAAAGTCCTGGCTCTCATGGCCGAAGATGTGGCGAAATCCACCGACAGGAAGGGAACGACCTGAGCTCTGCCGCCTCCGGGCGGATGAACTGAGACCGGCGGCCACCCACATGGGCAGGTGAACCTTCCGGGCCACCCGGACAGGTCCGCCTCGTCTGGGCCGCGCCGGTGTGCGCTGGAGCGCGCACCGGCGTGTGCCCTCCTGGCAGCTGTGCCACACCGCTACCGCGTCAGGGTTGTTCCGGTGCTCGGGGGACGAGCAGTCCTCGGTTGAACGCCTCGGTGACGGCGGCGGCGCGGTCGCCGACGCCAAGCTTGCCGTAGATGTTCAGCAGGTGGGATTTGACCGTGGCCTCCGTAATGAACAGCTGCGCCGCCGCCTCCCGGTTCGTGCCACCGGCCGCCACCAGCTGGAGCACTTCGAGCTCCCGCTGGCTGAGCGGCCCCGAGGCGGAGGAGCGTACCCGGCTCATGAGCAGAGCCGCCGCCGACGGCGCGAGAACCGCCTCACCCCGAGCCGTCGCCCGGACCGCCCGCAGGAGCTCGTCACGGGGAGCGTCCTTGAGCAGGTAGCCGGTGGCACCCGCCTCGATCGCGGGCAGCACGTGGCTGTCGGTGTCATATGTGGTGAGCACCAGCACGCGCACCCCAGTCCCGCCCCCGGCCAGCGCTCTTGTCGCGCTCACGCCGTCCATGCCAGGCATCCGCAGATCCATGAGGACCACATCCGGCCGTAGCGTCTCGGCGAGCCGGACCGCCTCGGCTCCATCGGCGGCCTCCCCGACCACCTCGAAGTCCGGATCGCGGGCGAACATGCTGCTCAAGCCATCTCGGACCACCGGATGATCGTCGACGACCAGCAGTCTGATCACGCTATCCGGGCGGCTCATGACTCGGCCCACTCGGCGGGGACGCGGGCCGAGATCCCCGTGCCGGCACCTGGCTCCGACTCCACCTGCAGCGTGCCTGACAGGCCCTCGATCCGCTGCCGCATCGCGATCAGCCCAAACCCAAGGTGAGCCGTACGCGGACCATCGCCACCGCCATCCCTGAGCCGCGCCGGACCGAACCCGCCACCGCTGTCCCTCAGGCGGCCCGCGTCGAAGCCTCCACCGCCATCTCCGGGCCGGGCTGGTCCGGAGCCGCCGCCGTCGCTGTCCCTGAGGTGGGCCGGATCGAAGCCGACACCGTCGTCGCGCACGTCCAGAGCGACCTCGTGTTCCATGTACGACAGTGTCACCCCCGCCCGGGTCGCCCGCGCGTGCTTGGCCACGTTCGTCAGCGCCTCCTGCGCGGTTCTGAGCAGCGCGACCTCGGCCTCCGGGCGCATCGGCCGCGCCGTGCCGGTCGTCGTGACCTGGACCGGGATCTCGTGCAGTGCCGACCAGCGTCTGGCCACGCTCGCCAGCGCCTCGCCCAGCCGCGCGGTCCGCAGCGGCTCAGGACGCAGCGCGTCCACCGATCGCCGCGCCTCGGACAGGCTCTCCCCGGCCAGCCTGGTCGCGGCTTCGATGTGCCGGCGCCATTCCGCCGGGTCGTCGCCGGCGTGCTCGGCCGCGTGCAGTTGGGTGATGATGCCGGTGAGACCCTGCGCCAGCGTGTCGTGAATCTCCCGCGCCATCCGCCGCCGCTCGTCGTGCACGCCGGCCTGCCTGGCCTGCGCCAGTAACTGCTCGTGCAGGGCCGCGTTCTCTGTCAGCGTCGTCTCCAGCCTGCGGTTCGCTTCGCGCGCCTCTTCCAGCGCCCGCTTGCGCTCGTCGTTCTGCTGGGCACTACGCCGAGCGAACCAGGCGAAGCCACACATAGGGATCACATTCGCAGCCATGACAGCCACATACGTGATCAGCCCCACGGGTGTGGTCTTGTCCACGTCGTACGCCTGCGCCGTGCCCGCCACCATCGCCACCGCCGCGACGCCGGCCGGTTGCCACGGCCAGCGCAGCACCCGGAAGGCGTAGATGTATCCGACAGGGGTGAAAAACCCGAACCACGGGTCCCTGACCACCAGAATCGCCGTGAGCAGGATCAGCACGGTGAAGAACACGGCCATCACCGGCACACGCTCGCGCCAGGGGGGACGGAGTGTGAAGACCCCTAGCATCCACGCCGCCAGCAACGCGCACAGCACTAGGTCGACGAGCGGGGACGCGCCCGCCGACCGCTTGATGGCCACGGTGACACCAGCCAGAAGCGTCAGCAAGGCATACGGGCCGACGGTCACCGGTACGGGCCACCGTGTCGCTGGATCGCACATCCGCGGCCTCCACATCCGTCGCTGGCCCCCGAGCGGGGAATCTAACCTCCACATCGGCACGTCCCTACGCGGCTCAGCCCGCCTGAGGAGGCTCGATGGCCAGGGCGTGCCGGAAGACGTTGCGCGGGTCCCACCGGGCCTTCACCCGTTGGAGGCGTGGGTAGTTGTCCTTGTAGTAGAGCGTGTGCGCGGGCACACCTGAGGTGTTCCACGCCGGGTCGGCCAGGTCGGCGTCCGGGTAGTTGATGTAGGAACCGTCGTTGACCTCGCCGGGCACGGGCACACCGCCGGTCTCGGCGTACACGTCGTGGTAGAAGCCGCGGACCCAGGCGAGGTTGGCCTTGTCGTCCTTTTCGTCTTCCCAGATCGTCTGGTAGACCGCCTTCATGACCACGTCTCGCTGGGCGATCGCGGTGGCCCCTGGCGCTACCGCACGGACCTGGCCGCCATAGCCGATGAGCAGCATGCCGGCGTTGGGCCCACCGGTGGAGTTGGTCAGGTTGCGATGGACGGCCGCGAGTTGGGTCTCGGTGAATGATCGTCGCAGGTAGCCGGCCTTGATCTTGTATCGCCGGATGATCACGTCACCCGGCTCGCCGCTGCCCGGCCAGGTCATCCGGTGTAACCAGGGCATCGTCCGCCGGATGTCGAGCGCCGGTGTGAGGTCGATGCCAGCGGTCACCGCGGACGCGAAGCCGGTCACCATGCTGTCGGCGTTGGGGAGGTCCGCGTCGATCTGCGCGACCAGCATGACGGTTCCGCCGGCGCGGTGCGACAGCTGGAGGATCCCGTACAGCCCGGCGTGCGGAGAGCCGGGCGCGCTGTTGCGCTCATGCCAGGTCCCGAAGTTACGCAGCAGCCCGGTAAGTGCCTTTTCGGTCATATGCTCCCAGGACCAGATGACCACGTGCTGCAGCATCCGCTGCGGCGCCGCCGGCAGCAGCTGGGACGGGTCGGTGCCGGCGACGCCGGGGGAGCGCAGCCAGTAGCGGGTGACCACGCCGAAGTTGCCGCCGCCACCACCGGTGTGCGCCCACCACAGGTCGCGGCGCGGGTCGTCCGGCTCGCGGGTGGCGACCACCGCGCGGGCGGTGCCGTCGCGGTCGACCACCACGACCTCCACGCCGTACAGGTGATCCACCACCGAGCCGTAGCGCCTGGACAGCGGTCCGTATCCGCCGCCCGCGAAGTGCCCACCGGCACCCACCTCCGGGCAACTGCCCCCAGGGATCGTCACGCCCCAGCCTTTGAGCAGCGTCCGGTACACCTGACCGAGGTTGGCTCCGGGTTGCACGGCGAACGCCCGACGGTCGGCGTCATAGCCGACCGCGTCCATCGGCGAGAGGTCCAGCAGCACCCGGACCGCCGGATCGGCGGTGAAGTTCTCGAAGCAGTGCCCGCCGCTGCGCACCGCGACCCGTCGGCCGGACCGCACCGCCTCCGACACCGCGCGCACCACCTGATCGGTCGACCCGACCACGCGGATCTCCTCCGGCCGGCCGACGAACCGGAAGTTGTTGCCACGCAACAGGTTGTCGTAGCGAAAGTCCCCCGGACGTACTGTCACCGGCCCGAATATCGCCGCTTCCGCTTCCGCCGCAGCAGGCCCCGCCGCGCCCGATTGCGCCAACGCCGCCTCGGCACCCCACGTGCCCGCCGCGGCACCCGCACCGGCAAGCAGTCCACGACGACTCACCGCTGCGGCGCCCGGCAGGCTCGTACGCCCGTCGCCCACTTCTGACATGTGACTCGCCCCTTTCCGATTGGAGGTCGTCAGCCTCTCAAGCAGGCGGCACGGCACACATCAACCCGTGGCATGAATCAGCGGCTCAACTCTCCGCCCCCCGAACGGCTGATCCGCCCCACCCATCGGCTGACCGGCAGCGGATTGCTTCAGTCCCTGTGACCACGAGGTCGGACGCGCGCGGCCACGGGGTGGGGCGCCCTTCGGGCAGGAGGTCGGGCGCGCGGCCGTGGGTGGGCGCCGACTGTGGTCATGAGGTCGGGCGAGAGAGCTCGGCGCCCTCCCAGAGGTCGGTCGTGGCCTGCCGATACCGCTGGGCGATTCGGCCTGCGAACCCGCCTCACCTCTTCGCGTAGGTGACCTCGAAGTCAGGCTTCCAGGTTTCGCCGTCGCTGGAGGCGTCCCATCGTCCGGTGACAAGGCGGCCGTCGCCACGGATCGTTGCCTCGAAGCGCTGATGAAAGCCCGGCCCTGCCTGTCCCCGCATCTCCCAGTGACCGTCCTCGAAGCTCATCTGGTAGATCCTGCAGACTCCCCGCGCATCGGCGTACAGCATGGCGAAGGCCCCACTGTGGTCGTCGAGACCGATGGCGGCATCGATCGGAAACGGCGAGCTCTCCTGCCATTCCGGGGCGATCGCCTGAGGGGGGTCGACGCGCATGATGAGGAATCCCCGGCTGTCGTGCCAGGTGAACATCGCCGTGCACCGGCCCATCGGCTGCCCGTCGATCGATGCCTCCATGTCCCACTCCCCGACGAGCACTTCCAGGCTCTGCAACCGCTGGTTGGCTGTGTGTCGCGCTGCTGTCACGGCTACCTCCCGTTGACGTGTGGTCGGAAGGGTAGACCGGCCGCGTGCCGCGAACTCATCGCCGGCGGCGGGCTGGGACGTCGCGGCCGAGGAAGGCCAGTAGTTGCCGGTGTGCGGGGGCGTCGGCGGGGGCGGGGACCGAGGGGCCGAACATGCCAGGGCGGCGGAAGGCGTCGAAGTCCATGCCGTGCATGATCGTGAGCAGCTCGCCGCACGACCGTTCGTCGACGAGATGCTCCTGATCGGTGGCGAGCGCCAGGTCGACGCCGTGGACGAGGACTTCGGTGAGGTGGATGAGGGCGGCCATCGGCCCCGGTACGGCCCCGAACCCCAAACGTACGGTGGTGTCGAGGGCGGCCGGGCGATGCCAGGCGGCGCGGTCGAGGTCGGCCGCGGTGGCGAAGGCGGCCCGCGGGTCGGTGCCGAGCCAGTCATCCTCGTGCTCGCCGCCCGCGTCGGTCGCGGTGAGCTCGGCGGCGAAGACGCGCATGCCGCCGACCATGTGGTTGAGCTCTGTACGCACGTCCCAGCCGGCGCAGGGGGTGGGAGCGTGGAGCCGGCTGTCGGTGATGCCTTTGACGATGGCGGCGGTCATGTCGAGAGCGCGGTCGATCATGGCGATGGTCATGTCGTTCTCCAGGAAGGGAGCGGGGGATCAGGCGATCTTCTCGGCGATGCCGTCGCGCAGGTGGTAGTCCAGGTAGGCGGCGCCGAACGCGCGCGGGGTTTCGCTACCCATGGCGTACATGCCGTGCTCGACGGCCCAGCGCAGCATGGGCGCGGCGGCCATGGACGCCGTCATGATGGCGTCCAGCTCCGGATCGTGCTCGGCACGCAGACGGCGCTCGGCCTCGGCGCGGGCAAAGGGGAGGGGCGCGGTGGAGATGTCGCCCAGGTCATAGACCCCGTCCAAGGCGATGAGCGCGGCGACGCGCTGGTCGAAGGCAGCGGCTCGGGGCGCGAGCAGGCCGCCCATGCTGCAGCCGAGCAGCGCGACGCGGGTGCCGTCGACTTCGGGGCGGGTCAGGGCGTGGTCCAGTACGGGGCCGACCACGTTCTCCCAGTCGGGACGGAACATCAGGCCCTGATGGTGGCGGGTGCCCGGCTGACCGGGGCCGTCGAAGGTCAGCACGGTGTAGCCGCGTCGACGGCCGTGGCCGCGCCGAAGAAGTGCATCTCCTCCACCGTGCCGTCGAACCCGTTGTGCATGACCACGGTCGGCCTGGCCGTGGCGGAGTCGTCGGCACGGTACAGGTAGCCGGGCAGGACGGTGCCCTCGTACGGGATCTCCACCGGCTGGATGACCGGGGCGAACAGCGCCGCCGCCTGGCGCCCTTCGGTGGCCGCCCGGTCGGCGGTGGCCGGCCACTCGTCGTGCCAGCTGTCGTAGTCACCGGCGGTGATCCGCTGACAGGTGATCACGTCCTCGCCGAAGTCGGCGCCGCCGTAGGCGATGTGCCCGAAGGTGCGCAGGGTCTCGTACCAGAACTGAGGGTTGTCGGGAAAGAACAGCGGGGGCATGGCCACTCCTAAAGCAGCAAGCGACTGCGTTAGGGGGACTTTAGGGCGCCATCACTCGCAAACGCAAGTCGTGACTGCGTTAAGCTGCGGGCATGGTGGAACAGCAGCCGACACGCCGGCCCGGCGGGCGCAGCGCCCGCGTACGAGCCGCAGTGCACCACGCGGTCACCGATCTGATCGCCGAACGCGGCCACGGCAACTTCACCGTCGGTGACGTCGCCACCCGCGCCGGAGTGGCCGACACCAGCGTCTATCGCCGCTGGGGCACCCTGGAGGCCCTGCTCACGGACGTGGCGATCACCTGGCTCACCACCACCTCGCCCATACCGGATACCGGCAGTTTGGAAGGCGACCTGCGCGCGTACGCGGCCGGCGTCGCGCGCGACGTGACCGGGCCCGACGGGCTGGCGGTGCTGCGCCTGGTCATCGCCTTGTCCACCGGGGGAGAGGCCGGCGTACAGGCAAGAGACGCGTTCGTGGCCGAACGCGGACGCCAACTGCAGGGCATGCTGGACCGCGCCCGAGACCGCGGCGAACGTCCACCCGAGGGCCTGGACATCCTCGACCACCTCTTGGCCCCGATGTACGTCCGCGTCCTGTTCGGCACGGGCCCACTCACCCCCGACTACGTCAACGCCCTGGTCGACCGCCTTCTGGCCGACTAGGTGAACGCTCCCCTGCTGGCGGGACGGGCACCAGCCGGTAGGCCGGGCCGTCGGCGATCAGGCGGCCCGCGGTCGGCGGGGGAAAGTGGGTGCCCAGCACGAGGGCGCCGGTGCCGGCGAGCGAGGCGAGCAGGGCGCGGCGGGTGGCCGTGGCCTGCTCGGGGTCGATGTCGACACAGCTGCCGATGTCGGGGTACAGCAGTTGGACGGGGTGGTGCACGCAGTCGCCGGTGATCAGCGCGCTCTCGCCGCCGCTGGTCAGCCGGACCGCGACGTGACCCGGGGTGTGACCCGGCGTGGAAACCAGGTGCACGCCGAGGGCGACCTCGGCCGGGACGGGTACCAGGTCGAGCAGCCCCGCCTCTTCGATCGGATGCACGGAGTCGCGGAACATCTGCCGCCGTGCCTCGTCCATGTCGCATCCGGCCCAGAAGTCCCTCTCCGCGCGAGAGGTCAGGTAACGGGCGCGGGGGAAGGTCGGCACCCATTCGCCACCCTCCGCCCGGGTGTTCCAACCGACATGATCGGTGTGCAGGTGGGTCAGGATCACCATGTCGACGGACTCGGGCGGGAAGCCCGCGGCCACGAGGCGATCGAGGTAGCCGGTCCGGAGGTCGTGCCACGCCGGGTTCGCCCGCGTCTTGCCGTTGCCGATCCCGGTGTCCACCAGGATGCGCAGCCCGTCGGCCGAGATCGCGAAGCTCTGGCTGACCAGGCGCAGGACGCCGTCCCGGTCGGCGAAGTCGGGCCGCAGCCAGGCGTGCCGCGCGACGACGTCCGCGGTGGCGCCGGGCAGCAGCCAGGCGCCGGTCTGGGGAGGCAAGGCGATCTCGTCCACCCGGTGGATCGTGATGTCGCCCACGGTCCAGGAGATCGCGCCGGGCGTGCCGGTAGATGGTGACCGCATGTTCGTTACTTCCCCATATTCGTCAGGGAAGCGCCGGAGCGGGGTCTCGGGCCCTGGTAGGGCCCGAGGTTCAACTGTTCGCGAATACGAATCCACGTGGCAAGGCGGACGCGAGTTGTTCGAGTTGCCTGATGGCCGTGGTCAGGTCATCGGCGATGGGATGGACGAGCACATGATCGGCGCCGGCGTCGAGTTGCGCTTGAACGCGCGCGGCGACGGCCTCCGGGGTGCCCCAAGCGACCAGCGCGTCGACCAGCCGATCGCTTCCCCCGTCGGCGATGTCCTGCCGGCTGTAGCCGAGACGTAACCAGTTGCGCGTGTACGGCGAATCGGGGCCGGTCTTGCCTCGATACCGTCGAGCGATGGCACGGGCTTGCTCGGGATCGGGTTCGATGATGAACGCCTGCTCGGGGATGAGCAACTTATCGCTCCCCAGAGCCTCACGGACAAGTGCGGTGTGTTCGACCGGGGCCGAAGTTCAATGCGCCTCACGGCGTTGCGCCAGCTCTCGACCGGAGTGCCGTGCACGTGGGGCCCGCCAAGCCACACTCCCACGCGTCCCAGCTTCGCCTTCACTTCTGTGATCACCACCGAAACCTCCGCGCACCCGACGACTGATATCCGGGGACTGTCTCCGGTAAGCGTGATGCTATCCGGAGATAGTCCCCGGTACAATCGCTTCGGCCGAAAGGGGAGCTATGAGCGACACGAGGGCACCGCGTGCGATGCGGGCAGACGCGCAGCGCAATCGGGCTCGGTTGCTCGCCGCGGCGAGCGCGGCGTTCGCTCGCGCGGGCGTGGAGGCCTCGCTCGATGACATCGCCCGCGACGCCGACGTGGGTTCGGGCACTCTTTACCGCCACTTCCCCACCCGCGAGGCGCTGGTGGAGGCCGTCCTCGACAACCGCTACCAGGCCCTCGCCGCCGCGGCCACCGAGCTACAGGCCGAGCGCTCGCCGCACGAAGCGCTCGCGGCCTGGTTGAAGCTCTTCGTCGACCACCTCATGACGTATCGAGGGCTGGCGGCAACCGTCACCACGGCGCTCCACAACGAGACGCCGCCATCGGACTCGGCCTGCCATGCCATGCGCGCCGCGGCATACGAACTCGTGGCAACGGCCCAGCGCGACGGCGCTGTCCGGGATGACATCGACGCCTCGACGATCCTGCGCCTCGCCGCCGGTGTCGCCTGGGCCCACGAGCAGGCGCCCGCCGACCGGGCCGGTATCGGGCAAATGCTGGCGGTCCTCATGGACGGACTGCTTCGCGACGGCCGCGTTCCGCGGGCGGTTAGCTGATCCCCGGGGAATGCGTCATGCCGTGGCGATCGGGCCGAGGTAGGTGCCGCCCGAGACGTCGATGGTCTGGCCGGTCACCCATCGGCCCTGCGGGCCCGCCAGGAAGCCGACGACGTCCGCGACGTCCTCGGGCTCGCCGAGCCGGCCGAGCGCGGTGATCGCTTCGATCGCGGCGACCGCCTCGGGGATGGTGTTGTAGCCCGCGGTCATGTCGGTACGCACCGCGCCGGGCGCGACCGTGTTCACCGTGATGCCGCGCCTGCCGAGCTCATTGGCCAGGGACGGGGCCATCGACTCCAGTGCCGCCTTGCTGAGGTTGTAGGCGATCTGCGTGGAGACCGCGAAGCGGCTGGCCACCGAGCCCATGTTGATGATGCGGCCGCCGTCGTTCAGCAGCGGCAGCGCGCGCTGGATCACGAAGAACGGTGTGCTGACGTTGATCGTGAGCAGCCTGCCGAACTCCTCCGGTGTGACCTGCGCGATCGGGTTGACCGAGCCGATGCCCGCGTTGTTGACCAGGATGTCCAGGCCGCCGCCCGCCGGTCCCTCGGCCAGACCGCTGCTGGCCAGCCCCTCGGCCAGGCTCTCGAACAGGCGGTCCACCGCGCCATCGTCGCCGAACCGGGCCTGCACGGCGAACGCCCGGCCGCCTGCCTGCTCGATCCGCGCCACTGTCTGCTTGGCCGCGTCGTCGTTGTCGCCGTAGTGGACGGCGACCAGGGCGCCCTCGGCGGCCAGTCGCAGCGCGACCGCCCGGCCGATTCCCCGGGATCCTCCGGTCACCAGCGCGGTCTTGCCGGTCAGACTGTTCATCTCTGCTCCTCGTTCAGCGGCCGGCCCTCGGCGGATCCGGCGATGGCTCAACAGTGGCGGCAGTGGCTCACCGCACGCTCACCGACGGCTCACCGGGTGAGCAGCGCTCCGGATTGGGTGGGACCAGGTAATGCTGAGCGGTCCCACCCGACGATCCGGCCTAGAACTCTATGTCTCCGCCGACGGGGGCGGCAGGGGTCTTCTCGGGCTTCTCGGCGATGACCGCCTCGGTGGTGAGGAAGAGCGCCGCGATGGAAGCGGCGTTCTGCAGCGCCGAG